>CAMLOR010000131.1 GCA_946481615.1 uncultured Aquimonas sp.
AGCAGATGGACGCCTCGGCCATCCTCGACTACTTCGCGCCGCTGCAGGGCTGGCTGAAGGAACAGAACCAGGGCAAGACCTGCGGCTGGTGAGTCGCGCGCCCCTGCAATGACGCGGAAACGGCCGGGGCGACCCGGCCGTTTTTCTTTGCGCGGGCGCACGGCCGGGACCGCTGTGATCCGAGGCGAAAAGTCACAGGATCGGAAACGTCCCGGCTCTATACTCCGCCCGATCGTCGGTCCGGGGGCCGATGTCGCATTCCAGGGGGAGATCCATGAATTTCGCGTCCGCCATCCGGCAGGCCATGCCGCCGCGTCCGTTCCTCGCAGCGCTCGGCAGCGTGGTCCTGTTGCTGGCATCGTTTGCCGTGTCCGCGCAATGCGTGAGCCTGACCACGCTGGGGTCGGCCTACACGCAGAATTTCGACACGCTGTCCAACACGGCCGGCAGCACGACCAACGGCCTCACCATCACCGGCTGGTTCATGACCGAAACCGGCGGCGGCGCGCGCGACAACGAGCAGTACGCGGTCGACACCGGCGGCAGCGCCACCGGCGATACCTACAGCTACGGCATCGCGGGCGACACCAACCGCGCCCTGGGCCAGCTTCGCAGCGGCACGCTGATCCCCACCTTCGGGGCGTGCTTCACGAACAACACGGGCGCCACGATCGGGGCGCTGGATTTCAACTACTTCGGCGAACAGTGGCGCATCGGCAACACCGCGGCCGCGCGCGACGATCGGATGGACTTCCAGTACAGCCAGGACGCCACCAGCCTGACCACGGGCACCTGGACCGACCACAACGCTCTGGATTTCACGAACCCCATCAAGACCAACGCGACTCCGACCCTGGACGGCAATCTTGCCGCGAATCGCAGCAGTCGCGTCGCCACCATCGGTTCGCTGTCGATCGCGAACGGCGCCACGTTCTGGATCCGCTGGAGCGACCTCGACGCGTCGGGCAGCGACGACGGCCTCGCCGTCGACGACTTCAACCTCACCCCGCAGTTCGTGGTGCCCCTCCCGCAATTGAACATCGGCGACGTCTCGCAGGCCGAAACCAGCGCCGGCGCCACGACCTTCAACTTCTCGGTCACGCTCTCCGCGCCCGCCGGCCCGGGCGGCGTGACCTTCGACATCGCCACCGCCGACGGCACCGCGCAGGACGACAATCCGGTCACGGAAGACAACGACTACACCGCGAACAGCCTCACCGGCCAGACCATTCCCGCGGGCAGTTCCACCTTCGCCTTCAACGTCACCGTCAACGGCGACGTTGTCCCCGAACCGAACGAAACCTTCTTCGTCAACGTCACCAACGTCACCGGCGCCACCGTCGTCGATGGCCAGGGCCAGGGCACGATCCAGAACGACGACGCGCCGTGCGCCGGCCTGAGCATCGGCGACGCCACGCAGGCGGAAGGCAACGGAGGCACGACGACGTTCGCCTTCACCGTGAGCCTGTCGCAGGCCGGCTGCGGCACGGTGAGTTTCGACATCGCGACCGCCGACGGCAGCGCGCAGGACGACAATCCCGCGACCGAGGACAACGACTACGTGCCGCAGTCGCTCACCGGGCAGACGATCACCTTCCCCGCCACCTACACCTTCAACGTCACCGGCAACGGCGATTTCACGCAGGAGTCGGACGAGAGCTTCTTCGTCAACCTGACGAACGTCTCCCCCGGCAACGTGCAGCTCGCCGATGGCCAGGGCCTGGGCACGATCGTCAACGACGACTTCACGCCGATCCACGACATCCAGGGACCGGGCGCGAGTTCGCCGATCGTCGGAGCTTCGGTGGTGACGCGCGGCATCGTCACGGGCCTGAAGTCGAACGGCTTCTTCATGCAGGAGCCCGATGCGAGCGTGGATGCCGATCCGGCCACCTCCGAAGGCATCTTCGTGTTCACCAGCGCCGCGCCGCCGGCGGCGGCCGCCGTCGGCAACCAGGTCGAAGTCGCGGCGACCGTCGCCGAGTTCGTACCTTCGCAGGACCCGCTGCAGCCGCCGTACACCGAACTGATCTCGCCCGCGGTGGTGCAGATTTCCGCCGGCAATCCGCTACCCGCGGCGATTCCGCTGACCGCGACCTTCCCCGACCCGGCCGGCCCGCACGACCAGCTCGAGCGCCTCGAAGGCATGCGGGTCTCGATCGCCTCGCTGACGACGAGTTCGCCGACGCAGGGCAACAGCGTCAACGAAGCGAACGCGACGCAGACCTCCAGCGGCGTGTTCTTCGGCACCGTCACCGGCGTGGCGCGCCCGGCGCGCGAACCGGGCATCCAGGCGCCCGACCCGGCGCCCTCGGGCGGATCGATTCCGCCGATCCCGCGTTTCGACGCCAATCCCGAGCTGATCCGCATCGACAGCGACGGCCTGACCGGCGCTCCGATCCTCGACGTGGATTCGCTCACTACCGTCACTGGGCTGGTGGGGCCGCTCGAATACGGTTTCCGTCATTACACGATCCTGCCCGACCCGACGCAGCCCGCGCCGATCGCGACCGGCGGCATCGCGGCGACGTCTGCCAGCGCGCCGGGGAGCCGTGAATTCACGGTTGCCTCCTACAACGTCGAGCGCTTCTACGACACGGTGAACGATCCGGCCGTCGGCGAACCGGTGCTCACCGCCGTCGCCTACGACAACCGCCTCAACAAGATCTCGCTCGGCATCCGCAACCATCTGCAGTTCCCCGACGTGATCGGCCTGGTGGAAGTCGAGAACCTGCAGACGCTGCAGGACATCGCAGCGCGCGTGAGCGGCGACGCGGTCGCTAACTCGCAGCCCGACCCGATGTACGGCGCCTTCCTGGTGGAAGGCAACGATGTCGGCGGCATCGACGTCGGAATCCTGGTGAAGACGGCGCCCATCGCGGGCGCGACACCGCGCGTGACCGTGAATTCGGTGGTGCAGGAGAACGCCGCCGAGCTGTTCGTGAACCCCGACAGCTCGACCAGCCTCCTGAACGATCGTCCGCCGCTGCGCCTGGATGCCACGATCAACGCCGCCAACGGCGCCACCTTTCCCGTCACGGTGATCGTGGTGCACCAGCGCTCGCTGCTCTCCATCAACCTCGAGGATCCCGGCTCGAACGGCTGGCCCACCGGCGGCGCGCGCATCCGCGCCAAGCGGCAAGCGCAGGCCGAATCGCTCGCCAATCTCGTGCAGGCGCGGCAGATCGCCAACCCCGCGGAGAACATCGTGCTGGTCGGCGATTTCAACGGTTTCGAATTCAACGACGGTTTCGCCGACGTGATGAACGTGCTGCACGGCACGCCGGCGCCGGACAACGAGACCGCGGTGCCGGGCGACGGCGTCGATCTGGTCACTCCCGATCTCGACAACCTGTCCGACACGCCGCCGGCGGGCGAGCGCTATTCCTACGTGTTCGACGGCCAGATGCAGAACATCGACCATGCCGTCGCCAATGGTGCGCTCGTCGCCTCCACGCTCGCGCGCCGCGTCGAACATCCGCGCATCAACACCGATTTCCGTGCGGTGGATCGCGACGACCCCGGCACCGCGCGCCATCTTTCCGACCATGACCCGCTGGTCGCCTATTTCGAAGTCGCCGGTTTCGCCTCGTCCGATCTGTCGATCGTCAAGACCGACAACGTCGATCCGGTGAACGCAGGCCAGAATTTCTTCTACACCGTCACCGTCGACAACAACGGGCCCGACCCGGCCGACAACGTGGCCTGGAACGACACGCTGCCGCCCGGCACCACTTTCGTATCGCTGTCGCAGCCGGGTGGCTGGACCTGCACCACGCCCGCGGTCGGCGCGAACGGCGCCATCGATTGTTCGCTGGCATCGATGGCCGTGGGCAGCGCGGCGTTCACGGTGACTGTCGCGGTGGATGCGTCGCTGGCCGCGGGCACCGTGTTGAGCAACACCGCCACGGCGACGGGCACCACGCCCGATCCCGACGGCGGCAACAACAGCGACACCGAGACGACGACGGTCGCGACCTCGGCCGATCTGCAGATCTCCAAGACCGACACGCCCGATCCGGTCGTCGCCGGCACCAACCTCACCTACCAGATCACGCTCACCAACAACGGACCGAGCAACGCCGCCAACGCGACGTTCTCCGACACGTTGCCGCCCGGCACGAGCTTCGTCTCGCTGTCCACCACCGGCAGCTGGTCGTGCACGACGCCGCCGGTCGGCGCGACCGGCACCGTCTCGTGTTCGAACGCGGGCTTCGGCACGACGGTGGACTTCTTCACCCTCGTGGTGAACGTCGACGCGGGCGTGGCCGCGGGCACGATCCTTTCGAACACCGCAAGCGTCGCCTCGGCGACGAGCGATCCGAACCCGGGCAACGAAAGCGCCACCGCGAGCACGACCGTCGACAACGCGAGCGCGGATGTGTCGGTCACCCAGACCGACACGCCCGATCCGGTGACGGCGGGCAGCAACCTCACGTACACGATCACCGTGGCCAATGCCGGGCCGAGCGCCGCGACCAACGTCGCGCTGGCGGACGCGCTGCCGGCCGGCACGACCTTCGTCTCGCTCAGCGCCCCTGGCGGCTGGTCGTGCACGACGCCGGCGGTCGGCGGCACCGGCAGCGTCGACTGCACGATCGCGAGCCTCGGTGTGGGAAGCGGAGCCTTCACCCTGACCGTGAACGTCGACCCCGCGACCACCGCAGCGCTGACGAACACGGCGACGGTGACCGCCACGAGCGCCGATCCGAACGGCGGCAACGAGAGCGCCACGGAGACGACGACCGTCCTCGCCTCGGCCGATCTGCAGATCACCAAGACCGATACGCCGGACCCGATCAGCGCCGGATCGGTGCTCACTTACACGATCACGGTGAGCAACGCCGGCCCGAGCGCCGCGGCGAACGTCGTCGTCACCGACACGGTGCCGGCAGGCACGCTCTTCCTCCCGGGCTCGACGCCCGCCGGCTGGTCCTGCTCGACGCCGGGCGTGCTCGGCACGGGCACGCTCAGCTGCAACGTCGCATCGCTGGCGCCGGGTGCCAACGCGGTGTTCACGATGAACGTCGTCGTCGACGAGGCGCTGCCGATCGGCACCGTCATCACCAACACCGCGACGGCGACCACGACGACGCCCGACTCCAACATCGGCAACAACAGCGCCACCACCACCACGACGGTGGCGCCGGTGGCCGATTTCATCTCGACCAAGACCGTCTCGGGCAGCTTCGTGAGCGGCAGCACGGTCACCTACACCGCGGTGCTCACCAACAACATGGGCCACGTGCAGGGCAACAACTTCGGCAACGAGTTCGCCGACATCCTGCCGGACGGCCTGGCGCTCACGGGCGCCACCGCGACCAGCGGCACGATCCTGACGATCCTGCCGTCGAACATCGTCACCTGGAACGGCAGCATCCCGGACGGCGGCACCGTGACGGTCACGATCACCGCGACGATCACCGCCACCAGCGGCACGATCTCGAACCAGGGCAACGCGATCATCGACACCGACAACAACGGCGACAACGAGACCGGGCTGCCCACCGACGACCCGTCCACGGCCGCGGTGGGCGATGCCACGGTGTTCACCGTCGTCGCGTCGGCCGATCTGCAGGTGACGCAGACCGACACGCCCGATCCGGTCGTGCCCGGCGCGAACCTGAGCTACGCCATCACCGTGACCAACGCGGGGCCGAGCGATGCCGCCGATCTGGCGTTCGACGACACACTCCCGGCCGGCACGAGCTTCGTATCGCTGACGGCGCCGGCCGGCTGGTCGTGCACCACGCCGGCCGTCGGAGCCGGCGGCACGGTGAGCTGCACCGTCGCCTCGCTGGCCGTCGGCAGCGGCATGTTCACGCTCGAGGCGGCGGTCGATGCCGGCGTGGCGCCGGGCACGGTGCTGAGCAACACCGCGACGGTCGCCTCGACCACCTCCGATCCGAATCCGGGCGACGAAAGCGCAACGGCCGCCACCACCGTCGGCAGCGGCAGTGCCGATCTGTCGGCGACGATCGCCGATGCGCCCGATCCGGTCGCGCCGGGCGAAAACCTGAGCTACACGATCACGATCGCGAACGCCGGCCCGAGCGACGCCACGACGGCGACGCTGGCGGACACGCTGCCCGCCGGCACGGGCTTCGTCTCGCTGACGGCGGCCGCAGGCTGGACCTGCACCACGCCCGCCGTGGGTGCGGGCGGCGACATCGATTGCTCGATCGCCACGCTCGGCGCCGGGGCCAATGCGAGCTTCATGCTGGTCGTCGCGGTGGATGCGGGCGCGGTGCCGGGCGCGATCATCGACAACACGGTGACGGCGGGTTCCGCCACGGCCGATCCGAATGCCGGCAACGACGCCGCAACCGCATCCACCACCGTGGGCAGCGGCAGCGCCGATCTGTCGGTCGCGATCGCCGATGCCCCCGATCCGGTCGCGCCGGGCGCCAACCTGACCTACACCATCACGGTCGCCAACGCCGGTCCCGCCGCCGCGACGACCGCAGCGTTGACCGACACGCTGCCGTCCGGCACGAGCTTCGTTTCGCTGGCCGCGCCCGCCGGCTGGACCTGCACCACGCCCGCCGTCGGCGCAGCCGGCAGCGTCGATTGCGCGAATCCGTCCTTCGCCGTCGGCAACGCGGTCTTCACGCTGGTCGCCGCGGTCGATGCCGGCGCCAGCGGCACGCTCGCCAACACCGCGAGCGCGAGCGCGGCGACCGCCGATCCGGTTGCTGCCAACGACAGCGCCAGCACCAGCACGACGGTGTCGGTGGGCAGTGCGGATCTTTCGGTCGAAAAGACCGCTGCAGCCTCCGTCGCGGCCGGCGCCAACCTCGCCTACGCCATCGAAGTCGCCAATGCCGGCCCGGCCAACGCCGCGAACGCCGTGCTGACCGACACACTGCCGACCGGCACCACGTTCGTATCGCTGAGCGCGCCGGCCGGTTGGACCTGCACCACGCCGGCGGTCGGCAGCGGCGGCAACGTGAGCTGCACGCACGCGTCGCTGCCGTCCGGTACGGCCGCGTTCGTGCTGACGGTGAACGTCGATGCGGCCGTCCCCGGCGGCACCGTGCTGACGAACACCGCCACCGTCGACTCCGGCTCCACGGATCCCGTGCCGGCGAACGACAGCGCGACCGCCACGACGTCGGTGATCTCGCAGGCGTTGCTGGCCGGCACCAAGACCGTGAGCGGCGCGCGCACGCCGGGCAGCGCGTTGACCTACACCATCGTGCTGACCAACAACGGCAGCGGTACGCAGTCCGACAACGCCGGCGACGAGTTCACCGACATGCTGCCGGCCGGCCTGACCCTGGTTTCGGCCAGCGCGACCTCGGGCACGGCCGTCGCGACGATCGCCACCAACACCGTCACGTGGAACGGCAGCATCGCCGCCGGCGCGTCCGTGAGCATCACGATCCAGGCGACGATCAGCGCCACGGCGAGCGCCGGCACCGCGATCACCAACCAGGGCGCGATCGCCTACGACGCCGACGGCAACGGCACCAACGAAGCCGCCGCCGTCACCGACGATCCGGGCACCGGCGCCGGCGGCGACGGCACCGCGTTCATCGTGTTGCCGGGCGGCGGCACCAGCGTCCCGGCACCGGTGCTCGTGCCCGCAAGCTCGGTCCTCGTGAACCTGTTGCTGGCCGCGATGCTCACCCTCGGCGCCGGTCTGATGCTGCGCCGGCACGCGCGATGATGCGCCGACCGCGGGGCGTCGCAGGACGCCCCGCGGCGATGCGCCTGGCTCGTCCCGTCGCGATGGACGAGGCCACGGCACGATGAGCGCGCCGCATGCTCGGCTCCTGATCACGCGTGCCGTGATCGAAACGCTGCGCGCGGCCTACGAGGCCGGCGCAACGCAGGCGACCGCCTCGTTCGATCTGGGCCGCAGCGTCGAAGATGTGACGCTCGATGGCGAAGGCTGGCAGTGGCGCGGCCAGCACCACCGATGGCCGGAGGGCCTGAAGGAACGCACGATCTACTACCGCGACGGCGAGGTTCTCGCGCCGCTGCAGCGTTACTCCGGCGCGCTGATCAAGCTCGTGCCCACCGAATGGGGCGCGCCGACTTTCGAGATCGACGGCATCAAGATGCTGCCCACCTCGCAGGTCTCGCCCTACGACGATGCGCGCCGCAAGGTCGACCTCGTGCAGCCGCGCGGCAAGCGCGTGCTCGATACCTGCGGCGGGCTGGGATACTTCGCGGCCTGGTGCCTGGCAGAAGGCGCGGCCGAGGTGCACAGCTTCGAGAAGAATGCCGACGTGCTGTGGCTGCGCGAACACAACCCGTGGTCGCCCGACCCGGCCGCCGACGCGCGCCTGCGGCTGCGCCACGGCGACATCTCGCAACTCATCGCCGCGCTGCCGGACGAAGGCTTCGATGCCGCGCTGCACGATCCACCGCGTTTCGGCATCGCGGGCGAACTGTACTCCCAGGCGTTCTACGACCAGCTCGCGCGCGTGCTGCGGCCGCGCGGCCGCCTGTTCCATTACACCGGCACGCCGAACGCGAAGACCAGCGGCCGCGACGTGCCGGGCGAGGTGGCGAAACGCCTCGAAAAGGCGGGATTCACCGCCGAACGCGCGCTCGACGGCGTGCTCGCCGTGAAGCGCGGCGATGGGCCGCGCCGTGCGTCGGGTTCCAGACGGCGGGCGTGACGTCTTCGCCGGTTCGGGTGGAGAGCAGGTGGGTGCTGCCGGGTTGTCGCACGTGCTCTTGCCGGGGTGGGGTGGCCGGCGAGGCTTCGGCGCCGCGCGCTTTGCGCGCGGAAGCTGGGCTCGGCCGGGGTTTTCGATTCGGCATCCATGCCTCAGC
>CAMLOR010000132.1 GCA_946481615.1 uncultured Aquimonas sp.
GGGTGGCCGCCCTGCGCGTGCTGTACCCGCAGGCGCCGCCGGCCACCACGCCCGGGGAGACGGCGTGGGGGAGGGTCGCGCCCCAGGGATGCGCCGAAACGCGCAGGGCGACCAGCGAGAGCGCCGGGTTGGTGAAATCCGGGCCGAGCGGTCCGTTGCGCGAGTCGGCGAGGAAATCGCGCTGCTCGGCGAACACCGGCTCGTTGTAGGCGTACTGCAGGCCGTACACCGTGCTCCAGCGATCGCCCGTGCTGCCGCCGGTGAATTCGAAATTGGCGCTGTCGCCGCCGCCTTCGGCCGTGGTGCCGACGGTGCCGCGGATCGTGTGGCCGTCGTAGTTGGTGCGGGTGACGATGTTCACCACGCCGGCGATGGCGTCCGAACCGTAGATCGCCGAGGCGCCGCCGGTCAGGACTTCGATGCGCTCGACCACGCCGGCCGGGATGGCGCGCACGTTCACGACGTTGTTGTCGCGGTTGTACGGCTGCGGATACTGCGCCGGGCGGCGGCCGTTGATCAGCGTCAGCGTGTAGCCGGGGCCGAGGTTGCGCAGGTTCACCACCTGGGCGTTCGGCGTGAAGCCGGCCGTCGCCAGGTCGCCGGTGAAGGAGGCAGTGGTGTTCTGGTTGAGCGTCTGCAGGGCGTCGCCGACGGTCTGGAAGCCTTCGCGGTCGATGTCCTCGCGCGTGATCACCGTGACCGGCGCCGGACCTTCGACCTCGGAGCGCTTGATGCGCGAACCGACGACGACGATCTCGTCGAGCTGCTCGGTGTCTTCGTCGTCCTGCTCGGTGTCGGACTGGGCGAGCGCCAGGTTCGACATCGGCAGGAACAGGGCCGCAGCGAGCGCGAGCGCGAGCGGGCTCCGGGTGTAACCGGTGAGTTTCGTCATGAGGGAAGTCCCGAAAAAACGTTATGAATCAGGGTTCACCTTGGGCCAGGTGGCTTTCCCCCCGGAAAGTCACGGCAATTTTCTGCAAGGCTTAACGGGAACATAACACAGCTTTTCCGGCCCTGTGCGGTCCGATTGTTAAAAACGTTCGGGGTTTCCCGTTCGCTTCGCCGCAAACGGTCGCGGGGCTAGGATGGCGCCCCCATTCCCCGGTATTCCTCATGTCCTCCGCGCTCCAAGACCTGGTCAAGAACCGCCTGTCCGCCTTCGTCGATCCCCACACCGGCCGCGATCTCGTCGCAGGCGGGGCGCTGAAGGGAGTGGGCGTGGACGGCGACCGGGTGGCGGTGGATCTGGTGCTGGGTTATCCGGCGCGCAGCTGGCACGCGGCGCTGGCGGCCGAGGTGAAGACCGCGCTCGAAGCGGTGCCGGGCATCGGCGCGGCCACCGTCTCGGTGACGTCGCGCGTCGCGCCGCACCAGGTCCAGAAGGATCTCTCGCCGCTGCCGGACGTGAAGAACATCATCGCCGTGGCCTCGGGCAAGGGCGGCGTCGGCAAGTCCACCACGGCGGTGAACCTTGCCCTGGCCCTGGCGGCGGAAGGTGCGCGCGTGGGCATCCTGGACGCCGACATCTATGGTCCCAGCATCCCGCGCATGCTGGGCGTGGCGGGCAAGCCGGATACCGTCGACGGCCAGAAGATCGTGCCCAAGTCCGGGCACGGCGTGCAGGCGATGTCGATCGGCTTCCTGATCGAGGAAGACACGCCGATGATCTGGCGCGGCCCGATGGTGACGCAGGCGCTGCAGCAGTTGCTCAACGAGACGCGCTGGGACGATCTCGACTACCTCGTCATCGATCTGCCGCCGGGCACCGGCGACATCCAGCTCACGCTCTGCCAGCGCGTGCCCGTGTCGGGGGCGGTGATCGTCACCACGCCGCAGGACATCGCCCTGCTGGACGCGCGCAAGGCGCTGAAGATGTTCGAGAAGGTGGAAGTGCCGGTGCTGGGCATCGTCGAGAACATGGCGATCCACGTCTGCTCGAACTGCGGCCATGCCGAGCATGTGTTCGGGCAGGGCGGCGGGCAGGCCATGGCGGAACAGTACGGCGTGCCGCTGCTCGGTTCGTTGCCACTGGCCATGCACATCCGCGAGCAGGCCGACGCCGGCCAGCCGACCGTGGTTTCGGCGCCCGAATCGGAAGCGGCGGCGCGCTACCGCGACATCGCACGCCGCACGGCGGCCCGGCTTTCGCTGCGTGGACGGAACAAGTCGATCCAGTTCCCGAATATCGTGATCCAGAACACGTGACGGTCCCGTCCGGTGATCCGGTTCGCGCTATTGATGTGAACTAGTTCACAAAATTAGTTGCCAGAGCAACCGCCTACGACCGTTCATTCCGTTTTTCATGCCGCTCGTCGGCCGAATGCGACGATTGTTGCGATGCCGCATGCTTTCACGAGCAACGACTCCTAGGGTCCTTCCCCACGCGCCCGGCCGGTGACACCGACCGGGCGCTGTCATTCGGGGACCAAAACCACTTCTGTCGGGAGAAGTTGCAAGTGATCAAGCGCACCACGCTCACCACGCTTTCCCTCGCCATCGCCGCTGCGATGGCTGCTTCCGCCGCCAATGCCGGTGGCCGCTCGGATCTCGTCCTGGCCGCGCTCGCCGCGGGCAAGGCGCAGCACACGCCGGGCGAACTGCTCATCCAGTTCTCGGGCCGCGCCACGGCCGCCGACCGCAACGCGGTGCGTGCGGGCCTGGGCGCCCATCGCGTCGAAACCGTGCGGGGTGCGCGGAACGGTGCGGGCGACCTGGAACTGGTCCGCCTGGCTCCGGGCCTGGCCGTGGCCGATGCCGTGCGCGGCCTCGACGGCGTGGCCGGCGTGGAATTCGCCGAGCCGAACTGGAGCTATTTCCACAACGCCGTCTCGAACGACACCTACGCCGCCAACGGCACGCTGTGGGGCATGTACGGCGATTCCTCCTCGCCCGCCAACCAGTGGGGCTCGCAGGCCGCCGAGGCCTGGGCCGCCGGCCACACCGATTGCGGCAACGTGATCGTGGGCGTGATCGACGAGGGCATCTACTTCAACCACGAAGACCTCGCCGGCAACATCTGGAGCAATCCCTTCGATCCGGCCAATGGCGTGGACGACGACGGCAACGGCTACGTCGACGACACCCGCGGCTGGGATTTCGACGGCGGCAGCAACAACATCAACTCCGGCGGCGCCAACGACGACCACGGCACGCACGTGGCCGGCACCATCGGCGGCATGGGCGGCAACGGCAAGGGCGTGGCCGGCGTGTGCTGGAGCGGCATCAAGATGATCTCCGCCAAGTTCCTCGGCCGCCGCGGCGGTTCGACGGCGAACGCGGTGAAGGCGGTCGACTACATCACCGACCTCAAGACCCGCCACGGCCTCAATATCGTCGCCACCAACAATTCGTGGGGCGGCGGCGGTTTCTCGCAGGCGCTGCAGGACGCCATCGGCCGCGCGAACAACGCGAACATCCTGTTCGTGGCGGCCGCCGGCAACGACGCCTACGACAACGACGCGCAGGCCAGCTACCCGTCGAACTACCCGAACGCCAACATCATCGCCGTGGCCTCGACGACGAACACCGGCGCGCTGTCGAGCTTCTCGCAGTGGGGCAAGACGACGGTCGACCTGGGTGCGCCGGGTTCGTCCATCGCCTCGACCGTGCCGAAGTCCTCGAAGGGCCAGGTGGTTTCGGCCTACGCCAGCTACAGCGGCACCTCGATGGCCACGCCGCACGTGACGGGCTGCGCCGCGCTCTACGCCTCCTCGCACGCGGGCGCCAACGCCGCGTCGATCAAGTCGGCGATCCTGGCCGCCACGGTGCCCACCGCTTCGCTCACCAACAAGGTGGCGACCGGCGGACGCCTGAACTGCAGCGGCTTCTGATCGTCGCTCGGGGTTGAATCGGAAGGCCCGGAGGCGACTCCGGGCCTTTCTTTTTTGGCACGTTGGTGCCGTGTCGCGGGACACGGGGGCGGCGTTCTCCGCTACGCTCAGGGTTCCCGCGGAGGGCTCGCCATGCGAAACGTGCTCGTGCTGGTGCTTGTGTTGTTCCTTGCCGCTTGCGGTTCGCTCGGTACGTTGCATGCGTCCAGGGAACGGCGTGCGCAGATCGCCGATTACCAGCGCGTGGTCGTGGCGGAGTTCACCCACGACGACGATCCGGGCGCGGAAGAAGGGCGCGACGCTTTCCGCGCGAAGATCGCCGAGGAATTGCGCGCGGTGCGCGCCTTCGGCGAAGTCGCGATGGACCACGCCGAAGCGCCCGCGCTGAAGATCTCGGGCAACATCGAGGAATGGAAGGTCGGCAACGTGGCCGCGCGCACGCTGGTGGGCTTCGTGGGCATGAGCGAATTCGATGCCACGGTCGTGTTCAGCGACCTCGCCACGGGCGAGGAACTCGGACGCCTGAAGGTCAACCGCAACAGCTGGCCGCTGCCGATCGGCACCGCCGTCAACGTGGTGCAATCGGTGGAGTTCCACATGAACCAGGCCGCCAGGCGCATCGCGCACGAACTGGCCAAGGCCAAGGGCCTGGCGGTGCAGGAGCCGCAGGCGGCCGGCGGGCGCTAGAATCGCGGCCTTCGACGAACCGCCCAGACCCGATGACCATCAAGAGCGACAAGTGGATCCGCCGCATGGCGCAGCAGCACGGCATGATCGAGCCGTTCGAGCCCGGCCAGGTCAAGCAGAACTCCTCCGGCGGGCGCATCGTCTCCTACGGCACCTCGAGCTACGGCTACGACGTGCGCTGCGCCAACGAGTTCAAGATCTTCACCAACATCAACTCGACCATCGTCGACCCCAAGAACTTCGACCCGACGAGCTTCGTCGACGTCGTCTCCGACGTGTGCATCATCCCGCCGAATTCCTTCGCGCTGGCGCGCACCGTCGAATATTTCCGCATCCCGCGCAGCACCCTGGTGGTGTGCCTGGGCAAGAGCACCTACGCGCGCTGCGGCATCATCGTCAACGTGACGCCGCTGGAGCCGGAGTGGGAAGGCCACGTCACGCTCGAGTTCTCCAACACCACGCCGCTGCCGGCCAAGATCTACGCCCACGAAGGCGTGGCGCAGATGCTGTTCTACGAATCGGACGAGGTCTGCGAGACTTCGTACAAGGATCGTGGCGGCAAGTACCAGGGGCAGCGCGGCGTCACGTTGCCGCGGACCTGAGTCCGGCATCCGGGGCGCAACGTCGTCCCCGCGAAGGCGGGGACCCAGTGACGTTGCTCTCCGGCACGCCGCAAGTCGCTGGATTCCCGCCTGCGCGGGAATGACGGATTACCAGAGCGTCCCCAAGGCCTCGTGCGAATCATGCTGCTGCGTCGCGGCCGCCTCCAGCGCGGCCAGCACGCCCAGCCGCATCGTGGCCAGATCGAGCGCAGGCGCCCCGGCATGCGCGGCCGCCTGCGCGGGCAGGTAGGGCACGTGCAGGAAGCCCGCGCGCAGCGCCGGCCAACGCGTGGCGGCGAGATGGCGCAGCGCGAAGAACACCGCGTTGCAGACGTAGGTGCCCGCGCTCAGCGACAGTTCCGCCGGTACGCCGGCTTCGATCATCGCGCGCAGCATCGCCTTCACCGGCAGGCCGGAAAGATAGGCGTCCGGTGCGCCTGGAATCACCGGCACGTCGACTGGCTGCTCGCCCGCGTTGTCCGGAATGCGTGCATCGATCAGGTTCAGCGCCACGCGCTCGAGCGACAGGCGCGCGCGGCCGCCGGCCTGTCCGACGCCCAGCACGATGGCCGGCCGCACGCGATCGATTTCGCGTTCCAGCGCAGCCAGGCCGTCGCGGAACGCGACGGGCAGCAGCGTCGTGGTCACGACGTGGCCGGCCACCTCGGCGCCTTGCAGTCCGCGCAACAGCTCTTCGGCGGGATTGATGGCCTCGCCGCCGAAGGGCTCGAAGCCGGGGATGAGGATCGCGGGCGTCATACACTGCGAGCATGAAGCAAGTGCCGCGTTCGTTCTACCGGCGCGACGCCCGCGTGGTGGCGCCGGAACTGCTCAACAAGATCCTCGTCACCGCCGACGGCCGCGCGGGGCGCATCGTGGAGACCGAGGCCTATTGCGGGGCGGAGGACGCCGCCGCGCACAGCTACCGCGGCGAAACGCCGCGCACGGCCGCCATGTTCGGTCCGCCGGGCCACCTCTACGTCTACTTCACCTACGGCATGCACTGGTGCTGCAACGCGGTGTGCGGCGAGCGCAACGGCCATGCCGTGCTGATCCGCGCCCTGGAACCGCTGGCCGGGCTCGATCTCATGCGCGCTGCGCGCCCGCGTGCGCGCAACGATCGCGAACTGTGCAACGGACCGGGCAAACTCACGCAGGCGCTCGGCCTGGGCAAGCTCCACGATGGCGCCGATCTCGTGAAAGGCGACCGCGGTGTGCGGATCGTGAGCGACGGCACGCCGCCGCCGGCGCGGCCGCTGATCACGCGCCGCATCGGTATCAGCAAGGCCGTCGAGCACGAATGGCGCTGGCTCTTACCCTCTTCTTGAAGGCGAGGAAGAAGAGCGTCAGCGGAACACGAGGAAATACATCAGCGCGACGTTCGCTGCCAGCAGCGGCAAAGCCGTGCCGACCTGCGCGCGGATCACCGCATGCGGGTCCTTCAGTTCGAGCAGCGCCGCCGGCACGAGGTTGAAGTTCGCCGCCATCGGCGTGAGCAGCGTGCCGCAATAGCCCGACAGCATGCCGATGGCCGCCAGCGGCGCGGCGTCGGCGCCGTGCAGCTGCACCAGCAGCGGCAGGCCGATGCCCGCGGTCATCACGGGAAAGGCCGCGAACGCGTTGCCCATGATCATCGTGAAAATCGCCATGCCGAGCGCGTAGGCGAGCACCACGGCGAAGCGGCTGTCGACCGGGATCATTTCGCGCACCACGCCTGCCACGGCGTCGCCGACACCGGCTGCGGCGAACACGCCGCCGAGCGTGGCCAGCAGCATCGGCAGCACGGCGGCCCAGCCGATGGCATCGAGCAGGCGGCGGCTTTGTTCGACGGCCATCGCGGGCGTCTCGCGCGTCATCACGCAGGCCGCGGCGGTGGCGAGGGTGCAGGCCACCGCGAGCGCCACCAGTGTGGTCTGCTGCGAATCGAGCAGGGCGCGTCCGGCGAGTTGGATGTCCTTCAGCGGCACGGCCAACAGCAAGGTCATTGCAGGAATCAGCAGCGCCGGTACCAGCAGCTTCGCGCCCAGGCGCGAAGCGTCCGCGCGCCGCTGTTCCGCAGTGCGTTCCGCGTAGCGCCCGAGTTTCACGCCGCCGAAGCCTGCGATCAGCGCGATGGCCACGACGATGGCGCCGGCCACGGGAGCAGACAGGCGTTCGCCGGCCAGGAACACGACCGCGAGCAAGCCCCAGAACGCGCCCGTGCTCCAGCGCCGCGGATTGCCGGCATCGCGGAAACTCGACAACGCCACCCACGCCATCAGCGCGCCGAACAGCCAATAAGCCATCTGCAACGTGATCACGCCTATTTGCTCCTTGCCCCGCTCGCAGGGGAAGGCTGGGATGGGGGCACACCATCCGCGAGACGCTCCACGTCGCGCCGCAATCGCGCATCGAACCGATACAGCCGCGTGGCATGGATGGCGAAGGCGCAGATCGCGGTGGGAATGCCCCACAGCGCGATCTGCAGCGGTTCCAGCGCGATGCCGTGATCGGCATAGAACGCCTGCATCAGCAGCACCGCGCCGAAAGCCACGAACACGTCTTCGCCGAAGAACAGCCCGACGTTGTCGGTGGCCGCCGCCATTGCGCGCACGCGCTCGCGGCCGGCTTCGTCGAGCGCCGGCTCGCGCGCCTGCGCAGCGCCTTCGGCCATGGGCGCCACCAGCGGGCGCACCATCTGGGGATGCCCGCCCAGGCTCGTGAGCCCGAGCGTGGCCGTGATCTGGCGGATCGCCAGATACACGATCAACAACCGCCCCGCGGTCGCTCCGCGCAGCTTCGCGACGGCCGATTGCGCGAATTCCTTGAGGCCATGACGTTCGAGCAGCCCGATCACCGGCAGCGCCAGCAGGAACAGCGCGAGGTAGCGGTTCTTGACGAAGGCCTCGCCGAGCAGGGCCAGCACTTCGACCGGCGTCATTCCCGCGATCAAGCCGGTGACGATGCCCGCGACCACCACCACCAGCGCCGGATTCAGGCGCAAGGCGAAACCGATCACCACCAGCGCCACGCCCAGCAGCGGCCAGAGATTCATGTGCCGCGCACCATGGTCTTCACGCGATGGCCGGCGGCTTCGATGGCCTGCCGCAGGCTGGCGGCGAACAGGGCGGCGTCGGGACGATCGCCGTGCAGGCAGACGGTGTCGGCGCGGATCGGCACGCGGGCGCCGCCGCGCGCCGTCACCACGCGCGCGCGCAGCATCTGCGCCACCTGCTGCGCGGCCAGATCCACATCGTGGATGCTGGCGTCGGGTTCGCTGCGCGGCGTGAGCGTGCCGTCGGCTTCGTAGCGGCGCTCGGCGAAGGCCTCGTGCGCCACGCGCAGGCCGAGCGCCTCGCCGGCGCGCGTCGAAGCGCTGTTGGCGAGGCCGTAGAGCACGAGCCCGGCGTCGAAATCGCGCACGGCGCGGGCGATGGCATCGGCGATGGCGGCGTCGCGCGCAGCGAGGTTGTAGAGCGCGCCGTGGGGTTTGACGTGGTGCAGCCGCGCGCCGGCCGCGCGCACGAAGGCGTGCAGGGCGCCGACCTGGTAGAGCACCTCGCCGTATACCGTGTCGGGCGGGGTCGACAGCAAGCGCCGGCCGAAGCCTTCGCGATCGTCGAAGGAGGGATGCGCGCCGATCGCCACG
>CAMLOR010000133.1 GCA_946481615.1 uncultured Aquimonas sp.
CCACCAGCAGGTAGCGCAGCGAGAACGGCTGCGCCATGCGCACCAGCGTGTCGTAAACGGACTGGTCGCCGTGCGGATGGTATTTGCCGATCACGTCGCCCACGATGCGGGCCGACTTGTAATAGGGCTTGTTGCTGTGCGCGCCCAGTTCGTTCATCGCGAACAGCACGCGGCGGTGCACTGGCTTGAGGCCGTCACGGACATCGGGAAGCGCGCGTCCCACGATCACGCTCATGGCGTAATCGAGGTAGCTGCGGCGCATCTCGTCCTCGAGGTTGACGGGGATGACTTCCTTTGCCAGCTCTGCCATTATTTATCCAGTGAATACAAGCGGTTGGGCCCAAGTTGAAGCAAGCCTTCGCGGGCTTTGGGCAAGCGTCGGATTGTACCATGGCGCCCCCTTGCGAGAGCCCCTCGGAGGCCCCCGGACCGCCCCCTGGACACGCTGGTCGCCGGTGCTCATCGCGCGTGCGGCGAAGGCGCGGCGGTCCGCCGATCGTCGCGGCGCCGGATCAGGTCTTGCGCTTGCGGAACACCCAGAAGCGCGAACTCGCATAGTTCACGGCGAGCCCCGCGACCGAACCGGCCGCCACGCCGATGACCGGCCACTCGCGCACCAGCGTGAACTGCCACACCAGCAGCGCGTAGGTGCCGTAGTTCACGACGAATCCGCCGAGCATGGCGAAGGCATAGCGCAGCCATTCGTGCAGCAGACTTTCGCCTGCGGCATGCGCGAAGGTGTAGCGACGGTTGAATATCCAGGTCGCCGTCATCGCGCACAGGAACGAGGCGACACGACTGAGATAGGGATCCAGGCCCGCGCCGCGCACCAGCGCCTGCACGATGGCGGCGTCGACGACGAAGCCGATCGCGCCGGCCACGCAGAACAACGCGAACTGACGCATCTCAGCGCGCTGCCGGTTCGCGCAGGCCGGGCGATCGCGCGAAGCCGTGGCGGCCGTGCGCGATGCGCCGGGCGCGCCGGGTTTCCGGATCGCCGTGCGTCATGCCGGCCCGAAAGCGGCGGCCATCTTCGCCGCGTCGGGTCTTTCGATCACGCCGCGCTCGGTGACGATGGCGTCGATGAGTTCCGCCGGCGTCACGTCGAACACGGGGTTCCAGGCCACGATCCCTTCGGCGACGGTACGCTTGCCGCCGTAACCGAGCAGTTCGTCGGCGGCGCGCAGTTCGATCTCGATCTCGCGCCCGGTGGCGGTGTCCATGTCGACCGTCGACGAAGGCGCGACCACCATGAACTTCAGGCCGTGGTGTTTCGCCGCGATGGCAAGCTGGTAGGTGCCGATCTTGTTGGCGACGTCGCCGTTGGCCGTGATGCGGTCGGCGCCGACGATCACCCAGTCGACCTGCCCCGTGTGCATGAGGTGCGAGGCGGCGGCATCGGCGATCAGCGTGGCGGGGATGCCGTCCTGCTGCAGTTCCCACACCGTGAGGCGTGCGCCCTGCAGCCAGGGCCGGGTTTCGCCGGCGAAGACACGCTCGATCCGGCCTTGCGCCACGCCCGCGCGGATCACGCCGAGCGCGGTTCCGAAACCGGCGGTGGCGAGCGAGCCGGTGTTGCAGTGCGTGAGTACACCGCTGCCCGGCGCGATCAGCGCGGCGCCGGCCTCGCCCATGCGGCGATTGGCAGCGAGGTCTTCGGCGTCGATGGCGGTGGCCTCGGCTTCGAGCCGCGCGCGCCAGTCGGCGCCTGCGCCCTGCAGGACGCGCCGCATTCGGCGCAGCGCCCAGGCCAGGTTCACGGCCGTGGGGCGCGCATCGTGAAGATGCTTCAGCACGGGCTCGAGGGCGGCGAGTGCCGCGCCGCCGTCGGCCGCTTCGATGCCGCGCGCGGCGAGCAGCACGCCCCAGCCGGCCGCGATGCCGATGGCCGGCGCACCGCGCACCACGAGGTCGCGGATCGCGGTGGCCACCTCGTCGGCGCTGCGGCAGATCACGAACTGCGTCTCGAACGGCAGCAGGCGCTGGTCGAGCAGTTCGAGGCGATCGCCCTGCCAGTTCACGGCGCGGACGCGGTCGTAGCGCGAGTAGTCGATCATGGGCAGCACGGCTCGAAAGGCCCGCGATTTTACTGGCGGGGCCCCGGGGGCGCTATGCTGCCGCATGGCCAGGCGCCCGACCGAACCCCGCCCTGCCGCCGCGAAGAAACCCGCGGCGCGCAAGCGTGCGGCGCCGGCGAAGAAGACCGTCAGGAAGGCCGCGTCGCCGCAGTCTGTGAAATCCACGACGCCGGCGGCGTCGAAACCGGCGAAGCCGGCTGCAGCGAAACCCGCGAAATCTGCCGCTGCAACCGAAGCCGTCCGCACGCCGGCCGAGCGCGACCGCCGCTTCAACCTGCTGCTGCAGACCGCCTGCCTCAAGGCCGGCACGGCCTCGGCCGTGGGCACCATCACGCGCAAGGTGCCGCTGCTGGGCAAGCTCGCGCCTTCGCTGTTCGGCAACGACAGCGAGGCCTTCTCGCTGGGCCGCCTGCAGCACGAACTGGTGCGCGAAGTGATCGCGCTCTACGACCTGGAACTGAGCGAGCTGGAAGAGCGTGGCGTGATCCTGCTCGCCACCGCCGTCACCGAAACCGCCCAGCAACTGCCGCGGCAGATGGTCGAACGCATCGTGGAGCAGCTGGGCGGGCGCTATCTGCAGCCGGTGGCCACGCGCATCCTGCCGCTGGCCAGCCTCGTCACCGATATCGCCGGCGCCATTTCCGGCACCTACGCCGTGGGCAAGCGCGCGCAGGCGCTCTGCAATCTGCCGGGCAGCGGCAATCTCGGCGATCTGCTGCGCGGCCTGTCGGGCATCGACGAACGCCGGCTGTTCGCGTGGAGCGGCGAGGCGCTCAAGCATGCCTTGCTGCCGCTGCGCGGGGTGATGGCACTGCGGGCGGCGATCAAGCGCTGATCCGCTGTCATTCCCGCGCAGGCGGGAATCCAGTGACGTGAGCGAAGCGCTTCAAAGTCACTGGGTTCCCGCCTGCGCGGGAACGACGAAAGGAATTCGCACCTGGGTCCCCGCTTGCGCGGGGACGACGCCCGTCAGTCGACGGCAAACTCGCCGCGACAACCGCGATCGACCCACACTCCGTTCACGTCGTAGCCCCAGCTGCGATTGAAGGTGCAATCCGAATCGCTGAGCTGGCGCACCAGTTCCGCGCCGCGCCGGACACCGGCGGGACAATGCCGGTAGCGGTTGTCGCGCGATTCGCACAGCACGATCTGGCCGCGGTGACCGCGGTCGATGGGCAGGCCGCCGCCGTAGCTGCCGCCATGGCCGATCTCGAATTCGCCGCGGCAGCCGTCGCGCACCCACAGGCCGCGTCGGTCGGCACCCCAGGTGCGCCCTTCCACGCAGGGCGAGGACGACAGCTGGTTCACCAGCCGCACGCCGCCGCGGATGTCGACGTCGCAGTAGATCTGGTTGAAATCGCGCGATTCGCAACGCACCAGCCCGCCGCTGCCGTACCCCGCGCCATACGACGGCGGCGGTCCGCCGCCGCCGGTTTCGAATTCGCCGCGGCAGCCGCCGCTCACCCAGACGCCGCGACGGTCCCAGCCCCAGGTGCGGCCTTCCACGCAGGCCGTGGACGATAGCTGGTTGACGATGCGCACGCCGTCGCGGGTGTCGGCATCGCACCAGATCTGCCGGTAATCGCGGGATTCGCAGCGGATCACTTCCGCGTAACCCTCGCGGTAATAACCTTGTCCGAAGGCTGGCCCGCAGAGCGCGAGCAGCGCCAGGCCCAGCCACGTTCCCACGGCATGACGGACTTGCATGACGGTCCACTCCACGGATTGTGCTGGGCGAGACTCTAGGCGAAACGGGCTTAACCGTCGACGAGCCAGTGACGCAGTCCGCTTGCCGCTCTGCGCCCGGCTGACTACGCTGGCCGGGTGACGATCTCGTCCGCCGCCTCCCGGGTGCGATATCTGCTGGGTCTGCTGGCCGCGGTGGCATTGCTGGTCGCAGTGGGCGCCGTCGTCAGCATCGGCGTGCAGGGCTATCTGCGCGACATCGAATGGGTGACGCATACCCACGACAACCTCGACCAGATCGCTCAGCTCTACGCGCGCACCAAGGACGCCGAATCGGCGCAGCGCGGCTACCTCATCACGGGGCAGTCCGAATTCCTTGGCGAGTTCTACGCCGCCCGGCCGGATCTGGCGCGGCGCGCGGCCGCCCTGGCGCGTTCGGTGTCCGACAACGCGCAGCAGAGCGAGCGCGTGTCCGCCCTCGCCGCCCTCATCGAACGGCGGATGCAAACCGCCGAAGCCGTGCTCGCCGAGTACGACGCCAACGGCGCCGAGGCGGCGCAGCAGATGGTGCGGAGCAACAGCGGCAAACAGCTGATGGATGAGATCGCCGCGCTGGCGCTCGACATCGACGCCGAGGAACGCCGACTTTTGAGCGCGCGCCGCGCGGTCGTGGATGACAGTTCGTTGGGGCTGCAAACCGCGGCCCTGGGCGGCATCGCGGCCAGCATCCTGCTCATCTGCCTGGTGTTCGGCTTCATCCTGCGCGAGAACCGCGTGCGCCTGCTGGCCGAGCGCCGCACCGAGGAATCCTCGATCGAACTGGCCAACACCGTGATGCAGCTGCGCCGCATCGGCAACGACACCGAGGAGCTGCGCCACTATGCGGGCATGTTGCAGAGCTGCCGCAGCGTGGAAGAGGCGATGCAGATCACGCAGCAGTCCTTCGTCAACCTGATGCCGGACCTAGGCGGCGCGGTGTACCTGCACCGCGCCTCGCAGAACCTCACCGAAGCGCGCCTGCGCTGGGGCGAACCGGCTGCCGACAGCGCACCGGTGCTGCATCCGGACGATTGCTGGGCGCTGCGCCGCGGCCAGGCCTACGCCGTGCCGGATCTGCATCGCGCCAGCAAGTGCGCGCACGTCGAGACTCCGGCGGACCGCAATCCGGTATCGACCCTGTGCCTGCCGCTGGCGGCACAGGGCGAGACGTTGGGTTTCCTCTACATCTCCGGACCCGGCCAGGGCGCCGTCGAAGCCGAGGGCGTGGCGGTGTCGGCCGCCGAGCAGTTGTCGCTGGCCCTGTGCAACCTGCGGCTGCAGGAGTCGTTGCGCATCCAGTCGATCCGCGATCCGCTCACGAGTCTTTACAACCGGCGCTATCTGGAGGAGTCGCTGGAACGCGAGGTGGTGCGCTGCGGCCGCCGCAACCTGCCGCTGGCGGTGATGATGCTCGACATCGACCACTTCAAGCGTTTCAACGACGCCCACGGCCACGAGGGCGGCGACGCGCTGCTGGTGCAGTTCGCCGCGATGCTGCAGTCGATGTGCCGCGGCGAGGACATCGCCTGCCGCTTCGGCGGCGAGGAATTCACGCTGATCCTGCCCGAAACCGCCGCCGCGACCGCCGCCGCGCGCGCCGAGCAGATCCGCGCGGCCGCCGAAGGCCTGCGCGTGGCGCACCAGAAAAGCCAGCTCTCGCCGGTGACGGTATCGATCGGCGTGGCGATGTTCCCCCGGGATGGCGCCACCGGCGCGGACTTGCTGCGGACGGCCGACGTCGCGCTGTACCGCGCGAAGCACGAAGGGCGCAATCGCGTGGTCGCGGCCTGAGGCGATTGCGCGCAGAGCAGATCGTTCCTCATTCACGCGCAATCCTTCGTCATTCCCGCGAAGGCGGGAATCCAGGTGCGGTGCATTTCGATGGGCCTCGCACCTGGGTCCCCGCCTGCGCGGGGACGACGAGCCGCGAATCAGGCGCGGGCGAAGGGAAACGCCAGCACGTCGGCGATGTCCTGCATGCCGAGCTTCGCCATCAGCAAGCGTTCGATGCCGAGCGCCACGCCGGCGCAGGCCGGCAGGCCGTGCTCCAATGCCCACAGCAGGCGTGCGTCCATCGCGGGCGCCGGCGTACCGCGCGCGCGCCGCGTCGCCAGATCGCGCTCGAAGCGTTCGCGCTGCTCGCGCGCATCGGTCAGTTCGTGATAGCCGTTCGCCAGTTCCTGCGGCCCGAGATAGGCCTCGAAGCGCTCCGCAACCGCATCGCTGCCCTGCCCCCGCACGCGCGCCAGCGCGCATTGCGTCGGCGGATAGTCGTGCACGAACAAGAGCACGTCCGGCGCGAATCCGGGCTGCAGGCGATGGGTCATCAGCAGATCGAGCCAGTCGTCGCGCGTGAGGCCGGCCGGATCGATGGCGAATTCCGCCAGTGGCGCGCGCAGCGCATCGATCGGCGCGGTGAAGGGATCGAGGCCGAGCCGCTCGCGATACAGTTCGCGATAGCTCGTGGTTTCGACCGACCTTGTCCCGGCCACCGCCTGCACCAGGTCACGCACTTCGTGCATCAGCCGCCGATGATCCCAGCCGACGCGATACCACTCGAGCATGGTGAATTCGGGATTGTGGCGGCGCCCCGCTTCGCCGTCGCGGAACACGCGTCCGAGTTCGTAGCAATCGCCCACGCCGGCCGCGAGCAGGCGCTTCATCGCGAACTCGGGCGAGGTGCGCAGCCAGCGCGGCTCGCGCGCGCGGAACGGCGCGACGAAGCTTTCGATGTTGGGGTCGGTGTTGCCGGCTTCCGACAGCATCGGCGTCTCGACCTCGAGCACGCGGCGGGCGTGGAAGAACTCGCGAACCGTGCGGTAGAGCGCGGCCCGTTCGCGCAGCGCGGCGGGCGAGGCGGTCGGCCGCCAGTCAGCCTTCATGCTGCTGCAGCAGCGCAAGGAGTGCGGATTCGTCGTGCACCGGGATGCCGAGTTCCTTCGCGGCGTCGAGCTTGGAACCGGCTTTCTCGCCCGCGTACACGGCGGTCGTCTTCTTCGACACGCTGCCGGCCACCTTGGCGCCGAGGGCTTCCAGGCGCGTCTTGGCTTCGTCGCGCCCGAGCGCGGACAGCGTGCCGGTGAGCACGAAGGTCTGCCCGGCCAGCGGCCCTGCCTCTTCGCTCTGCGGCGCGCTTTCCTTCCAGTGCACGCCGTTGGCGCGCAGCGCCGCGAGCACCTCGCGGTTGTGCGGCTCGGCGAAGAACGCGGCGATGTGGCCGGCCACCACCGGGCCGACGTCGGGGATCGCCGTGAGCTGTTCCTCACTCGCCGCCAGCAGCGCGTCGAGCGAACCGAAACGGCGCGCCAGCAGCTTGGCCGTCGCCTCGCCGACATCGCGGATGCCGAGCGCGTAAAGCAGGCGCTCCAGCGTCGTGTCGCGGCTGTGCGCGATGGCCTCGACTAGGTTCTCGGCCCAGCGCGTGGCGACCTTGCCCTTCTTCACCGTCTCCGGCGTGGTGCCGTCGCGCTCGTCGGCGCGCCGCTTCATTTCGAGCAGATCCTCGAGCGCGAGCGCGTACAGATCGGCCGGCGTGTGCACGAAGCCGAAGGCCACCAGATCCTCGATGAAGCGGTCGCCGAGGCCTTCGATATCCATGGCGCGGCGCGAGGCGAAGTGGATCAGCCGGCCCTGCACCTGCGCCGGGCAGGACAGCCCGTTCGGGCAGGCCAGGGCGACGCTTTCCTCGTATTCGATGCCGCCCGATTTGGTCTGGCGCTTCACCTTCTTCGGCCGTTCCAGCGTGGCATCGCAGGCCGGGCAGCGCGAAGGCATGGACCACGGCGTCGCGTTCGACGGCCGGCGCTCGGCGATCACCTTGAGCACTTCGGGAATCACGTCGCCGGCGCGCCGCACGATCACCGTGTCGCCCACGCGCACGTCGAGGCGCGCGATCTGGTCGGCGTTGTGCAGCGTGGCGTTGGTGACAGTGACGCCGGCCACCTGCACGGGCGAGAGGCGCGCCACCGGCGTGACGATGCCGGTGCGGCCGATCTGCACTTCGATGTCGAGCACAGTGGTGCTTTCCTCGAGCGCCGGGAACTTGTGCGCGATGGCCCAGCGCGGCGCGCGCGAGACGAAGCCCATCACGCGCTGCCGTTCGTAGTCGTCGAGTTTGTAGACGACGCCGTCGATGTCGTACGGCAAGGCCGCGCGCTTCTCGCCGATGCGGCGGAAATAGGCGATCAGGCCGTCGAATCCGCGCGCGGTGTCGACCTCGGCCGATACCGGGAAACCCCACTCGTGCAACTGCTTCAGCGTCGCCGAATGCGTGGCCGGCAGCTTGCCGCCTTCGACCATGCCCACGGCGTAGGCGTAGAACGCCAACGGCCGTTTCGCCGTGACGCGCGGATCAAGCTGCCGCAGCGAACCGGCGGCGCCGTTGCGCGGATTGGCGAGGAGTTTGTCGCCCGATTCGAGCGCCGCGGCGTTCCAGGCCTCGAACGCCGCCTTCGGCATGTAGACCTCGCCGCGCACCTCCAGCACCTTCGGCCAGCCCTTGCCCCGAAGGCGCAGCGGAATGGCCTTGATGGTGCGCAGGTTCGCCGTGACGTCCTCGCCGGTTTCGCCGTCGCCGCGCGTGGCGCCGCGCACGAAGGCGCCGTCATCAAAGCGCAGGCTGATGGCGAGGCCGTCGAGTTTGGGTTCGACCGAGAACTCGGGCTCCGCGATATCGAGCGTTTCCTCGATGCGCCGTACGAAGTCGGCGACGTCGGCGTAGCGTTCGCGATCCTCGCCTTCCGGCGCGGATTCGAAGGCGTTCGCCAGCGACAGCATCGGGATTTCGTGGCGCACCGGGGCGAAGCCGGAATCGGGCTTCGCGCCGACGCGCTGCGTGGGCGAATCGGGAACGATGAGATCGGGATGCTCGCGCTCGATGGCTTCGAGTTCGCGCAGCATCGTGTCGTATTCGATGTCCGGGATTTCCGGCGCATCGAGCACGT
>CAMLOR010000134.1 GCA_946481615.1 uncultured Aquimonas sp.
TCGTGCGCAGCCTCGGCATGGTCTACATGAAGTCCGACCTCGGCAACGGCGAATATTCGATCGACCATTCGCCGACGATCGCCCTGCTCGATCCGCAGGCGCGCTTCGCGGGGTTCATCCGTCCGCCGCTCGATCCGGCGAAGATCGCCGACGATCTGCGCGCGCTGGCGGGAGGCTGAGCATGTCGGCGTTCGTGCTGCTTCAATACATTCTTCCGCACCGGTTGCTTTCGCATTTGGCCAACGGCCTGGCGCGCTGGCGCTGGCGGCCGTGGAAGGATTTCTTCATCGGCCGCATCGTGGCGCACTTCAACCCGGACATGACGGAGGCGGTGCAGCCCGATCCCTTCGCCTATCCGAGCTTCAACGAGTTCTTCACCCGCGCGCTCAAGCCGGGCGCACGCGTCGCCGATGCGGATCCGCGTTCGCTGCTGATTCCCTGCGACGGCGGCGTCAGCCAGTCGGGCCGCATCGAGGACGGCCGCATCTTCCAGGCCAAGGGCCAGTCGTTCACCGCGGCGGAACTGCTCGGCGACGAAGCCGCGGCGGTGCCCTTCCGCGACGGCTGGTTCGCGAACTTCTATCTCGCGCCGCGCGACTACCACCGCGTGCACATGCCCTGGCGCGGCACGCTGCGCGAAACCCTGCACGTGCCTGGGCGGCTGTTCTCGGTATCGCCCGCCACCGCGCGCGCCGTGCCGCGCCTGTTCGCGCGCAACGAACGCCTCGTCTGCCACTTCGATACCGACTTCGGCCCGATGGCGGTGGTGATGGTCGGCGCGATGATGGTGTCGGGCGTCGAGACGGTGTGGAGCGGCGAGGAAATCCCGCCGTACGGGCGCGGCCTGAAGCACAAGGACTGGCGCGGCAGGGACATCGTGCTTGCGCGTTTCGCGGAGATGGCGCGCTTTAACTACGGCTCGACGGTGATCGTGCTGATCCCGCACGCGGCGGGCTGCATCGAGAACCTTGCGCCGGAGCAGCACGTGCGGGTCGGGCAGCGCATGGGAACGATCGGCTGAACCGTCGTTCCCGCGCAGGCGGGAATCCAGCGACTTGCGGGCCGCGAAAAGCCAAATCACCGGGTCCCCGCCTGCGCGGGGACGACGAGCCCCTTGACACGTCGGCCGACTTTCGGTTTCCCTAGCACCATGCTGCGCCGCGACATGACCACTACCACGACGACTATTACCCCGCCCTCCGCGGTGCGTGCCGTCGTGTCCTGATCCAACCCCGGCTCCGCACCTCGACGAGGCAGCGGAGCCGCGATGAGCGAACCCCCTTCCCCGCCGATGTTCCGGAGCCTCCCGAGGAGGTTTCGATGAACGCGCTCGCTTCCAACCCGGATCCCGCCGCCGCCGCGCAGACCGTGGCGCACAAGTTCGGCGGCAGCAGCGTCGCGGATGCCACGCGTTACCGCCACGTCGCGCAATTGCTGCGGCAGCGCGCGGAAAGCCGGCAGATCGTGGTGGTTTCCGCCATGCGCGGCGTCACCGATGCCCTGATCGCGCTGGCCGACACCGCCGTGCACGGAGCGCCGTGGCAACCGCGCTGGGAGGCGCTGCGCGACAAACATCTGGAAGCCGCGCGCGGGATCTCCGGCGCCGCGTTCGATGAAACCAGCGCCTGGCTCACGGCGCAGTTCGACGAACTGGCGGCGCTGCTCGGCGCGCTCGCGCTCCTGGGCCCGGGCGGCGAAGCGGCGCTCGCGCGCGTGCACGGGTTGGGCGAAGTGTGGTCCGCCCGGCTGCTCGGCGCCGCGTTGCGTGGCGATGGCGACGATGTCGCCGTGCTCGACGCCCGCGAGGTGCTGGTGGTGGGCCGCAACGAGCTGGGCGTGGCCGTCGACTGGGACGCCAGCGCACCGCGTCTGGCGGCCTGGCGCGCGAAGCATCCGCAGCCGCGCGTCGTCGTCACCGGCTTCGTCGCGCGCGACAGCAACGGCCAGCCCACCACGCTCGGACGCAACGGCAGCGATTTCTCGGGCGCCATCTTCGCCGCGCTGTTCGCGGCCGACGAATTGCACATCTGGACCGACGTCGACGGCGTGCTCTCGGCCGATCCGCGCGCCGTGCCCGAGGCCGTGCTGCTGCCGCGCCTATCCTACGACGAGGCCTGCGAACTGGCCTATTTCGGCGCCAAGGTCATCCATCCGCAGACCATGGCGCCGGCCATCGCGCGCGGCACGCCGATCCTGATCCGCAACACCTTCAATCCCGGGCATCCCGGCACGCGCATCGATGCCGACGGCGGCGGCGGTGCGCAACTGCCGGCGAAGGGCTTGTCGCTGGCGGACGATCTGGCGCTGCTCAACGTCGAAGGCAGCGGCATGATCGGCGTGCCCGGCACCGCGGAGCGCGTGTTCGCCACACTGCGCGCGGCCGGCGTTTCGGTGGTGATGATCTCGCAGGGCTCCTCCGAACATTCCATCTGCTGCGTGGTGCGAGCGGCGCAGGCCGAGAGCGGCAGGGCCGCGCTGGCGCGCGCCTTCACGCCGGAGATCGCGCAGGGACAGATCCAGCGCGTCGCGCTCGAAAGCGGCATCAGCGTGCTGGCCGCCGTGGGCGACGGCATGGCCGGCACGCCCGGCGTGGCGGCGCGCTTCTTCGGCGCGCTGGCACGTGCGCGCGTCAACGTGCGCGCCATCGCGCAGGGCGCGTCGGAACGCAATATCTCCGCCGCGATCTCCACGCAGGAAGCCACCAAGGCGCTGCGCGCGGCGCACGCGGGGTTCTGGCTCTCGCCGCAGACGATCTCGCTGGGCGTGATCGGCCCAGGCAAGGTCGGCGCCGCCCTGCTCGACCAGATCGCGCGCGCCGCGCCGCGCCTGCGCGAAGCCGCCAATCTCGACCTACGCCTGCGCGCGCTCGCGGGCAGCCGTCGCATGCATCTGGCCGAGGGCCATGGAAACGACGCCCCGTGGCGCGAACGCCTCGACGCGGCAGGCGACTGCGACCTCGACGCCTTCGCCGCGCACGTGCATGCGGCGCATCTGCCGCACGCGGTCATCGTCGATTGCAGCGCATCGCCCAAGGTGGCCGCGCGCTACGCCGAGTGGCTCGCGGCGGGCATCCACGTCATCACGCCGAACAAGCAGGCCGGCGCCGGTTCGCTGCAGCAATGGCAGGCGATCCGCGCCGCGGCGGCACGCAGCGGCGCGCGCTTCCGCTACGAAGCCACCGTCGGCGCGGGGCTGCCGGTGATCTCGACGCTGCGCGATCTGCTCGACACCGGCGACGAACTGATCGCCGTCGAAGGCATCCTTTCGGGCACGCTCGCGTGGCTCTTCAGCCGCTACGACGGCACGCAATCGTTCGCACAACTCGTGCGCGAGGCCCATGCGCTGGGCTACACCGAACCCGATGCGCGCGACGATCTTTCCGGCACCGACGTGGCGCGCAAGCTGGTGATCCTGGCGCGCGAAGCGGGGCGGGAACTCACGCTGGAACAGGTGCAGGTCGAATCGCTGATTCCGGGCGCGCTGGCGCAGGTTTCGCCCGCCGACTTCCTGGCGCGGCTCGACGAATTCGACGCTGCCATGCGCGAACGGCATGCCAACGCGGCCTCCAACGGCCAGGTGCTGCGCTACGTCGCCAGACTCGACGAACGCGGCGCGCGCGTCGGACTGGCCGCGTTGCCCACCGCGCATGCCTTCGCCCATCTGCAATTGACGGACAACATCGTGCAATTCACGACCCGGCGTTACTGCGACAATCCGCTCATCGTGCAGGGTCCCGGCGCGGGGCCGGAAGTCACCGCGGCCGGCGTGTTCGCCGACCTGCTGCGCGTGGGCGCGGCGCTGGGAGCGAGGCTGTGAGCGCACCGATCCGTCGTTTCCGCCCTTCGACAGGCTCAGGACAGGCCGGCCTGCGGCCGGGCGGGAATCCAATGATTCCGGCGCCGCGAAAGTCGCCGGGTCCCCGCCTTCGCGGGGACGACGGTGGTGTTGGTCGCGTCGGCAACGGTGCATGGATGCACGACACCCGGAGTGCGGCCGCATGACGTCGGCCACGGCCTTCTCACCGGCCAGCGTCGGCAACGTCGCGGTCGGCTTCGACCTGCTCGGCCATACCGTCGCCGGTCCCGGCGACCGCGCCACGGTGTGGCGCATCGACGAGCCCGTCGTGCGCGTCGCCGCCGTGCGCGGCATCGCGGGTGCGCTGCCGCTCGAGCCCGAGCGCAACACCGCCGGCCGCGCGCTGATGTCGCTGCGCGAAGCGCTCGCCCTGCCCTTCGGCTTCGAGCTCGAACTCGACAAGGGCATCGCGCTGGGCTCGGGCATGGGCGGTTCGGCCGCCTCGTGCGTCGCCGCGCTGGTGGCCGCGAACGCCTTGCTCGATGCGCCGCTCGCGCGCGAGGCGCTCTATCCCTTCGCGCTCGACGGCGAAGCGGTGGCCAGCGGCGGACGCCACGGCGACAACCTCGGCGCCATGCTGCTCGGCGGCCTCGTGCTCGCCACCGAAGATCGCCTGGTGAAGCTGCGCGTGCCGGCGACCTGGCATTGCGTGCTGGTGCATCCGGAGCAGGTGCTCGAAACCCGCCGCGCGCGCGAGGCGCTGGCCGGTGCCTACGAATTGAAAGGCTTCGTCGCGCAGTCGACCAATCTGGCGCTGGTGCTCACCGGCTGCGTCAACGGCGATGCGGCGCTGGTGCGCGCCGGGCTCGCCGACGTGCTGGTGGAACCGCGCCGCGCCGCGCTGATCCCGGGTTTCGCCGCCGTGAAGCAGGCCGCGCTCGAGTCCGGCGCGATGGGCGCGAGCATCAGCGGCGCCGGTCCGAGCGTGTTCGCATGGTTCGAAACGCACGCGGCGGCGATGGGCGCCGTGGCGTCGATGCAGGCGGCCTTTGCCGCCATCGGCGTGGAATCGCAGGCCTGGGTCTCGCCCGTCGATGGGCCGGCGGCAACGGAGATCGCGGCGTGAGCGCCTCCGGGATGCGCTACGTCTCCACGCGCGGTAGCACGCCGGCCACGCGCCTTTCCGACGCGCTGGCCGCGGGACTGGCACCCGACGGTGGATTGTTCGTGCCCGCATCGCTGCCGCGACTGACGCAGAGCGACTTCGACGGCGCGACGACATTGCCGGGCGTTGCGGCGCGCCTGCTGCATCCGTTCTTCGCCGACGATCCGCTCGCGGCGAACCTCGACGCGATCTGCGCGGAAGCCTTCGACTTCCCTGCCCCGCTGCGCGCGCTCGATGCCGACACCTGGCAGTTCGAACTGTTCCACGGTCCGACGGCCGCGTTCAAGGATTACGGCGCACGCTTCCTCGCCGCTTGCCTGCGCCGCCTGCATCGCGGCGAGCGGCCGCTCACCATCCTGGTGGCGACATCGGGCGACACCGGCGCCGCGGTTGGCGGTGCCTTCCACGGCCTGCCGAACCTGCGCGTGGTCATCCTCTATCCGGACGGCCGCGTGTCGCCGCGTCAGGCGCATCAGCTGGGCGCCTTCGGCGGCAACGTGCGCGCGTTGCGCGTGGCCGGCAGCTTCGACGACTGCCAGGCGCTGGCCAAGAGCGCGCTCAACGATGCATCGCTGCAACGCGAGGTGCCGCTCAGCTCCGCGAACAGCATCAGCCTCGGGCGCCTGCTGCCGCAGATGGCCTATTACGCGCATGCGGCGCTGGGCTTTGTGCGCGAACACGGCGAAGGGCTGAACTTCGTCGTGCCCACGGGCAATCTCGGCAACGCGCTGGCCGCGCTGCTGGCGCGCGCCTGCGGCGCGCCGATCGGGCGCGTGGCGCTGGCCACCAACGCCAATCGCACGCTGCCGGATTTCTTCGCGGGCGGCGAGTACGCACCGCGCACCAGCGTGCCGACGCTGGCGAACGCGATGGACGTGGGCGCGCCGAGCAATTTCGAGCGGCTGCGGTGGCTGATGCCGGACGAACACGCCCTGCGTGCCGCGATTCCCGTGGCCAGTGTCGACGACGCCACGATCCGCGACACCATCGTCTCGACGTGGCAACGGCACGGCGTGGCGATCTGCCCGCACACTGCCACCGGCGTGCACCTGCGCCAAGCGCTGGACGAAGCGCCGTGGGCGGTCGCGGCGACGGCGCATCCGGCGAAATTCGAAACCATCGTCGAACCGCTGATCGGTGCGCGCATCGAACCGCCGCCGGCGCTGGCGGCGCTGCTGGCGCAGCCTTCGCATGCGGACGCGATGCCGAACGATTACGAAGCGCTGAAGCGCGTGCTCGTCGATCGATTGTAGGCGGGCCAGCGATCCAGCGCGTTTCGCGAACTCAGGCGCGACACCCCGAGAGCTTCACCCGCTGCCCGATCCGGATCAGGTACTTCGGCGCCTTGATACCGTTCGCGCTCGCCAGCGATTTGACGTTGCACCCACGCGCCCGGGCGATCGAGTGCAGCGAATCGCCGCGCCGCACGGTGTAGACGGAAGCGGTCGCCGACGCCGCCATGCGCCGCGCGGCCGGTGGAGCCACCGGCGGGCGAGCCTCGTGCAGGTCGCGGCTCATCGCCAGTTTCGGGCCGCTCTCGCAGTCGATCTGGTAGTGCTTGAGCGCCGCCTGCGGCATCTCGAGCCGGGTGCCGGCAGGCAGGCGCATGGTCGGCTCCCAGCGCGGATTGAGATTGCGCAGATGGCGGAACCAGCCGCGCGGATTGCCCTGCTGCCCAAGACACACCGCGATTTCGTTGATCGAGGTCGGCGCCTTCAGCACGACGGCGGCCGAGCGCGTGTCGTAAGCAGGCAGGCTCAGGTTGTACTGCTCCGGGTGCAGGAACAGCCACGCCGCGGCCAGCACCATCGGCACGTACTCGCGCGTTTCCGGCGGCAGCGCGTTGAACACCTGCGGGCTCCAGAAATCCTTCTTGCCGCGGTTCGACAGCCGCGCCAGGCGCCCTTCGCCGCCGTTGTAGGCCGCCAGCGCGAGCGCGAGGTTGTCGTTGAGATCGGCGAAGCGCTCGTTGAGATAGGCCGCGTTTGCGCGCGCCGATTCGGCCGGATCGAAACGCAGGTCGAACGGCCCGCCGCGGTTGAGGCCGAAGCGCGCCCCGGTGGCCGGCATGAACTGCAGCGGGCCGGCGGCGCCGGCGCGGCTCACCGCGTGCACCTTGCCGCCCGATTCCTTGGCCAGGATGCCGAACAGCAGCGCTTCGGGCAGCCCGGATTTCTCGTAGGCCGGGAACATGTGGTGGCGCATGAACTGGTAGTTCTCCCAGGCGTCGAGCAGCTGCGGACGCATCCACGTCAGCCATTCCTCGAGCGCGGCCTTGAGCGGCTCGTTGAGTTCGATCACCTTGGCGAGGTCGCGGCCTTTGAGCATCGCCACGGTGCGCGCGGCCTGCGGCATGGCCTGCACCACCGGTGAATCGCCTTCGCCCGCGGCCTGCGTGCCTTCGCCGTTCACCGGGTCGGCATCCTCCGTGGTGCCGGTGAGGAAGCGCGCCTGACGCACCAGCAGCGCGTCCTGCGCGGCGATCACGCGGCGCACGTCGCAGCCGCGCTGCGCCAGGCAGCGCTCGCCCAGGGCGACCAGATCCTCGCGCGCGCCGGTGTATTCGCGCCGCGCGCCTTCGCCGTCGTCGGCTTCGTAGAGCTCCACGGCCTTGTCGAAGCGCGCGCTGGCGCGCTCGATGTCGGCGTACAGCGCGTTGACCGCCTGCTCGTCGCCCGGTTTCGTCTTCTGCGGCCCCTGCGCGGCGCAGGCGGTGAGCAGGACGGCGGCGAGAACGGCGATTCGGTGCATGCGAAGACTTCCGATGGGGCGGCCGCAGCCTAGCGGAAGTGCGACGCGGTGCCTAGAATCGGGACTTCGCTTCGGGGGCCCTGCCACGCGTGAACGACATCCTGATCGGCAAGGGCGAGACGCCCGTGCACCTGCTGGCCAAGTACGGCAACCGCCACGGCCTCGTGGCCGGCGCCACCGGCACGGGCAAATCCGTTTCCCTGATGGTGCTCGCCGAAGGCTTCTCGCGCCTGGGCGTGCCGGTGTTCCTGGCCGACGTGAAGGGCGACGTGGCCGGCCTCGCGGTGCCGGGCGCGATGAATCCGAAGATCGCCGAGCGCGTCGCGCAGATCGGCATCGAGGGCTACGCCAACGAAGGCAATCCCGTCGTGTTCTGGGATCTGTACGGCAAGTCCGGCCATCCGGTGCGCGCCACCGTCTCGGAGATCGGGCCCACGCTGCTGGCGCGCATGCTCGAACTCAACGACACGCAGTCCGGCGTGCTCGACATCGCCTTCAAGCTGGCCGACGACCATGGCTGGCTGCTGCTCGATCTCGACGATCTGCGCGCCCTGCTCGGTTTCGTGGCCGAGCATCGCAAGGAAATCTCCACCGACTATGGCCTGGTGAGCGCGCCTTCGATCGGCGCCATCCAGCGCGCGCTGCTGCGTCTGGAACAGGACGGCGGCGAGCAGTTCCTCGGCGAGCCGGCGCTGGAACTGGCCGATCTGATGCGCACCGATCTTTCCGGCCGCGGCATCGTCAACATCCTGGCGGCCGATCAGTTGATCCTGCGCCCGCGCCTGTATTCGAGCTTCCTGCTCTGGCTGCTGTCGGAGCTGTTCGAGAATCTGCCCGAGGTGGGCGATCTGGAAAAACCGAAGCTGGTGTTCGTGTTCGACGAGGCCCATCTGCTGTTCGACGACGCGCCTCCGGCGCTGCGCCAGCGCGTCGAACAGGTCGTGCGCATCATCCGCTCCAAGGGCGTGGGCGTGTATTTCTGCTCGCAGTTCCCCGACGACGTGCCCGACGACATCCTGGGCCAGCTCGGCA
>CAMLOR010000135.1 GCA_946481615.1 uncultured Aquimonas sp.
ACGTCGAACTTCTCCGACATCTTGGTGAGTTCGAGCGGCTGGCGCACGATCATGCGCGAGGTTTCGCGGCCGAAGAACTGGTCGAGCGGACGCTCGTTGACGACGATGTTGCCCTTGCCGGCGCGCAGGAAGACGCGGGCGGTGGAGCTCTTGCGACGGCCGGTGCCGTAGTTCTGCGTGGTAGCCATCGTTTAGATATCCAGGACCTGCGGCTGCTGGGCCGTGTGCGGGTGGTTCGGGCCGGCGTAGACCTTGAGCTTGCGGAACATGGCGCGGCCGAGCGGGTTCTTGGGCAGCATGCCCTTGACGCCGATCTCGATCACGCGTTCCGGGTGGCGCTCCAGCGCCTGGCCCAGGTTCTCCGACTTCAGGTTGCCGATGTAGCCGGTGAACCGGTGGTACATCTTGTCCTGCATCTTGTTGCCGGTGGCGTGGATTTTCTCGGCGTTGATCACGACGATGTGGTCGCCGGTGTCCACGTGCGGGGTGTAGACGGGCTTGTGCTTGCCGCGCAGGCGCGTGGCGATCTCGGAGCACAGGCGGCCCAGCGTCTTGCCGCTGGCGTCGACGAGATACCAGTCGCGCTTGACGGTTTCGGCTTTGGCGCTGAAGGTCTTCATGACAACTTCCGGAAGAAGATAAAAGCGTGAACGAAAGGAGCGGAATGATAGCCGCCTTCCCCGGCGGGCGCAACCCGTCCGGAGACCCCGGAGCGGCCGGGCGGGTGGCCCTGGCCGATGCCTGCGTGCTTTGCGGGCTCTGCCTGCCGGCCTGCCCCACCTACGGGTTGGGGCGGGAGGAAGGCGAGTCGCCGCGCGGGCGCATCATGTTGATGAAGGGCCTGGCCGAGGGCCGCATCGGCCCGGAACCGGGCGTGCTGGCGCATCTGGACCAGTGCCTGGCCTGCCGCAATTGCGAGCAGGTCTGCCCGGCGCACGTGGATTATGGGGCATTGCTCATGCAAAGTCGCGCCGCGCTGCGGCCGGTGCGGCCCGTCGGCTGGCGGCAGCGCGCGCTCGAATGGATGTTCGCGCGGCCTGCGCGGATGCGGTTGGCGATGGCGTTGCGGCGATGGCTGCCGGTGCCCGGCTTACCGCGGCCGCCGGCGCGCGCCGCGTTCGCGCCGCTGTATCGCCCGCACGGAACGCCGCGTGGGCGGCTCGGGTTGTTTCTCGGGTGTCTCGGTCCGCATCACGATGCAGGCACGGCGCGCGCCGCCATCGCGTTGCTCACGCGGGCCGGGTGGGAAGTGGCCGTCCCGCCCGCACAGGGCTGTTGCGGCGCGGTGCATCGGCATGCGGGCGCGACGGCTACGGCGGACGAGCTCGCCGCGAGCAACCGCGCCGCATTCGAAGGGTTGTCGACCTGGGTCACGATCGCCAGCGGCTGTCACGAAACGGTTGCGCTCGGTGCGCCCGGCGCACGCGTGGTGGACATCTTCGATCTGCTCGCCGAAGCCGATCTGCCCCTGCGCGCGGCGGCGCCGGGCACGCGCGTGGCGTTGCACCTGCCCTGCACGCAGCGCACGGTGGTTCGCAATGCGAAGGCCATCGCGCCGCTGCTGCGGCGCATTCCCGGCCTCGAACTGCAGGTGCTGCCGGAAACCGGCTGCTGCGGCGCGGCGGGCACGCACATGCTGTCGATGCCCGATCGCGCCGACGCACTGCGCGCGCCGTTGCTCGATGCGGTGCGCGCCAGCGGCGCCGCTACACTGTGCACTTCCAACATCGGATGCCGGTTGCATCTTTCCGGCACGCTGCCAGTGAAGCATCCGATCGAACTGCTCGCGGAGCATCTCGCATGACGGCCGTCCGCCACTATTCGCCGCTCGATCGCGCGCTCATGCGCGTGCAGCACGCGCTCTCCACCACGCTGGCGCGTCCACCGCAGGCCGAGCGCGCCAATCCGGCGGCGGATACGCCCGAACTCGTGCTCGACGAGGCCGCGCGCCGCCACGCCGCGGGGCTGATGCGCGTGAACCACACGGGAGAAGTCTGCGCCCAGGCGCTTTACGTGGGCCAGGCCGTGGTCGCGCGCGACGAGCGCACGCGGCACGATCTGGAGCGCGCCGCGCAGGAGGAAACCGATCACCTGGCCTGGTGCGCGCAGCGCCTGGCCGAACTCGACTCGCGCCCCAGCCTGCTCAATCCGCTGTGGTACGCGGGCAGCTACGCGATCGGCGTGGCCGCGGGCCTGGCGGGCGACGGCTGGAACCTCGGCTTCGTCGTGGAAACCGAGCGCCAGGTGGAAGCGCATCTGGCGCAGCATCTGGAAACCCTGCCGCCAGGCGACGAGCGCAGCCGCGCCATCCTCACGATCATGAAGGAGGACGAGGCCCGCCACGCCGACCACGCGCAGGCCAGCGGTGCGCGGACGCTGCCGCGACCGGTCCCGGCGCTGATGGCGCTCGCCTCGTCCGTGATGAAGGCCGTCGCCTATCGGATCTGAATGCGCTGCGACGATTCGCTTCGCTGCCGCGTAATGAAGGGACGCTCTCGCCAGAAGGAGTTCCCATGAAGCATCGCTCCACGCGTTTCGCGCTCGTATTCGCGCTCGCCGCCGCACTGCCGGCGCAGGCGCAGAACCAGCCCGCGGCCGATCCGGTCGGCCTGCGCGGCGATTTCTCCGGCACCTGGTACGACCCGCTGCAGCCCGGCCACGGCGTGATGCTGGAAGTGCGCGACCGCGGCCAGGCCACCGTCGCATGGTTCACCTTCGATCCTGCCGGCGAACCGATGTGGCTGTTCGGCAACGCGGCCGTGGAAGGCGACAAGCTGCGCGCGCAAATGTCGCGCGTGGAAGGCGGCGCGTTCCCGCCCGCGTTCGATCCCGCGCTCGTCGAATCCACGCCCTGGGGCGAGTTGCTGCTGAGCTTCACCGGCTGCGATGCCGGTTCGATGCAGTGGACGCCGACGGCGACGGGCTTCGCCACCGGCCAGATGCCGCTCGCGCGGCTCACGGCGGCGCAAGGCGCGCGCTGCAACGCCGCCGAGGAGTTCTCCGAAGTCCGCACCTATTCGCTGGAGCGCGGCAATCAGGATTTCGAAGTGCTGTTCGCCGACAAGCCGCCGGGCGAAACGGAGTTCTACGAACTCGATTACGTCTACGAAGCCCTGCCCGCGCCGGTGCTCGGCCGCCGCGGCATGCGGGTTTCGGGCAACAATCATTCCGACGATCTCGCGATGCTGGTCAAGCGCGAAGTGCGCGGACTCGTGCCCGAGGCCACTTATCGCGTCGAAATCGATGCCGAGATCGCCAGCAACGTCCCCGCCGGGTGCTCCGGCATCGGGGGCTCGCCGGGCGACAGCGTCTACATGAAACTCGGCGCCTCCACGCAGGAGCCTTTCGCGCAGACCGCCAGCGACGGCTGGCTGCGGCTCAACATCGATTACGGCCAGCAGGCCGAAGGCGGCGCCAACGCGAAGGTGGTGGGCACGCTCGCCAACTCGCATTCCTGCGAAGTGTCGACCGAGGCCCCGTGGGAGCTGCGCACGCTGAGCACGCGCGGCCAGGAACTGCGCGCGCAGACCGACGCGGAAGGCACGCTCTGGATCGTCGCCGGCAGCGACAGTGGTTTCGAAGGGCGCAGCGACTGGTATCTCACCGCGGTGACGCTGCGCGTGGCACGAGTGACGGACGCCTCGCCGCAGTAGCGGCGAGGCGATGGCGCATCACTTCACGGCGTCGAGCCGCGCCAGCATCTGATCCGGCGGCAGATAGCCGCCGACGCCGCCCTGGGCGTCGTACACCATCGGCGTGCCCGTCACGCCCACGCGCGTGCCGAGCGCCAGGTTGCGATCGAGATGATTCTCGCAGGTCGTGGGCGCAGGCTCGACGCCGGTCTTGGCCAGCGTGAAGGCCTGCTTGCGGTCGGCGGCGCACCACACCGACACCGCCTTCGCGAACGACGGCGAACCCAGGCCGCCGCGCGGATACAGCACGTATTCGACGGTGATGCCGCGCTTGTTGTATTCGGCGATGTCGCGGTGCATGCGCTGGCAATAGCCGCAGTCGAAATCGGTGAACACCGTGACCGTGTGCTTGGGGTTCTCGGCAGCGAACACGATGCGGTCCTCGGCGCCGACCTGCACCAGCGCATCGCGGCGCAGGCCGTTCCTGCGGATCGCGGTGAGGTTGCGGTGACCATCCACGCGCCACAGTTCGCCGGTGAAGACGTTGGCGCCATCGGCGCTCACGTAGAGAATCTGGCCTTCGACCACGGCCTCGTAATAGCCCGTCCCGGGCACTTCGACCACCGCTTCCAGCTTCGCCTCGGGCGAGAGTTTCTGCAGGGCCGCGCGCACCTCGGCTTCGGCGGCGTGGGCCTGCGGCAACAGCATCGACGACAGTGCGGCGAGCGCCGCGATCAGGGTTTTCATCCGGGTCCTCCTGCGCTCCCCAACCGGAGCTGTCACAGCGGACTCGGCGGCGTCCGCGAAGTTCCACGCAGGCAGCACGCTTTGTCGCAGACTATCGCTCCCTGCCGACCGGAGCCTTGCCATGCGCCGTCCCGCGATCCGCACGTTGTCGTCCTGTTGTGTCCTGGCGCTTGCCGCCTCTGCCGCGCAGGCCGCGGAAAAATCGCCACCGTTCGAGGTGAAACCGGTGGCGCAACTGCAGGAGCCGTGGGCGCTCGCCTTCCTGCCCGACGGGCGCATGCTCGTCACCGAAAAGCAGGGCAAGCTCAAGGTTGTCTCGCAGGATGGAAAGATGGGCGACGTGAGCGGCGTACCGGCCGTGGATTACGGCGGCCAGGGCGGCCTCGGCGATGTCGTGCTGCATCCGCAGTTCGCGCGCAATTCGCTCGTCTATCTGAGCTTCGCGGAAGCCGGCGAAGGCGACACGCGCGGCGCGGCGCTGGCGCGCGGCACGCTCGAACTCGACGACAAGGGCGGCGGCACGCTGGGCGGCCTGGAGGTGATCTGGCGCCAGGTGCCGAAGGTGGACGGCCGCGGCCACTACAGCCATCGCGTGGCTTTCGCGCCGGATGGACTGATGTTCGTGAGCAGCGGCGAGCGCCAGCATTTCGATCCGGCGCAGGACATGAAGTCCAACCTCGGCAAGATCCTGCGCCTCAACGACGACGGCACGCCCGCCGCGGACAACCCCTTCGCCGGCGAGGGCGGCGTCACCGACCAGATCTGGTCGCTCGGACACCGCAACGTGCTCGGCCTGGCCTTCGACGGCGCGGGCAAGTTGTGGGACATCGAAATGGGTCCGAAGGGCGGCGACGAGCTCAACCTCGTGGTGCGCGGCGCCAACTACGGCTATCCGATCGTCTCCAACGGCAACCACTACGACGGCAAGGACATTCCCGACCACGACACCCGGCCGGAATTCGCCACGCCCAAGACCTGGTGGACACCGGTGATTTCGCCGTCGAGCCTGATCTTCTATTCGGGCGAACTGTTCCCCGACTGGGAAGGCGATGCCTTCGCCGGCGCCCTGTCGGGCAAGGCCCTGGTGCGCATCGAGTTCGACGGCGAATCGTCGAAGGAAGCCGAGCGTTACGATATGGGCCAGCGCATCCGCGAGGTGGAACAGGGGCCGGACGGCGCGCTCTGGCTGCTCGAGGACCAGGACGAGGGCACCGGCGGCCGCCTGCTCAAGCTCACACCGCGGAAATAGGCCGGTTCGGCTCAGGGCGCCGCGCGCTGGCGGCGCCCCGGGCGTATCCTCTGCGGCGAACTCCCCCGAGGATGCGCCGATGCGTGTTTCGATGTTGTCGATGCTGTTGCTGGCCGTCGCGCTGACGGCCTGCGACCGCGCACCGCCCGCGCAGGCCGCGGCCTCCGCCGCCCTGCCGGAAACCACCGCGCAGAAGGCCCAGCACTGGTGGGTCTGCGGCGATGTCTCGGTGAGCACCGAGCTGCAGGGCGAGATGCTGATGCTGAGTGGTCCCTTCGGCGAACGCGCGCTGCCGGCGCAGGCCGCGGCCTCCGGCGCGCGTTACGCGGACGACAAGGGCACCGAGTTCTGGAACAAGGGCGAGGAAGCCCACCTCAAGCTCGACTGGAAGGACGTCGGCGAGTGCACGGAAGCGAAATCCTCGTGATCAGTGCCCGCTGACGGCGCGCATCATCAGCCCCGCCAGCCACGCGGCATACGTGCCGATCGCGTAGCCGAACACCGCCAGCAAGACGCCCACCGGCGCCAGCGCCGGATGGAAGGCGCTCGCCACGATCGGCGCGCTTGCCGGGCCGCCGATGTTGGCCTGCGAGCCGACCGCCAGATAGAACACCGGCGCACGGATCAGCCGGGCGACCACCAGCATCACGACGCCGTGGATCGTGATCCACACCGCGCCGATCGCGAACAGCGACGGCGATTCGAACACGGCGCGGATGTCCATCTTCATGCCGATGGTGGTGACCAGCACGTACAGCGCCGCCGTGCCGAGCTTCGATGCGCCCGCGCCTTCGAGCCCGCGCGCCGGCGTGAAGGACAGCGCCAGCCCGATCGTGGTGGCGATGATGACCACCCAGAAGAACTGCGAGGTCAGGCTGTAGGCCGCCAGGCCCGGCGCATTGGCCGTGAGCCACGGCGCGATGCCGCCGGCGAGGAAATGCGCAAGGCCGGTGAAGCCGAAGCCGATCGCCAGGATCAGCATCAGGTCCTTCTGCGTCGTGATGCGCGTCGACTGCGCCTGGTAGGCCGCGATGCGATCGCGCAGATCGTCGATGGCGCGGGTGTCGGCGCCCAGGCGCGCGTCGATCGCCCGGCTGCGCGCGGCCAGGAACAGCAGCAGCGCCATCCACACGTAGGAGAAGATCACGTCGACCGCGACGAAGGCCGAGAACACGCCCGGCCCGACGGCGAACACTTCCTTCATCGCCGCCTGATTGGCGCTGCCGCCGATCCAGGTGCCGGCCTGCGTCGCCATGCCGCGCCAGACCGATTCGGGCCCCAGATCCGCATGCAGCGACGGATCGGCGAGGCCGACCAGCCACAACGCGATCGGCGCGCCGAGCATCACGCTGATGCTGCCGGTGAGGAACATCGTCAGCGCCTTCGGGCCCAGGCGCAGGACCGCCGGCAGATCGCAGGAGAGCGTGAGCAGGATGAGTGAGGTCGGCAGCAGGAAATCGACCGCCATCGGGTAGAGCTTCGAGTTGGCGCCGTCGATGATGCCCGTCGAATTGAGCAGGCCGGGCAGGAAATAGCACAGCAGCAGCGTGGGGATGTAGGTGTAGAAGCGCTGCCAGAACCGGCTTTCGCTGTGGCTGGTGACGAAGACGAAGGCCAGCACCGCGAACAGCAGGCCCAGGATGACGGTGTCGTTGGTGATCATCGCCGGAGCATACAATCGGCGGCATGGACATCTTCAAGGTCTTCACCCTCGAAGCGGCGCACCGGCTGCCCAACGTGCCGCCCGGACACAAATGTTCGCGGCTGCACGGGCATTCCTTCCGCATCGAGATCCACGTCAGCGGCGAACCGGGCGCCGATACCGGCTGGGTGATGGATTTCGCCGATCTGAAGGCCGCCTTCAAGCCGCTGTACGAGCGGCTCGACCATCACTATCTCAACGATCTCGAAGGGCTGGAAAACCCGACCAGCGAGCGCCTCGCGGTGTGGATCTGGGAGCGCCTGAAACCCGCGCTGCCGCTGCTGAGTGAGGTGATCGTGCATGAGACCTGCACTTCGGGCTGTCGCTATCGGGGCTGAGCGGCCCCGACCGGGCTATGTTGCACTGCAACAAAAGGGTTGCTAGGATGATCGCGCCGTCAACCCATTCCCCCGAGGCAGTCCCATGTTCGAGCAGATCAACAGCCAGTTCGTCACGCTGACCAAGCAGTTCGCCGACTCGGCCCTGAAGGCCAACAGCCTGGCCCTGCAGAACTTCGAACACGCCGTCGGCGTGCAGCTCAAGACCTTCGAATCGGGCGTCAGCTCGGCCGTCGCCTTCTTCGGCGAAGCCGCCGAAGTGCGCGACCTCGAAGGCGTGAAGGCCATCTTCCCGAAGGGCGTGCAGCTCGTGAAGCAGTCGAGCGAGCAGTTCTACAACGCCGGCCAGGAAGTGCTGGGCCAGTCGCTCAAGACGGGCGAGGCCATCGGCCAGCTCTACAAGGCGCAGTTCGAGGCCGCCAACGACAACGTGCGCAGCACGGTGAACGCCGCCGCCGAGACGGTGCAGGCCACCGCCAAGCAGGCGCGTCGCTAAGCAGATGCTTTCACCCCGCCAGGGGTGATCGTCACCGGCTCTCCCTCCCTGCCGCGTGACACTGGGCCCGACGGGTTTCCCGTCGGGCCTTTTTATTTGGTTCTTCGTCAGGTCGATTGAAGAGCAGGTGGGTGCTGAGAGGTTGTCGCCTGTGCTCTTGCCGGGGTGGGGTGGCCGGCGAGGGCTGCGGCGCCGGCTTCGCCGGAAGCTGAAGGTCGTCGGGGTCTTTCGACAGTCCGTCCATGGACTGAAGAAAGACTCGCGCGCATCCATGCGCGCGACCCTTCGGGCGGGAACCCGCCGACCTTCAGCCGCCTGCGCATCGCCGGCCACCCCACCCCGGCAAGAGCACGTCTTCACCCTTTCGTCATCCCCGCGAAGGCGGGGATCCAGTGACTTTGAGGCGCCTCGCTCAAGCCACTGGATTCCCGCCTGCGCGGGAATGACGGCTCTGCCCGCACGCACTGCGTCGATGGTGGGAGGACGCGGGGGCGCTCGGGGGTTCGGGGATGTGTGTAGCCGCCGCAGGTCGACGGATCAGGCCCGCGTAGCGGGGGCCGGCAGGGATGCCG
>CAMLOR010000136.1 GCA_946481615.1 uncultured Aquimonas sp.
CCGACGATGAAGGACTGGGCCGACCACATGACCACGGCCTTCCCCGAGGTGCGCCTGAAGAAATACCTCGAGATGCGCGGCGCCGACGGCGGCCCGTGGAACCGCCTGTGCGCGCTGCCGGCGTTCTGGGTCGGCCTGCTCTACGACGACGAAGCGCTCGACGCGGCCTGGGATCTGGTCAAGGATTTCACGATGGAAGAACGCCACGCGCTGCGCGACGGCGTGCCGAAGCACGCGTTGAAGCTGCCGTTCCGCGGCGCGACCGTGCGCGAACTGGCCATCGAGGCGCTCAAGATCGCAGGCAACGGCCTGAAGCGCCGCGCGCGCCTCAACGCGACCGGCGCCGACGAAGCCGTGTTCCTCGAACCGCTGGTCGAATTCGCGCTCGCCAACGAAACCCCGGCCGAACGCAAGCTCGCGCTCTACCACGGCCCGTGGGGCGGTTCGGTCGATCCGGTTTTCCGGGAGTTCGCTTACTGAGGATTCGTGGGAAAATCCCCGGCCCCGCGCCCGCGAGACCGATCCCATGCCCGCCATCCAGCCCCCGCAACGCAACGAACTCTCCGACAACGAGCTCGACCGCATCGACGCGCTGGTGCACGAATTCGATTTCTCGCTCGAGGCGCTCGACGGTTTCTTCAGCGCGCTGGTGATCGGCCCGGGCGAAGTCACGCAGGCCGAATACCTCGAGGTGCTGGCCGCCAACGGCCCGGTGCCGGACGAACTCGTCGGCCTGCTGCAGAAACTGTGGAACGACATCGCGCGCCGCGTGAAGCTCGATCCGCAGACCGCCGAGGATGCGTCCTTCCCGCTGCTCGCCTTCCCCGAAGACGTCCCCGAGGAGGATTCGCCGGAGCTCGACGGCTACGACTATCCGGTCGGCGCCGACTGGGCCGCCGGTTTCCTGCTCGGCGCCTCGCTGCGCAGCGAGCAGTGGGACGAGCGCATGGAGCAGAGCGAGGAACTGGCGCAGGACTTCGCCGACCTCGAATCGCTGCTGGTGGAGGACGGGGACGACGTCGAAGACGAGCCCGAAGGCGTCAATGGCAAGGCCAGCGCCACCAAGATGCTCGGTTTCCGCGAACGCATGGCCATCCTCGGCGAGATCCCCTACCTGCTGCACGACATGCACCAGTGGCGCCTGCAGGAAACGGCGCCGCCGCAACGCCCGGCCAAGCGCGAGGACAAGCCCGACCGCAACGCCCTGTGTCCCTGCGGCAGCGGCAAGAAGTTCAAGAAATGTTGCGGCGACCCGGCCAAGCTCCATTGAGTTAGCGCTTTCGCCCGCGAACCGTGCGTAAGGGAAGACAGGTCCTTACGCAGGGGGTTTCGCATGTTCCGGTTCGCAGTGGTGGCGGCATTGATGGGAGCGGCGTCGGTGGCGGGCGCCACGGACAGCACGGTGGAATGGTCGTTCGGCAAGCCGGCGCCGATGGCGCTCGGTCTGGGCTCGGGCGACGGCACGATGCCGGGATTGGCGAGTTGCTCCCAGGTTTCCAGCGAGCCCACGCGCAATGCGGTGTTCTACGACCGCGTGACGGTGACCAACAGCGGCTCCCGCCCCGCGCGGCTGGGCGCCCACACGATCCCCATGGCCGCGCACTACCTAGCGGCGTGCGAAGCCGGCTCCGGCATCGACACCACGCTCGCGGTCTACCGTGGCGGATTCAATCCGGCCAATCCCACGGCCAATTGCGTGGCGTTCAACGACGACTCGGCCGGCAACACCCGCTGCAGCTTCGTCAACAACCTCGCCCTCGCGCCGGGCGAGAGCCTCACCGTGGTCATCGCGGCGCGCGACAACGGGCAAAGCTTCACCTACGACCTGCGCTTCGACCACGCGGTCTACAGTCCTTCGGTGTTCTACGCGAGCTTCGAGCCGATCGAACTGTTCAACGGCCACGGCATGCCCACGACCGGCCAGTTCACCGTCGACGGCTACCCGGCGCCGTTCGCCGCCGGCTCGATGTTGAATGGCGGCGTCGATTCCTCCAACGGCAACATCCAGGGCCGCCTGGCGCTGTCGCCGGTGGAACTGGAAGACATGGCGACCAACCTCGGCTTCGTCACGCTGCGCGCGCAGTTGTGGCAGGACGGTTCGGGCACGGGCCAGCTCACCGGCGGCAACGCGGTCTACTCGGCGAGCAATCTCTACCTGCGCCTGCAGCACGCCACGGTCAACGGCAATCCCGTCGATCTGGGCGGCAACTGCCAGTTCGGCCCGATTTCCTGGGCGCTCACCGGCAATGCCGACGCCCAGTCCATCGATCTGATGCAGAACTCGTTCGTGATTCCGCCGCAATCCTCGCCCGCCAATTGCAACGGGCTCGGCGCGCAGCTTTCGGCGGTGGTGTCGGGCAGCGACAACAGCGCGACGGTCAGCTTCGAACGCTGACCGCCGCGCAGCGCAGCGCGCCCGCGCGCTGCGCTACGGCATCGCGCTTGGCGGCCTGCGGCGGCAGCAGGCCGCCGCTCTTCTCGACGCCGCTCCAGTAATCGAGCGCGCGCTGCCAGGTCGACAGTGCGCGGCCGCAGTCGGCGGGCAGCCAGGCCTGTCCGAGCGCGTCGAACATGTCGGCCTGATCTTCACGGAAGCCCACCGCCTCCGGCGTAGCGGCCACGATCTCGTCGATCATCGCCGCCGCGCGCCCGAGCGCATCGCGTGCGGCCGCATGATCCTCCATCGCCAGCCGCGCGCGCCCGATATGCGCCAGCGACAGCGACACGCCCAGTGCGTACTCCGGCGACAGTGCGGCGAGCGGCTCCTGCAGCGACAGCGCCTGGCCGTGCGCTTCGACCGCACCGGGGAGATCCTGCTGTGCGACGCGCAGTTCGCCCAGCCTGCGATAGGCGAGCGACAGCGCGAAGGTCACGTCGGGATTCCCCGGCGTCGTCTTCAGGCGCGCCTGGTTGCCTTCGATCTGGCGCTGGATGATCGGGGCCGCTTCCTCGGCGCGGCCGGCGCGGATGAGATAGCGCGCAGCCCAGCCCGCGGAGGCCGTCATCCCCTGCAGCACGGCGTCGTTGGTCGGATCGTCGCGCGCCATGTCGTCGGTGATGCGGAAGGCGCGCACCGCGTGTTCGACGGCTTCGTCGAGGCGGCCCAGGTCGGCGCGCACGGCCGCCAGCCGCGTGTGCACCATGGCGGTTTCGCGCCGGCGATAACCGTCTTCGGGCTTCTCGCGATGCAGGGTTTCCATGGTGTCGAGGGCCTGCAGCATCGCCGTCTCGGCCTCCTGCATGCGGCCGGCGGCAACATGGTCTTCGCCGGCGCGGATCTGGCTGTGATAAAGCTCGTAGCGCAGGCGCGGTTCCTGCGGATGGCGCGCCAGCGCCTGTTCGCGCAACGCGCGCGCGCGCGCATGCGCCTGCAGCGCCCCTTCGGTGTCGAGCAGCGAGGACACGCCGGCGCGACCGAGCAGATCGCCGTAATAATCGAGCGTGCGCGCGTGCTCGATCACGACTTCGAGATCGTCGAGGCGCGAGATCGCGTCGAACTGCGCGAGCGATTCGCGGTACTTCGCCGCGGCATCCTCCAGCTTCGCATCCTGGTGCAGCAGGTGGGCCTGGCTTTCCAGCAGCCGTGCGCGCGTATAGCGCGTGTCGCGCGTGTCGCCCTGGATCGCATGCAGGCGATCGACGGCCTCGAGTCCTTGGATGTAGCTGCGCGCCGCGCCCGCGAAATCGCCGAGGTTGGCGCCGTAGGGATTGCCCTGCAGATCGCCGATCTTCAGATAGCCGGCCGCCAGATCGCGCCATAGCGAAGCATCGTCGCCGGCGTCGCGCTGCAGGGTCTGCAGATAGCCGAGCGCGTCCTGCACCATGCGCTGCTGCATCGGCAGGGAACCTGCCAGTTCCATGATGCCTTCGTGATAGTCGAACAGCACGTTCGACACGAACCGCCGCACGTCCGTCAGGCGCTGTTCTGCCACCGCGCGTTCGCGCTGCGCGATGCCCGCCTGCACCAGCGCCGCGCCGATCGCCGCCACCAGCGCCAGCACGGCGACGCCTGCCAGCGCCACGCCGGCGCGATGGCGCGAGGCGAATCGCCCGGCGAGGTAACGCAGCGTCGGTGCGCGCGCCGTCACCGGCTGGCCCGCCAGCCAGGCGCGCACGTCGTCGGACAACTGGCGCGCGGAGGCGTAGCGGCGCACCGGCTCCTTGGCCATCGCGGTGAGCGCGATGGCGTCGAGGTCGGCGTGCAGGCCGCGCGCGACCGCGCTCGGCTTCGGCGGTTCGAGTTCGGCGACGGCGCGCAGCGTGCCGGCGACATCCTTGCCGGCCTCCTTGAAAGGATTGCGGCCCGTCAGGGTTTCGTACAGCAGCACGCCGAGCGCGTGGACGTCGGTGGCGGTGGTCGCCGGCTCGCCGCGGATCTGTTCCGGCGCCGCATAGGCCGGCGTGAGCGCGGGGCCGAGTTCCTGCGTGAAACCGGCGTCGCCTGCGTCGAGCAGCTTGGCGATGCCGAAGTCGAGCAGATGCGGCTCGCCGTCCGCATCGACCAGCAGATTGGCCGGTTTGATGTCGCGATGCACGAGCCCGTGCCCATGCGCATGCGCCACCGCGTCGCAGACGCGCACGAAGCGCTGCAGCCGCAGTGCCAGCGGCGGATCGGCGAGCTCCAGTTCGCGGTCCCAGCGACGGCCTTCCACCAGTTCCAGCACGAGATAGGGCACGCCGTCGCCCGTCGTGCCTGCGTCGAACAGGCGCGCGATGTTCGGATGGTTGAGCGCGGCCAGGAATTCGCGTTCGCGCAGGAAGCGCCGCGCCGGCGCGCCGACGCCGTGCAGCAGCTTGATCGCCACGTGCTGCGAGAAATCCTCGCGGCGGCGCGCGCGGTAGACCACGCTCGAGCCGCCGCGGCCGATGCATTCCTCCAGCACGTACGGCCCGATCTCGCGGCCGATCCAGGCGTCGGCATCGAAACGTTCGACGTCCTGTCGCAGCGCCGCGACCTGCGCGATCGAGGCCTGTTCCGGCAGCGAATCCATGTGGCGCAGCAGTTCCAGCGCTTCGTCGCGCAGCGTGACATCGCCGCCGGTGGCGTCGGTGATGATCTGCACGCGCGCTTCGGGCGCGGCCTGCAATGCGAGATCCAGCACTTCCTGCAGGCGCCGCCAGCGCGCGGCCTCGAGGGTCGCGCTCATCCGGCCAGCGCCCGTCCCAGCCACATCTTCGCCATGGTCCAGTCGCGCCGCACGGTGGCGGGCGAGACGTCCAGCAAGGCCGCGATCTCTTCCACTTCCAGTCCCGCGAAGAACTTGAGTTCCACCACGCGCGCCTGGCGCGCGTCGAGCAGAGCCAGATTGTCCAGGGCGTCGTGCAGGCCGAGCAGGTCGATGTCCTCGGCCGGCTGATTCTCGGCCGCCGACAGCGTGATCACCACGGCGCCTGCGCCGCGCTTCTGCGCCTGGCGGTCGCGCGCGTGGTTGACCAGGATGCGCCGCATCATGGTGGCGGCCAGGCCGAAGAAGCAGGCGCGGTCGGTGAAATCGGCGCTGTGCTGGTCGATCAGGCGCAGATAGGCCTCGTGCACCAGCGCGGTGGGCTGCAGCGTGTGTTCCGGGCGCTCCTGCGCCAGCTGCGCGCGCGCCAGGCGCTTGAGTTCGTCATAGACGCGCGGGAAGACCAGGTCGAGCGCGGCGCTGTCGCCCTCGTGCGCCGCGCGCAGTTCGCGTTGGCCGAGCGTGATGTCCTGCGTCATCCGCGCTCCGTGCCTTCGGCAGGCGCGCCGCTGCGCGCCAGGCTCGCCACCATCCACAGCACGCCGAGCGCGCCGGCGATCAGCACGCCCCACAGCAGCCAGCGCTTGTAATCCGGCGCCGGCGCGGCCGGTTGCAGCGCGGCATCGCCCGAAAGCGGCGCACCGGCACCCAGGCGTGCTTCCGGCGGCAGCCACAGATCGCCTTCGCGCGATTGCATTTCGGCCAGCACGGTGCGCATCGGGTAGTCGGGGCGGCGCGCCCGTGCGCTGCCCGCGGCGAGACGATAGGGCGCGGGCCCCTGCGTCAGCATCACGAAGGTGTCGGGCCGGTACCAGGCCGTCACCGTGGGCGGGCGCGGCTGCGCGGGCTCGGTGCGCACGCGCCAGTGCACGGTGCGCAGCGCGGCGAAATCGAGCGGCGGCGATTCGATCGCGCCTTCGCCGTCGCCGAGCCGGAACGCGACGTGGCGTGCGCGTTCGGTCCAAGGCTGATCGGCGGCGCCGCGCGATTCCACGATCACGGTGGCGATGGCATTGGCGTCGGCCAGGCGCACGTCGAGGCGCTGCACTGGCAGCAGGCCGGGCAATGCGTAGACGAAGGCGCCCGCCGTTTCATTGTCGGGCGTGCCTTGCAGCGCGGCCGATTGCAGCGGCACTTCCGGTGCCACGCCGGGACGCACCGCGAAGGCGCGCACGGCGGCGAGCGGCAGCGGCGCGTCGGCGTCGCTGCGGCGCAGGCGCAGATAGGGCAGGCGCGTCGCGCCGAAATCGAGGCGGCGGCGCTCGAGCGCGATGCCGTTCTCGCGCAACGACACCACCGCGAGGTTGCCCGCCACCGTCGACCAGTTGGCGAGATCGTCGCTGCCTTGCACCTCGATGCGCGCGTTGAGATTGCCCGCCGCGGCCGGCGCGATGTCGAGTTCGAGCGCGGTGACGGGCGCGGCGATGGCGCCAAGATCGAGCAGCACGTCGTTCGCGCCGGCGACCGCGGTGGTCGGTGCCACCGAAGCGTCGAGCTGCGTCAAGCGGCCGTCGGTGCCGCGCGCGATGTGCAATTCGATGCTTTCGGGCGCCGCGCCGGGTGCCGCGCGCGGCAGGTTGAACAGCGGCACCGCCTGCGGCGCGGGCGCGGGCGGCGGCGCAAGGCGTTCGGAAGCGAGCGCCGCCGGCGCCAGCGGAATGCTCTCGCCGGTGCTGTTGAAGGCGGCCAGATCGGCAAGATCGCTGCGCGTCACGCGCGCATACACCTCGGGCGTGAGCGCGAAACGCACGACGTTCTGCGCGCCCGCGGTTTCCACCGGCCAGGCCCAGGCGAAATCCTCCGGTGCGATGGCGCGCGGCGCCTGCGCGGCCAGTGGCCACGCCAGGGCGGAAGCGACGAGCAGCGCGGCGATGCGTTTCATGAGCGGACTCCGATGCGGCATTCTGGCCCGGCGCGGCGCGCCGGGAAGTAATACTTCGTCACGTCCCGCGGTTCAGGCCGGTTCTTCGCCGCTCTCGCGCGTGCGCGGTGGCGTCGGCGCGATGCGGCCCACCAGCACCAGCAGCGCGCCCACGGCCATGAACGACAGGATGCCGGCGAGATTGCCGACGTACTGGCGGTCGATGAGCACGAGCTTGGCCAGCACCACGCCCATCAGGATCGCGCCCGCCAGCCACACGTTCCACAGCTGGCGGCGCGAACCGTAGATCCACAGCGCCACGCCCGTGATGCTCCAGAGCACGGTGAGCACAGCCTGTGCGATGCGGTCGTCCAGGATGGCGGGCGACCAGACCGCGCCGGTGTAGTGATGCACCGCGCGCAATCCGGCGAAGGTGATGAAGAGGAAGGCGGCGCCCGCCAGCGGAACGCGCACGGAATCGGCGTCCGCGCCCCGCGCGCGCACCAGCGAAATCGCCACGGTCAGCACGGCGAGCTGGAACAGTTCCACCGGATTGATCAGCGGAACGAAGGGCAGCGGCGCGCTGCCGCCGCGCTCGGCCAGGGCTGCGACCCAGGCCACCGCCAGCGCCACGCCGGCCGGCACGAACCAGCGCAGGCGGTAGTGCGGGAATTCCTCTGCGAGTGGCTGCGCGCCGATCTGCGGCAGGCGCCAGGTGAGCGCGAGCAGCAGCACCAGCGGAGCGATCGCCGCGACGAAGCGCCAGCCGTCGTCGAGCTGCAGCACCGCGGCCTCGAAGTGCAGGCTGGCGCCGTACAGCAGCGCGGCCGTGGCCAGCACCGCGACATGCGCGACCGAGAGCCCGCGCTGGCGCGGCTCGCGCAGGCACCACAGGCCGAACGCCATCGCCATGAACCACACTACCCACCAGCCCGCGATGGGTGCACGCAATGCGCTGCTGAAATCCCACAGCGTGATCGCCACCAGCGGCAGTCCCGCGAGCGCGGCGGCGGGCACCATCCAGCCGAAGCGCGGCCAGCGCAGGGCCTGCCGCAGCGCGGCGAACACGGTCGCGGTGCCGGCGGCCAGCAACACCAGTACTTCGCTGGCCTCGCGCTCGCCGAAATGCTCGACGCCTTCGCGCAGCCCGGCGATCGTCCACCAGAACGCGCCGAGCAGGAACGGCGCCCACACCGCCACGCGGTGCGATCCGTCGCGTTCGTAGAGCCAGCTGATGAAGAAGGCCGCAGCCGACATCAGCAGCACGACCAGGAAGTGGCCGTTGAGGAAGGCGAATTCGCCGGCTTGCTTCGACCATCCGTCGTGATCGACGAGGCTGGTGGCGTAGGCCATCATCGCCAGCAGTTGCAAGGCAAGGCCGGCGAGTTGCGGCAGCGTGCGCCGCTGGCGCAGGCCCAGCCACACCAGCGCGGCGCCTTCCAGCGCCCAACTCGCGGAAGTGGCCTGCGCCGACAGCGCCAGCGGCACCGCCAGCGTGGCGAAGCCCACGGCGAGCGCGGCGAAGGCGCGCGCGAGCAGGCCGGTGTCGGCGCGCCGCCACAGCCAGCGCGCCAGCAGCGCGTAGAGGAAGGCCA
>CAMLOR010000137.1 GCA_946481615.1 uncultured Aquimonas sp.
GGGGTTGGGGGGGGGCATCGCGGCGGGGGCGGGGGGGGGGGGTTCGCCGGGCCCCCGGGGCCGGGGGGGGTGGGGGGGCCGTGAGAGCCGCACGGGTGTCGGGTTGTCGCGGCGGTTCGACGGGCTCACCGTGAACGGGTGCGGTGGGTTGGGGTGAGAGCCGCGTGCGTGTGGATTGTCGCGGCGGTTCGACAGGCTCACCGTGAACGGGTGAGGTGGGTTGTGGTGAGAGCCGCGTGGGCGTGGGGCCTGGGGCGGCGGTTCGACAGGCTCACCGTGAACGGGCGAGGTGGGCTGTGGTGGGAGCTGCACGGACGTGGGCGCGAGGCGGCGGTTCGACGGGCTCACCGCGAACAGGTGAGGTGGGTTGGGCGCGAGGCCGCAGGGTCGTGCCGAATATCGGCGTTACGCGAGTGCTTCGGACACGTGCTCGCGCAACACCGGCACCAGTTCCGCTTCGAACCACGGGTTCACCTTGAACCACAGCTGGTTGCGTGGGCTCGGGTGCGGTAGCGGGATCGCGTCGGGCAGGTGGGCGCGGAAGTCGCGCACGGTGTCGGTGAGGGTCTTGCCGCGGCGGCGGCCGAGGAAGTGCAGTTGCGCGTGGTGGCCGATGAGCAGTTTCAGGCGCACCTTCGGTAGCATCGGGAACAGTTGACCGTGCCAGGTTTGCGCGCATTCCGGGCGCGGCGGCAGGTCGCCGCTCTCGGCTTTTCCGGGATAACAGAAGCCCATCGGCACGATGGCGATCTTCGACTCGTCGTAGAAAGCCTCGCGTTCCAGGCCGAGCCAGCCGCGCAGGCGGATGCCGCTGGCGTCGTTCCACGGAATGCCGGATTCGTGCGCGCGCGTGCCGGGCGCCTGGCCCACGATCAGCAGCGTGGCCGAAGGCCGCGCGCGCAGCACGGGGTTCGGGCCCAGCGGCAGGTGCGCTTCGCACAGGCGGCAGGCGCGGATGCGGGCGAGCAGGGTGTCGAGGTCGCGGGAGTCCACGGCGCGATCCTGCCATGGGCGCGCATGAACGTGCAGGGGCGCACGTCGCTCCATGGTCCGGACGAGGGACCGAAGCGCGCGACTCGCCCCGTCATTCCTGCGCAGGCGGGAATCCAGCGACTCCGACGCCGCGCCGCTCCATCACCTTCGTCCCCGCACGGCGCGCTCGCAATCGCCGCCTGCGTGCGCCACCATCGCGCCATGTCCGACCCGCCCCGGCGCCGCACGGCCCTCATCGTCATCGCCGCGCTGATGCTGCTGCACGTGGCGGCCTATCCGTTCGCCACGGTGCTGCTCGATACCTCGCGCGATCTGTCGCAGGCCTGGGCCATCGTCGAAGGTGCGACACCGCTGCTCGGGCCGCGCATCGACGATCGATTCCATCTCGGCCCGCTGTGGTTCTACCTGCTGGCGCTGCCGCTGGCGTCGACGAAGTCGGTGGCGGCGACGCTGTCGTTCGTGGGTTTGCTGGCCGCGCTGAAGTTTCCCCTTGCCTACGCTTGCGGCAAGCGGTTGTTCGATGCGCGCTTCGGGTTGCTATGGGCGGTGGCGCTGGTCTTGCCGGGCTGGAACGCGCTGCAGTCGATGTTTCCCACGCATACCAATCTCGTCGAGACGATGATGCTGGCGGCGTTGCTGCCGCTGATCCGCCTGTGGCAGCTAGGCGATTCACGCTGGTGGATGGCGTTCGGGCTGCTGTTCGGCCTTGCCTTCCACGCGCATCCGACGGTCCTGGTGATGTTGCCGCTGGCGATCGCGGTGGCGTGGCGGCGGCGCGATTCGTGGCGCGGCGAGATCGCGCCGATGCTCGGCGGCGTAGCGCTGGCGGTGTTGCCGTTCGCGCCGATGCTCATGCATGAAGCGGCGCAGGGTTGGCCGATGTTCGGCACGTTGTTCAAGGCTTCGGATTCGAACTCGCTGACGGCGCTCGCGGGGGCGTGGAAATTCATGGTGGGTGCGCAGATGTTCGGAGCGCTCGCGGCGTTGGCGCCCCTGGGTTTCGACAAAGGTGCGGTGCCTCTGGCGATCTGGTTCGCCGGCATGCCGCTGCTGGCTTGCGTGTTCGCCTACCGTCCGGGGTTGCGGATGCCGCGCGAAGCCTGGGGCGTGCCGCTTGCCGCCGTGCTGGCGTGGTTGCTGCTGGCGGCGCTGCGCGAGCGCACGCCGTTCTACATGGTGTATGCGTGGCTGCCGTTTGCGGCCTGCGTCACGGCGCTCGGGTGGTGGCAGTTGTGGCGGTTGCCCCGCGGCCGGGCGTTGGCGCTGGCGATCGCCGGCAGCGTGGTCGTTGGCGCGCTGGCGGTGACCACGCTGCAGATGCGCGACGCGCATCGCGGCCTGACGCCGATGGCCGGGAATGTGGCGGATGTGCGAAAGGCCGCATCGCCGCGCCCCCTGCCGCTGTTGCCCGCCTTCCTGCTCGATCACTGGGGCCGCGAGATTTGCGCGCAGGAGCGCGACGTGGTGCTGCATGGCGATCTCGCGCTGCTGGTGGATGCTGCGCTCGCGATGCCGGTGCGGATGGTTTGCGATCGGGCCGAGCGCGTGCACATTGGCGGTGGCGCGGGGTTGGCAGGCGCGTGGCATGTGCTGGGCCTCACGCCAGGTCAGCGGCATGCGCTGCATGGCTCGGATGGCGGGTGGCCGCAGGCGTTTTCCGAAGGTCCGTTGCGCGTCGTGGCGGCCGCGCGCACCACGCCGGTGGCCAGCGGGGGCCTGCTTTCGCTGCGGCCGCGCAGTGGCGGCGAGCAGCAGGTGCGCGAACTGGAGTTCGATGCGCCGCGCGGTGCCGCCGTGTTGATCGGTTTGCCGTTGGCGCCCTATGACGAAGCGCGCATCGGGATCGTGAGTGCGGATGGCGTCGTGCAAGCGCCTGTTCTGAGCGGTGCGACGTCGCGCGTGTATCGCTGCGACGATTGTTCCGGCGAGGCCGTGGCGTGGCGCATCGCAGTGAGTACGCGCGAGCCGGAGCGGCTCGATGTCGTGCTGCTCACGCCGGCGGCAGCAGCTTCCCGGGATTGAGCAGGCCCTTGGGATCGAAGCGCGATTTGATCGCGCGCATCAGATCGAGCGTGACGGGGTCGATGGCGCGCGGCATCCAGTCGCGCTTGGCGAGGCCGATGCCGTGCTCGCCCGAGAGCGTTCCGCCGAGTGCGATCACGAGGTCGAAGACCGCGTCGAGGCAGCGCTGCGCGGCGGCGTCACGCGCGGGATCGGCGGCGTCGTAAAGCAGGTTGACGTGGATGTTGCCGTTGCCGGCGTGGCCGAAGCACACGATGGGGATGTCGTGCGTGCGCGAGAGCGCTTCGACGCCGCTCGTAAGTTCGGGCAGCCGCGAGACGGGGACGACGACGTCTTCGTTGATCTTGGTCGGCGCGATGGAGCGCAGCGCGGGCGAGAGCGCCTTGCGCGCGGCCCACAGGGTTTCGGTTTCGTGCGCGTCGCGGGCGAGGGCGAATTCGACGAGGCCGTCGTTGAGGGCTGCGTGCGTCGGGGACTGAGGCGAGGGTTCGACAGGCTCACCCCGAACGGTGGTCGCGGGTTGGGACTGAGGCGAGGGTTCGACAGGCTCACCCCGAACGGTGGTCGTGGGTTGGGACTGGGGCGAGGGTTCGACAGGCTCACCCCGAACGGTGGTCGCGGGTTGGGGCTGGGGCGAGGGTTCGACAGGCTCACCCCGAACGGGTGGAGCGGGCTGGATGGCGATCGTGCCCGGGCCGCGTGCGGCGTTTTCGATGGCGGCGCAGGCGTCGTCGAGCGCGTCGGCGCGTGCGTCCACGTCGATCAGCAGCATCGCGCCGGCTTCGGGCAAGTCGGCGCCGCGTTCGCGCACCAGGCGCAGCGCGGTGCCGTCCATGAATTCGAGGGCGCAGGGCGTGACGGGCTGGCCCATGATGCGGGCAACCGCGCGTGCGGCGGCGGCCACGTCCACATACAAGGCGCGCAGGCTGCGACGTGCTTGCGCCAGTGGCGTGAGTTTCAACGTGGCTTCGGTGATCAGCGCGAGCGTGCCTTCGGAGCCGACGAGCAGGCGCGTGAGGTCGTAGCCGGTCGCGCCTTTCGTGGTTTCGCTGCCGCAACGGAAGCCGCGGCCGGTGCCGTCGACGGCGCGCAGCGCGAGGATGTTGTCGCGGCAGGCGCCGTATTTCACGGTGCGCGGGCCGCCGGCGTTGCAGGCGAGGTTGCCGGCGACGGTGCTGTAGGGCGCGCTCGTGGGATCGGGCGCCCAGAAGAAGCCGTGCGGCGCGAGCGCTTTCTGCAGGTCGCCGTTGAGGACGCCGGGTTCGACCACGGCGAGGCGATTTGCCGGGTCGACGCGCAGGATGCGGTCCATGCGCTCGAACGAGAGCACGAGGGCGCCTTCGAGCGGCACGCTGGCGCCGGTGGTGTTGGTGCCGCGGCCGCGGGCGACCACGGGTGTGTTGGCTTCGAAGCAGGCGCGCATCAGCGCTTCGACCTGTTCGTGCGTGCGCGGCAGTGCCACTGCGCCGGCATTGCCGATGCGCTTGGAGTTGTCGTAGCCGTAGGCGAGGCGATCGGCGGCGTCGGTGAGGAGGCCGTCGGGGCCGAGGATGTCGCGCAGCCGGGTGAGGAGAGCCGGAGTCATGGGGACTGGGGCGTGGGTTCGACAGGCTCACCCCGAACGGGTGCGGGGACGGCATGGGGCAAGGGTTCGACAGGCTCACCCCGAACGGATGCGAGGACGGCATGAGGCGCGGGTTCGACAGGCTCACCCCGAACGGTATCCGCAAGCCGGCCCTTGGCATCGGCTTCGCCCCACCCGTTCGGGGTGAGCCTGTCGAACCCGTGCCTCGAGGCAGGCGGCTCGACACGCTCGCGACAGGTGGCGGCCGAGCGGCGTGACATCGCGCTAGTCGAGGTATTCGAACACTTTGACGATGCGCTTCACGCCGCGCAGGTCGCGCACGGCGTCGACGGCTGCTTCGGCTTCCGCGCGGCGCACGAGGCCCATCAGGTAGACCTCGCCGCGCACCGTGGTGACGTTGACGCGCGAGGCGTCGAACTCGGGCAGGTCGATGCCGATCAGCGCGGCCTTGGCGCGGGCGGTGAGCGTGGAATCTGCGCCGCGGCGCCAGTTGCCGGGCGGTTCGCCGATAGCCAGCTCGTTGACGACGCGGCGCGTGCCTTGCAGTTCCATCGTGCGCTCGCCCGCGAGGCGCTTCTGTTCCTCGTTGAAGACCTCGCCGATCAGCAGCACGACGCCGTTGTGCGCGACGGCCTTGATGCGGGTGCCGTCGAACTTCTCGCGTTCGGCGTAGATGCGGTCGATGGCCGCCACCTCGAGCGTGTTGTCGTCGAGCACCGTGCCGACCGAGCGGCGATCGTGCACGGCGCCGGCCGTGGTGGCGGCGCCGCTCACCAGCACCGCGGCGCAGCCGCCCAGTGCGAAACACAGCAACATCAACAGGGCAGAGCGCATCATCGGACACGAACCTCGTCGAGGGTGAAGGCGTTGCGGATCCACTCGAACGTGGGCGCTGCGGCTGTGCCGCTGACCGCGACCACATCGAACCGGCAGGCGCGATTCGCAAGCGCGGGATGGGAAGCGAGGTACAAACCTGCCGCACGCGCGAGCTTGCGGCATTTGGCGGCATCGATGGACCCCGCGCCGCCGCCGAAGGCGTTGCCGCGGCGATAGCGCACTTCCACGAACACCAGCGTGTCGCGGTCGTCCATCACCAGATCGAGTTCGCCGCCGCGATAGCGCACGTTGGCGGCGCGCATACGAAGGCCGTGGCGCTCGAGCTCGTGCTGCGCGGCGCGCTCCCAGCGCGCGTTCTCAGGGCTGATATTCCACGCCATCCGGCACCAGGCCGCCGTCCGGCGCGGGCTGCACGTAGCCATTGCTGAAGCGCGCCCAGGCCGGCGTGCGCTGCACGTTGCCGAAGCCGTCGAGGCGGAGGTTGCCGGTGGCGCCGTCGACGTAGGCGTTCGGGTCGCTCGCCAGCTGCTCGAGCTGGCCGGCAAGGCGGAACGCATCCATGCCGAAGGCGAACAGGCGCGCACCGGCGCCGCGCGCGGTGTCGAGGTTCTTGGCCAGTGGCTCGCGCGGCGGCAGGCCGGGGCGGTCGGAAATCAGCCAGGGCAGTTCGGTGAATTCGATGCCGTCGAGTTCGCGGTCCATGCGCGTGTTGGCGCTGCCGCCGGCGATGGTGGAGGTGGCGACGATCGGCAGATCGTAGACGCCGGCCACGCGCAGCTGCGGTGCGAACAGCCGCGCCTGCGCGCCGCGCGCGGCGAGGAAGATGGCGTCGGCATCGGCGGTCGTCGCCGGTGCCGCGGCCGGATCGGGCGCGGAACCGTCGGGGAGCGCGGTCGGGCGCGTGCCGGCGGCAGCGATCGCGCTGCGGATCAGCGAGGCGTAGTCCGGCGCGCTTTCGGGCAGGCGCACTTCGGCCACGACGATGCCGTCGCGCTGCGTGAAGTGGTCGCGGAAGGCGGCGAGCGTGCGCTGCGCATTCTCGTCTTCGCCGGCCGCGGCGATCACGCGTTTCCAGCCGCGCCGCAGCATGCGCTCGGCGGCGGCGATGCCTTCGTCCTCGGGCGCCAGCGCGAAGCTCGCGCTGCCCGGCGGCGGCGGCGATTCGCCGCCGCGGTTGAGCGCGAGCAGCGGGGCGCTGATCTGCGCGCGTTCGAACAGCGCCGCCACGCTGTCGCGCGCCAGCGGGCCGATCACGAGATCGGCGCCCTCGGCGACGGCCTGCTGGTAGGCCGCGAGCGCGGCCTCGGGACCTTCGCCCACGTCGTAGAGTTGCACCGCCGGGCGCGTGCGCGTCTCGGCGTAATAGGCACTGAAGAAGCCGTCGCGCACCGCGGCGGCGGCCGTCGCGAACGGGCCCTCCAGCGGCAGCAGCAGCGCGACGCGGCCGTAGGCGCGATAACCCTGCGCATCGGCCGGTGCCGGCGCATGATCCGGGCGGCCGAAGCCACCGCTGCGATCGTACGGGCGCGGCAGCGCCAGCCCGCGCGCGGCGAGCAGGCGACCCGCGTGCACGTAGAGCGGATGGCCCGGCGGCAGCTGCCCGCTGCGTTGATAGAGCGTGTCGTCGTCGACGCGCGTGAGCAGCTTCTGGATGCGGCGCTGATTCTCGGTGCGGTCGGCGGGTGTCAGATAGCCATCGAGCGTGACGCGCTCGACCGCCGCCGAGAACGGGTCGTCGTCTTCCTCGAAGGCGCGCGCGCGCAGGAAGTGGAAGCGCTCGCGATAGCTTTCCGGAACGGTTTCCACCGGAATGGCCAGCAGTGCATTCGCGCGCGCGCCATCGTCGGCATCGAGCGCCAGTTCGGCCTGCAGCAGCGTGAGCCGCAGGGTTTCGTCCGCCGTGAAATGGCGCGTGACGACGCCCTGCAGCGTGCCGCGCGCCTGATCGAGTTCGCCCAGCTCGCGGAAGGCTTCCGCGGCGCGCAGGCGGTAGACATCGCGCATCGACCGCGATTCCGATGCCGCCTGCAGGAAGCTCTGCGCGGCCGCCTCGAACTCGCCCTCGGCGAACTGCTGCTCGGCGATCTGCGCCGCTTCCGACGGCGATTCGCGCGTCGGCATGCCGCCGCAGCCGGCCAGCAGCAGGGTGAGCGTGAGGAGCAACGCAAGCGATCGCGACATGTTCGGCGCACCGGTGGGACTGCGTGCGATCATACTTGGGAATCCGCGCTCCCGAGCTTTCCCATGACAAGTCCGCGCCCCGGCCGCCTGCACGTGGTGGCCACGCCGATCGGCAATCTCGACGATCTTTCGCCACGCGCGCTGCGCACGCTGCGCGAGGCCGCGCTGGTGGCGGCCGAGGACACTCGCCACACCCAGCAGCTGCTGGCGGCGAACGGCGTGCGCACGCCGATGATCTCGCTGCACGATTACAACGAAGCGCAACAGGTGGATACGTTGCTGGCGCGACTGCGCGCGGGCGACGACGTGGCGCTGGTCTCCGACGCCGGCACGCCGCTGATCAGCGATCCCGGCTACCGCCTGGTGCGCGCGGTGCGCGAGGCCGGCATCGAGGTCTCACCCGTGCCCGGGCCCTGCGCCGCCATCGCGGCGCTGAGCGTGGCCGGCATCGCGAGCGACCGCTTCGCCTTCGAAGGCTTCCTGCCGGCGAAATCCTCGGCTCGCCGCGAGAAATTGCAGGCGCTGGCGGGCGAACCGCGCACCCTGATGTTCTACGAATCCTCGCACCGCATCGAGGAAATGCTCGCCGACCTCGCCGCGCTCTTCGGCGACGGACGGCGCGCCGTCATCGCGCGCGAACTCACCAAACGCTTCGAAACCGTGCTCGACGGTACGCTCGCCGCGTTGCACGCCCGCGTGGCCGCCGACGGCGACCAGCGCCGTGGCGAATTCGTCGTCATCGTCGAAGGAGCGCCCGAAGACGCCGATGCGGCCCTGCGCGAAGGAAAGCGCCTCTACGCCCTGCTCAGCGCCCACGTTTCCCCGTCGCAGGCCGCCCGCCTCGCCGCCGAATTCACCGGCGCCTCACGAAAACAGCTCTACGGCGGCGGCGACAACGCGTAGAATGCGCGTCGCGGAGTCGGCCAGACAGTCGCGTCATCGGAAACGATGCCGAGGAAAGTCCGGGCTCCACAGGGCACGGTGCCAGGTAACGCCTGGGCGGCGCGAGCCGACGGAAAGTGCAGCAGAAAGATACCGCCGATGGCCCGC
>CAMLOR010000138.1 GCA_946481615.1 uncultured Aquimonas sp.
CCGTTCTTCCAGTACAACAAGAACCCGCACGACACCATCTACGCCATCCGCCGCCTCGACCGCGAAACCGGCGATATCGAGAACCTCGTGAACTCGCCCGGCGGCGCCGTGCGGCCCGAGCCCTCGCCCGACGGCAAGCGCCTGGCCTTCGTCAAGCGCATCCGCGAAAAATCCGTGCTGCACACGCTCGATCTCGAATCGGGCGAGGTGAAGCCGCTGTGGGACGGCCTCTCGCACGACATGCAGGAGGCCTGGGCCATCTTCGGCCCTTACGCGAACTACGACTGGCTGCCGGATTCGAGCGCGCTGGTGGTGTGGGCCAAGGGCAAGCTGTGGCGCGTCGACGCGGCCACCGGCGCCACCGCGCAGATCCCCTTCACCGCGAAGGTGGAGCAGACCGTCGCCGAACCGCTGCGCTTCGAACGCAAGCTCGACGACAAGAGTTTCGCGACCAAGATGATCCGCGACGTGGCCACGTCGCCCGACGGCAAGACCGTGGTCTTCCACGCGCTCGGCCACCTCTACATGCGCAGCACGAAGGGCGGCGGCAACGCGCAGCGCCTGACCTCGAGCGACGGCGTCTACGAATACCAGCCGAGCTTCAACGCGGCCGGCAACAAGCTGCTCTACACCACCTGGGACGACGAGAATCTCGTCACCATCCGCGAGCGCGACCTCGCCACGGGCAACGATCGCGCCATCACGACGGTGAAGGGCTTCTACTACGGCCCGCGCTATTCGCACGACGGCAGCCGCATCGTCTACGCCAAGACCGGCGGCGGCGGCCTCACCGCCAGCCTGTGGTCGGGAGAGCGCGGCATCTACGTGATGCCCGCCGCCGGCGGCACGCCCGTGCGCATCGCCAAGGACGGCGAGAATCCGCAATTCTCGGCCGACGGCCAGCGCGTGTTCTATTTCACCGGCGGCGGCATCGACAAGAAGCTGATGTCGGCCGGTCTCAACGGCGAGCAGACGCGCGAAGTCTTCAAACTCAAGTATCCCGACCTCGTGAGCATCAGCCCGGACGGCAAGTGGGTCGCCTTCACGGAACTCTTCAACGCCTACGTCGCGCCGATGCCGCTCACCGGCAACGTGGTGGAGTTGTCGAAAGACACCACCGGCGTGCCCGTCACTCGCGTCAGCCGCGACATGGGCTCCTACCTGCACTGGGGCGCCGATTCGAAATCGCTGCACTGGATGGTGGGCGACGAATACTTCACGCGCGAACTCGACGAGTTGTTCGCCTTCGTCCCCGGCGCACCAAAGGACATGCCGAAGCCGGAGAGCGCGAAGGGCGTGCGCATCGGCATCGATGCGCCGGTGTACGAGCCGCAGGGTGTGGTCGCCTTCACCGGCGCGCGCATCGTCACCATGCGCGACGCGCAGGACACGCAGGAGGTGATCGAGGACGGCGTGATCGTGATCGACGGCGACACCGTCAAGGCCGTCGGCAAGCGCGGCGAGGTATCGATTCCCGACGGCGCGCGCATCATCGACGCCGCCGGCAAGACCATCGTGCCGGGCTACGTCGACGCGCACGCGCACGTCGCCAACTTCGGCGGCGGCGTGATCCCGCAGCAGAACTGGGCCTACTACGCCAATCTCGCCTTCGGCATCACCACCGCGCACGATCCTTCGGCGAGCACCGAGTACGTGTTCTCGCAGGCCGAACTGATCAAGGCCGGCAGGATGGTGGGCCCGCGCATGTTCTCGACGGGTACCATCCTTTACGGCGCCGACGGCGACTTCAAGGCCGTGGTCGATTCGCTGGACGACGCCCGCTCGCACCTGCGCCGCATGAAGGCCAACGGCGCCTTCAGCGTGAAGAGCTACAACCAGCCGCGCCGCGAGCAGCACCAGCAGATCAACCAGGCGGCGCGCGAGCTCGGCATGACGGTGGTGGAGGAAGGCGGCTCCACGCTCTTCCACAACATCCCGATGGTGATCGACGGCGTCAGCACCATCGAGCACAACGTGCCGGTGGCCCCGCTCTACGACGACGTCGTGAACCTGTGGAAGGAAACCGACGTACGCAACACGCCCACGCTGGTGGTGAGCTACGGCGGCCTCTCGGGCGAATACTGGTGGTATGCGCGCGACGACGTGTTCGCCGACAAGAAGCTCAATCGCTTCTTCCCGCGCGAAACGCTGGACGCGCGCAGCGTGCGGCGCGAAACCGCGCCGGACTGGGACTACTACCACATCGAAGTGGCCAAGGCCGCCAAGAAGCTGCGCGACGCCGGTGTGCGCATTCAGACCGGCGGCCACGGCCAGTTGCAGGGCCTGTCGCCGAACTGGGAAACCTGGATGCTGACCCAGGGCGGCTTCACGAATTGGGAAGCCCTGCGCGCCGCCACCATCGACGGCGCCGACTCGATCGGTTTCGGCTCGCAGCTCGGTTCGATCGAACCCGGCAAGAAGGCCGACCTCGTGGTGCTGAACTCCAATCCGCTGGACAACATCCGCAGCACCATCGACACCCGCTACGTGATGGTCGGCGGCCGCCTCTTCGACGTGGACGCCGACATGGCGGAGATCGGCGGACGCGGTGCGCCGGCGCCGGAGTTCTACTGGCAGCGCCACGGCGGCAACGCCGTGAGCTGGGGCCTGGAATACGGCCCGACGGCCGAGTGCCATTGCCCGAAGTCGGGCATGCACCGGCACTGACGCGCCGCCGGCGGCAGGCGCGTTATTTCACGCGCCTGCCGTGCTTCACCACGAGGTCCACGCGCTGCAACAGCGCGATGTGGCGCAACACGTCGCCGCGCACGGCGATGATGTCGGCGTACTTGCCCTCGACGATCGAGCCGTAGTCCTTGTCCCGCTTCATCGCCACCGCCGGCCAGTAGGTCGCCGCGCGGATGGCGTCGATCGCCGGCACGCCGAGCTTGTTCACCCACACTTCCAGCTCGTGCCAGGTGCTGTCGCTGTGGAACTTCATGGGAATGCCGCTATCGGTACCCACCAATAGCAGCACGCCGTTCTCGCGCAGCTGCTGGAACTTGTTCTGCAGCGTGGGCCAGCGCTGCGGGGTCTGCTGGAAGTAGGCGATGCGTTCGGGGTGTTCGAGCGAGGCGCGGATGTCCTGCACGATGTCGGCCGGCAGGCCTTCGTGCCAGCGCGTGTCGTCGATGTGCTCGTGGTGCTTCACCGTGTACGGGAAGTTGTAGAGGCCTTCGATCGTGGGCGTCCAGAACAGCGGGCCGCGGGCCATGTTGGCGGTGCGTTCGCGCAGCGCTTCGATCACGTCGTCGGGATAGCGCGGCGCGGCCGCAAGACCCGTGTGTTCCAGGCAGTCGGCGCCGTATTTCAGCGCGCGGCGGATCTCTTCGGGCCGGTGCGCGTGCGCCACCACCGGCAGCGCATGCTTGTGCGCCTCGTCGATGACCGCCTTCACTTCGTCGACCGTCATCTGGTCCTGGTCGATCAGTTTGATGACGTCGACGCCGGCATCGGCCAGCGTCCTGACCTTGGCGCGCGCGTCGGCCGGCGAATCGACGCCCCAGCGATAGGATTCCTCGCCCGGATACGGTTCCTTCTGGATGAAAGGCCCGGAGACGAACAGGGTCGGACCTTCGATCTCGCCTCGCGCGATGGCCTCGCGGATCTCGATCGATTCCTTCAGCGGCGCGCCCAGATCGCGCGCGCCGGTGATGCCGGCGTGCAGCAACTGCTTCGCGCTGGCCGGCATGATCGGATCGCGGAAGCGGTCGACGTAGGTCTTGTCCCAATGCTCGTAGTCGGCATGGCCGTTGATCATGAGGTGCACGTGCATGTCCCACAGCCCGGGCAGCACGGTCATGCCTTCGGTCGAGACGACTTCGGCGCCGGCCGGCACCGCGAGCTGGCCTTCGCGGCCGACCGCGACGATGCGTTCGCCTTCGACCAGGATCACGCTGTCCTCGATCGGATCGCGCAGCGTGCCGTCGACCAGCGTGCCGCCGACCAGCGCCAGGGTTTTCGCATCGGCGCCGCCACCGGCGGCGAGCAGGATCGCGAGGGCGAGACGGGTCTTCATGCGCGGGCTCCGGTGCGGGGTGATCGCGCAAGCGTAAGCGCGCCGCCGCGTCCGCGTACACTTGCGCGCATGCGAAGCGTGACTCCCATCCTGCTCTCCTGGAGCGGCGGCAAGGACTCGGCCTGGACCCTGCACGCGCTGCGGCGCGACCCCCAGTGGCATGTCGGCGGTCTGGTCACCACGATCACCGCGGAGTACGAGCGCGTCAGCATCCACGGCCTGAGGCGCGAGATCCTGCAGGCGCAGGCCGCGGCCTGCGGGCTGCCGGTGATCGAGGCGCGCATCCCGCCGCGCGCCGACAACGCCACCTACGAAGCCGCCTTCGCCGCCGCGCTGGCGGGATTCGAGGGCGTGCGCCACATCGCCTTCGGCGATCTGTTCCTGGCCGATGTGCGGGCGTATCGCGAGGCACTTTGCGCGCGGCTGGGCTGGACCCCGGTGTTCCCGCTGTTCGGCGCCGATACCGCGGCGCTGGCGCGGGAGATGATCGACGGCGGCCTGCGCGCGACGCTGTGCTGCGTCGACACCACGCAGCTCGGGGCCGGGTACGTCGGCCGCGCGTTCGACGCCGACCTGCTGCGCGACCTGCCGCCCGGCGTGGACCCCTGCGGCGAGCGCGGCGAGTTCCACACCTGCGTCACCGACGGTCCGATGTTCCGACACGCAGTCCCGGTACGCCCCGGCGAGCGAATTTTGCGCGATGATCGTTTCCAGTATCTCGACCTCCTGCCCGCCTGACCCGCCATGCCCATCGCCGGACTCGGACTCCATCTCATCGTCGCGATCTTCTTCGCCGTGCACGCGGTGCGCACCGGGCAGGACAAGTACTGGCTGATGATCCTCTTCATGGCGCCGCTGCTCGGCAGCCTGGTGTACGCCCTCGCGATCTGGCTGCCGGAGATGCGCCATTCGCACGCCGGCCGCCAGCTGGTGCGCGGCGTGCGCGACATCGTCGATCCCGACCGCGAACTGCGCGCCGCGCAGGATGCCTACGACACGGTGGCGAGCGCCGACAACCGCATCCGCCTGGCCGACGCGCTGCTGGCGAAGGGCCGCGCCACCGAGGCCGCCGTGCAATTCCGCGCCGCGATGAGCAGCGTGCATCGGGACGATCCCGCCATCCACGTGCGGCTGGCCCACGCAGTGCTCGAGTCCGGCGATGCCGTGGGCGCGCGCGACGAACTCGATGCGCTGCGCCGCGCGCATCCTTCGTTCCGCTCGCAGGAAGGCCACCTGTACTACGCGCGGGCGCTGGCCGACCTGGGCGAGCGCGAACGGGCGCGCGAGGAGTTCGACGCGCTGATCGGCTACTACGCGGGCTTCGAGCCGCGCGCGCGTTATGCCGAAGCGCTGCTGCAGTGGGGCGAGCGCGATGCCGCGCGCGAGCTGGCCGCGGCCTCGATGAAACAGGCCGCACGCCTGCCGAAATATTCGCGCCGCATGAACCATGAATGGATCAAGCGGCTGGAAAGAATTACGCGCGGCGAAGTGGCGACCGCGGGCTAAACTGCGGCGGACCCCGCGATCCGGAGACCGCCATGCTGCAGCGCTACCACCTCACCCTCGCCGATCCGGCCGCCGCGCGCGGCAGCGATCCCGCGCTGAGCTTCCGCGCCAACGGCGCGGAGGCCTTCGCGCAGGAACTGCAGGATGCCCTGCGCACGCGTCGCCTGTTCGACGCCTGGCGCGCGCAGCAGGAAGATCCCGACGAGGTCGACGAAGCCCTCGGCGCCACCGATCCCCACGCCACCGTCACCGGCAGCCAGCGCGACCTCAAGATCGATCTGCTCGCCACCACGTCGCTCAGCGGCAACCTCCTGCGCCACCGCATGCGGCTGCTGGCAGGCTCGGGCTGGGCGCTGCACGACGTGACGGCGGCCTGACGCTACGGCAGGTTGAGCTGCCAGCTCACGCCGAAACGATCGTCGAGCCAGCAGAAGCGTTGGCTGAAACCGTAGTCGTCGGGCGGCATCAGATGTTTGCCGCCTTCGCCGAGCGTGGCGACCAGGTGTTCGAACTCGGCGGCATCGCGGCAATCGACGAAAAGCGAGACCGCCGGCGTGAAGCCGAAGGCGTGCTGCACCGGGCTGTCGAACACCCGCACGCGCTGGCCGGCGAGTTCGATCTCGCCGCGCTGCACCTTGCCGTCGTCGCGTTTCTCCAGGGCGACGACCTGGCCGCGGAAGGTCGCGACGTAGAAGATCGCGGCGGCTTCGGCGTCGCCGGTGAACATCAGGAAAGGCGTGATCTTCGTCGACATGTCAGTCCTCCTTCACGGGAGCCAGCAGGTTCGCATCGCGCGCGATGCGCCACTGGCCGTCTTCCTTCCTCAACACCGTGAGCGTGTGCCCGGCGCGCACCATGCCGTCGCCGGCGACACGCAGTTTCGCCCACATCACGGCCCATTCGCCCAGCACGACGATCTCCTGCGGCTGCGCTTCGCCTTCGAACGCAGGCGCTTCGCCGCCGGCCTGCGAACGCTGCGCCTGCGCGAACTCGTCGTGACGCATTGGCGGATGCCCCGGGCGCAGGAACACCACGTCGCGCGTGATCATCGCGATCACGGCCTCGGCATCGCCGGCCTTCGACGCATCCATCCAGCGCTGCACGAGCGTGCGGATGGCATCGGCTTCCGAAGCCGCGCGACCGGCACCACTGCAGCCCTGCGGCTTGTGCACGCGCTCGGTCGAGGCCGGATACTTCCCGAGCTTCTCCGCAGGCCGCCGCGGACGCCGCACCAGCTCGCCGCCACAGTTGGGACATTGCAGACCGAGCTTGCCCTCCGCACAGGCGCGGCAGAACGTGCATTCGAAAGTGCATATCCAGGCCGCATCCGTGTCCGGCGGCAAATCGCGATCGCAGCATTCGCAGTTGGGACGAAGTTGCAGCATGTTGCCTCCTCGGTCGTCCAGATGTCACTCGCGCAACGGTGATCAGCCAGCGCCGGTACCGGGCACGAACAGCTGGAAGAACAGCAGATACGTTCCCAGCGACGCCAGCATCACGAGCACGCCGCGGCCGAATCCGCGCCAGGCCTCGAGCGGGCTGCGCGAGGTGAACAGCCGCCACAGGATCCAGAACACGCCGAACAGCACGATCCAAACCGGCGCCAGCCGCGAGAGTGGCTGGCCGCGGCGCTTCGCATCGTCGGTGGCCCACCAGAACACCAGAAAGCCGCTCACCGCGATCTGCACGGCGAGGAACAGCATTTCCGATTCCGGTCGATGGGCGGACAGGCCCTCGACCGCGCCGCTCGCGGCGCAATAGAGCACGAACCACATCAGGGCGGGGTGCCAGCGATGCGTTCGCGCGGCGAGGGCGGACTCGGTGTTTTCCACGTCCATCCGATCAGCTCCGCTTGCCGCGGTGGTGCAGGCCCACGCACAGCAGTGCGACGATGAGCAGCACGCTGAACTCCACGCCGTTGCGCCCCGGGCCCACGACGAACCATCCGGCCGGCGCATGCACCAGCGCGATGCCCACGGCGTAGATCGCACTGAAGACCAGCGACAGCGGCAGGACGAAGCGCCCTGCTGCGAACACCACCGGCGCCACCATCTCGAATACGGTGATCGACCAGGCGATGGCGAGGCCGAACATCAGGCCCTGGCCGTCGAGCCAGGTGCCGAACGGTGCCACGCCGCCGTGCAGGAAGCGATGCCAGCCGTGCGCCAGGATCAGGCCGGCCAGCGTCAGCCGCAGCACGGTCCACAGGGTCTTGTCGCTCATCGCGTTCGCCGTCGGGAAGGACGGCGCGATGTTAGCCGGTGTTCTGCACCCCCGCGCTGATCCCGTTCACCGTCGCCACCAGCGCGCGGTAGAGCGCGTCTTCTTCGCGGCCGGCGGCGCGCCAGCGTGCGAGCGCTTCGACCTGCAGGAGGCTGATGGGATCGACGTAGGGATTGCGCAGCCGGATCGATTCGCGCAGGCGGCGGTCGTTGGCGAGCAGTTCGCCGGCGCCCTTGATGCGCAGGATGAGTTCGCGCGTGCGCTGGAATTCCTCGGCGATGCGCGGGAAGTAGGTTTCGTGCAGCGGACCGGCGAGGCGCGAATAAGCGGCGAAGATGTCGAGGTCGGATTTCGCCAGCACCATCTCGACGTCTTCGACGAGCACGGTGAAGAACGGCCAGTCGCGCGTCATCTCGGTGGCGAAAGCCAGGCCGTGGCGCTCGATCAACTGTGCCAGACCGGTGCCGACGCCGTACCAGCCGGTGAGGCCGGCGCGGTTGAGCGACCAGGCGAACACCCAGGGGATCGCGCGCAGCGAGCCCACGCCGGCGGCGCCCGCGCGCTTGGGCGGGCGCGAGCCCAGGCGCAGGCGTTCGATCAGGTCGATCGGCGTGGCGGCGCGGAAATACTCGGGGAAGCCTTCGTCCTCGTGCACCAGCGCGCGGTAGTGCGCGCGCGAGGCGGCGGCCATCGCGGCCATCGCTTCGCGCCAGGCCGCTTCGCGCGGTTCGGGCGCGCGCGGGCGCAGCGTGGCGCGCAGCACGGCGGCGCTGGCCTGTTCGAGATTGCGCAGCGCCAGCGCGCGGATGCCGTACTTGCGATGGATCACCTCGCCCTGCTCGGTGAGGCGCAGGAAGCCGTCGACGGTGCCGCGCGGCGCCGCGATCAC
>CAMLOR010000139.1 GCA_946481615.1 uncultured Aquimonas sp.
CGCCGAGGGGCGCTGCATATGCCTCGCGCAACGCGAGACGTTCAGGCTCGGCGGTGACAACCCTTCCAACGGCGCCCGGTCCACCACTGACTCCTGGAGCAAGACACGATGAACGCTGTCCGCAACCTCACGCCCGACCACAAGGTCGCCGATCTTTCGCTGGCCGATTGGGGCCGCAAGGAGATCGACATCGCCGAGCAGGAAATGCCGGGCCTGATGTCGATCCGCAAGAAATACGCCGCCGCGCAGCCGCTCAAGGGCGTGCGCGTGACGGGCTCGCTGCACATGACGATCCAGACCGCGGTGCTGATCGAGACGCTGAAGGATCTCGGCGCCGACGTGCGCTGGGCCTCGTGCAACATCTTCTCGACGCAGGACCACGCCGCCGCCGCCATCGCCGCCTCCGGCACGCCCGTGTTCGCGTGGAAGGGCGAGACGCTGGAAGAGTACTGGGACTGCACGCTCGACGCGGTCACCTTCCCGGGCGGCAAGGGCCCGGAGCTGGTCGTCGACGACGGTGGCGACGTCACGCTGCTGATCCACAAGGGCTACGAACTCGAGAAGGGTTCGGACTGGGTGAACTCGCCTTCCGGTTCGCACGAAGAGCAGATCATCAAGAACCTGCTCAAGCGCGTCGCCAAGGAACGCCCGGGCTTCTGGACCAACGTGGTCAACGACTGGAAGGGCGTCTCCGAAGAGACCACGACCGGTGTGCACCGCCTCTACCAGCTCGCCGAAGCCGGCGGCCTGCTCGTGCCCGCGATCAACGTCAACGACTCGGTGACCAAGTCGAAGTTCGACAACCTCTACGGCTGCCGCGAATCGCTGGCCGACGGCCTCAAGCGCGCGATGGACGTGATGCTGGCCGGCAAGGTGGCCGTAGTGTGCGGCTACGGCGACGTCGGCAAGGGCTCGGCGCACTCGCTGCGTGCCTACGGCGCGCGCGTCGTCGTCACCGAGATCGATCCGATCAACGCTCTGCAGGCCGCGATGGAAGGCTTCGAGGTCAACACGATCGAGTCCACGCTCGGCCGCGGCGACATCTACGTGACGACCACCGGCAACAAGGACGTCATCACGTTCGAGCACATGCAGGCCATGAAGGACCAGGCCATCGTCTGCAACATCGGCCACTTCGACAACGAGATCCAGGTCGACAAGCTGTACGCCAGCGGCGCCACGAAGCTCAACATCAAGCCGCAGGTCGACAAGTACACCTTCGCCAAGGGTAACTCGATCTTCCTGCTGGCCGAAGGCCGCCTCGTGAATCTCGGCTGCGCCACCGGCCATCCGAGCTTCGTGATGTCGAACTCGTTCTCCAACCAGACGCTGGCGCAGATCGACCTGTGGGCCAACAAGGACAAGTACGAGCCGCGCGTCTACATCCTGCCCAAGAAGCTCGACGAGGAAGTCGCGCGCCTGCATCTGGAGAAGATCGGCGTGAAGCTCACCACGCTGACGCCGGAACAGGCCGCCTATCTCGGCGTGCCGGTGGAAGGGCCGTACAAGCCGGAGCACTACCGCTACTGATTGCGGCGGCAATGCAGCAAAAAAACGGGCGCCCTCGTGGCGCCCGTTTCGTTTGAGTGGCGGGTTGTGCAGAGCACTGCGCTTATCAGTCCTCGAACCCGTCGGCAAAGATGTCCTCGCCCACGATGGTGAGCGAGAAGCTCGCCGTCGCGGTCAAGGTGCCGTCGCTGGCCGTGATCTGTATCGGATGCACCCCGATTTCGCCCTGGAGCGGCGTGCCGCTGATCGCGCCGGTGGCGCCGGCGAGGACCAGCGATGCGGGCAATCCGGTGGCGCTGAAGCTCAGCGTGTCGCCGTCGGAATCGGTGAAGCCCGAGGCGATCGAGAAGTTGGCCGCCACGCCGACGGGCAGCACGCGGTCGACCAGCGTGCCCGCGACGGGCGCGTGGTTGACCGATTCGATGGTGATGTCGATGCTGGCCGGGCTGCTCACCAGCACGCCGTCGAGGGCAACGAAGGTGAAGGCATCCGCGCCCGAGTAACCCGGCTCGGGCGTGTAGCGAAGCACGCCCAGCGCGCCACCGAGCGTGCCGTGCTGGGGCGGCGTGACGACGCCGAAGGCGAGGCCATCGCCGTCGGCATCGGAGCCGGCCAGTTCGATGTCGAGCGCCACGCCCTCGTTGGTGGAGAGCGATTGCGGCACGGCGCTGGGCGCGTTGCCGGTCGAACCCACCTCTATCGTCGCCGTGTCGACGGCGGCCTGTGCGCCGCCGCTGCCGGTGTTGCCGTTGTCGTTCACCGTCACCGTGAGCGTGACGTCGCTGGTGTCGCCGGCCGCCGAAAGGAATCGCACTGCGCCGCGCGCGACATACGGCAACAGCAAGCCGCGCGGCGCCGTGGCGCTGGCGTCGTTGCTGCCCGAGCCCGAGGCCGTCACGCCGTCGCCGGCTTCCAGCACGATGGAGCCCGAGTCCACTTGGAAGCGCAGCGTCAGCGGCGTGTCTTCCGCATCGCTGTCGCCGAACCACAGCTCGGTCAGGGTCGAGGTCTGATCGACGAGGGCGGCGAAGCTCGGCGCGGCGTCGAGATACGGCGGCTTGTTGGGAATCGACGCCTGCATCGGCCACCGGATGTCGCGCAGCAGCGGCAGGGTGAGATCGTCGTCGAAGGAATGGATGCCGTAGAGCGAGAGCTGCAGCAGCGGCGCCGGCGTCAGCGACGCCGAGAAATGCGAAGACGATCTGGAGGTCGGGAATTCGTTCGATGCGTACATGCGCACCTGGCCGCCGGTGGTGCCGGCGCGATCGGCGGGGTCTTAGCCGATACTGAGCCTCGCGCCGGGATTGGCGCGCAGCAGTGCGCCCTGTTCGAGCGTGATGCCGAGCGCCGGAATCACGAGGGCCGGTTCCGTGCCTCCCATCGGCGGGGCGCCCACAGGAGCATTGTTCGCGACCAGCACGCCGATCGCGCCGGCCGCCTGCGCGGCCATGGCCTTGACCGAGAAATTGCAGAGGCCGCGGTCGAACAGCGCGATGCGTCCGGCCAGCGCCGCACCGTTCACCAGCGGCTCGCAACCGTCGCTCGCCGGATCGGTGCCGTCTTCGGCCGACACCACCAGTTCCGTGATTCCGAGCAGCGGCGGCCGCGGGCCCAGGGGGCCCTTGAGGAACTCGAAGCTGGCGAAAGCCGCGGGCGGATGCAGCACGGCGACGGGCTTGGGATCGAGCCAACCGGCGGCGGCCGCATTCACATGCTCACCGCTCCAGACCAGCCACGGCTCGTTGATCGCCGAAAACGCGCGCTCTTCCGGAAGCATCGCCAGCCATTGGCCGAAGGGTTCGGGAAACGAGCGGTCGAGCAGGAAGCGGCTCCAGACGTCCGGATACTGGTTGCCTTCGGTGCTCTGCGCAAACTCGCCGGTGGACGGATCGGTGAGGAGCCAGAATCCCAGGCCGTGCGCGATCTCGTGCCTCGCGTACGCCAGCAACGGCCGGCGGTCGGCCGGCACCGGCGCGGTGGGGTCGGTGTCGTACCAGAACCCGGCACCGCCGTCGCAGCCGGCATCGATGTCGGGATTGACCGACAGGGCAACATCGTAGTCCTCGAGGGCGGCGTTCTGCGGCGTCTGGTCCTCGCCGGCCAGTGCATTGGCCTGGGCGACCGAAACCCAGGTGTCGAACGGTTCGGGTTCCGGCCCGACCTGCACGGCGTTGGCGGAAACGAGGGCACCGTTGGCAACGAACGCGCTGTTGGCGTCGCAGGCGCCGGTGTCGAAATCCACGAAGACGTGGATCGGCACCGCGCTGTCGAGCCGCGCGCCCCAGTAGTCGGCGGCCGCCTGGATCACGTTGAGACGTTGGGCGCCGAGGGTGGTGCCCGTGTTGGAGCCGACGGCCGTGACCGCCGTGGCATCGTTGAGGCCTTCGCCCGGATCGTCGCCGTTGACGATGATGAAGGTGGCGGCGTCGCTGCAGACCGGCGCAATACCGAGGATCACTCCCAGGACGAGCGGGAGGAATTTCATGCGATGCCGCCCCCGAGTGCATGCGAAGGGCCGAGCATGCATGAGTTAGCTGGCGGGTTCCATGACGGATTTCCCTCAGCGGTGCATCACTCGACGGCTTCGGCCACCCGCACCGTGTTTCGACCCGAGGCCTTGGCCGTGTACAGCGCCTTGTCGACGGCCTGGTAGAGCGCATCGCCGTCGGCGTGGCGGCGCGGTTCGAAGCCGCCGACGCCGATGCTGACGGTGAGACCGAGCGCCAGGCCTGCGATCGGCAAAGGCCGTCCTGCGAGTTCCTCGCGGAAGGCTTCCGCGCGCTGCAGGGCCACGGCCACGGCGCAATCGCGGATCAGCACCGCGAATTCCTCGCCGCCCAGGCGCGCCACCACGTCCTGCGAACGATCGAACGAGCGCTGCAACTGCTCGGCGAAGGCGCGCAGGCAGGCATCGCCGACGGCGTGGCCGTGGCGATCGTTGACGGCCTTGAACCAGTCCAGGTCGAGGATCAGCAGCACGAACGGGAGCGGCGCGACGCGCGCTTCCTCGACCCAACGATCGAGCACCGAAACGAAGTGGCGGCGGTTCGGCAGCGTCGTGAGACTGTCGCGCGTGCTCTGCTGCTCGAACAGATCGCGCTGCCGGCGAAGCTCGTCTTCCAGATCCAGGCGCTGCAGGTATTCGGCGTGGCTGCGGCGCAGCGCGAGCACCACGTACACGAGGTAGAACACGTTGATCACGATGAATTCGACGCGCGCGCCGCTGGCCACATAGGCCGCCATCGTCGGCACGAAGATCAGGCCGATCGCCACCAGCGAACGGTTGTGCCGCATCGCGAAGTTGTGCGCGAAGGCGGTGGAGAAGGCGTACGAGCTGATGGCGGCGACGACGCGCGCGCTTTCCTCCGGCGTGATCCAGATCAGCCACGCCGCCGCGAAGCCCCACAGCGCGGAGTTGATCAGCACGACGGTCCAGATGTGCGACAGCCGCTGCTCCACCAGCGCGGCCGGCGCACCCGACGGCGCGGCCTTTATGTGAAGACGGGCCCAGGTCAGCACGGCGAACGCGATGCCCACCAGCGCCAGCATCCAGGGCGAGCGCACCGGCAGATCGCCGGCGAAACCGGCGACGGCCCAGGCCATCACGTAGAAGGGCCCGCCGAGGCGCGAGCGCTGGACGGTTTCGGCCAGTTCCTGCAGCGCGCGCGGCGTGGCGGCGACCGCCGCCGTGCCGGATCCGATCTGTGCACGGTTCGCCATGCCCACCCCCGCGGCGCACGATGCGCCGCGGGCGCGGCGCGGTCAAGGCAGAAGCCAGTTCCTTTCATCGCGATGGAGCGATAGACTGCTCCGCATGCTGCCGATCAGCCTCGAATTCTTCCCCCCCAAGACCGACGAGCAACGCGCCCAACTCGACCGCACCGCGGCGAAGCTGCGCACGCTGCAGCCGGAATACGCCTCCGTCACCTTCGGCGCGGGCGGCTCCACGCTGAGCTACACGCCCGAGACCGTCGAGGCGCTGCGCACGAAGCACGAACTCGATGCCGCCCCGCACCTTTCCTGCGTGGGCGGCACGCGCGACGAAATCGCATTGCTGCTGCAGCGCTACCGTGACATGGGCTGCCGCCGCATCGTGGCGCTGCGCGGCGATCTGCCTTCGGGCATGGGACACACGGCCGATTTCCGCTACGCCTCGGAACTGGTGGAATTCATCCGGCGCGAACACGACGGCTATTTCCACGTCGAAGTCGGCTGCTATCCGGAAACGCATCCGCAGGCCGACGATGCGCTGGCCGACATCGCGCACTTCAAGCGCAAGGTGGAGGCCGGCGCCGACGGCGCCATCACGCAGTACTTCTACAACGCGGATGCCTATTTCCGCTTCGTGGACGACGCGCGCGCGGCGGGCATCGCCATCCCGATCGTGCCCGGCATCATGCCGATCTCGAACTTCGGCCAGATCCGGCGCTTCTCCGAAATGTGCGGCGCCGAGATCCCGCGCTGGATGCAGCGCCGCATGGTGGCCTACGGCGATGACGTCGACGCCATCCGCGAATTCGCGGCCGACGCCGTGGCCGGCCTGTGCCGCCGCCTGCTCGAAGGCGGTGCGCCCTCGCTGCACTTCTACACGCTCAATCTCGCGCGCCCGACCCAGGCCGTGCTCGACCGCCTGGAGTGAAGCCGGCGTTCGGGCAGCGGCTGCTAGGCTGCCCCGATGCTTCACACCATGCTCGTCCTTGCGCTGACCGTGCCCGGCCTCGCTCCTGCCGCCGACACGATCCGCCGCTGCCAGGCCCCCGACGGGACCATGGTCTACACCGACCGGCCCTGCGCGGCGCACGATGCGCGCCCGGTATCGCCACCGGAAAAAGTCGCCGAACCCGGAACCGCCGAAGGAACTTCCGATTCGACGCCGCGCGCGCCGGGCAGCGTCATGGACCGCGGCGGCGCCGTGAGCCTGGGCGGCGTGTCGCGCGACGATTGCGTGCGGCGCACCGATACGCTGCTGTTCGAGATCCGCGCCGCCATCGACGCACGCAACGTCAACCGGCTGGCCAGCGTGTACGACTGGGCCGGCAAGGACGCGAGCGCTGCCGGCAGCATCCTCGAACGCCTCGGGCGCATCACCGAACGGCCATCGGCTTCGGTCGAATTCCGCTATCCCGAACCGGCGTTCTACGCCGATGCCACGACGATGCCGGCTTCCGCCTCGCCAAGCGACGACCGGCCGATAGGCGTGCGCATCGAGCAGATGGCACCCGGCGAACTCACGCCGAGTTTCGAGCAGGACTTGCGGCTCGTACGCAACGCCGATTGCTGGTGGGTGAGCTTCTGATCGCGTGGTGCGTGAAGCGCATGCGTCGCGACGCGTTCACATGACGCGAAAGTGCTGGCCCGCCACGGGAAGATTGCGCAGACGCTGACGATGCTCTTGCCGGGGCGCGGTGGACGGCCTGCGAAGGCGGCTGGAGTCGGACGGACAAGGCCGGCGAAGCCGGGCGCGGACACGATGTCCGCGCGTTTTCGCTGAGGCATGGATGCCGAATCGAAACCCCCCGGCCGAGTCCAGCTTCCGGCGCAGCCGGCGCCGCAGCCGGCCGTCCACCGCGCCCCGGCAAGAGCACGCGCGACCACGCAACCACCCGCTCTCCCGACACGAACGCCGAGGCCAGCGCCAACACCAGCGCCAAAACCGCGAAGCCACTAAAATCGTCGCTTCGCCTTCCGGAGCCTGCCCCATGACGCGTCCCGCCTACCCCGATCACATCTGGCACAACGGCCGCATCAAACCCTGGGCCGAGGCCACGGTGCACGTGATGGCGCACGTAGTGCACTACGGCTCTTCGGTGTTCGAAGGCATCCGCTGCTACCAGACACCCAACGGCCCCGCGATCTTCCGGCTCACCGACCACAACAAGCGCCTGTTCGCCTCGGCCAAGATCTACGACCTCGCCCTCCCCTACACGCTCGAGCAGATCAACGAGGCCTGTCGCGAGGTGATCCACGCCAACGGCAATAGCACGGATTATCTGCGGCCCGTCGCCTATCGCGGCCTCGGCGGCTTCGGGCTCTCGGCGGACACGCCGATCGACGTCGCGGTCGCGACCTGGAGGATGGGCCAGTACCTTGGCGCAGCGGTGCTCGAACAGGGCATCGACGCCTGCGTGTCGAGCTGGCAGCGCTTCGCGCCGAACACGATTCCCGCGGGCGCCAAGGCCGGCGGCAACTATCTTTCCGGCCAGCTCGTCGCACGCGAAGCGCGCCGCCTGGGCTTCGGTGAAGGCATCGCGCTGGCTTCGACCGGCCTGCTGTCGGAAGGCGCGGGCGAAAACCTGTTCCTCGTCTTCGACGGCGCCCTGCACACGACGCCGGTCAGCGCGGCGCTGCTCAACGGCATCACGCGCAACTCGATCATCGCCCTGGCGCGCGATCACGGCATCGAAGTCGTCGAGCGCGACATGCCGCGCGAATACCTCTACCTGTGCGACGAACTTTTCATGTGCGGCACGGCTGCCGAGATCACGCCGATCCGTTCGGTCGATGGCAAACCGGTCGGCAACGGCAAGCCGGGGCCGGTGACGGGACGCATGCAGGAGCTGTTCTTCGGACTGTTCTCGGGGAAGACGCCCGACAAGTACGGCTGGCTCGAACCCGTCTGATGTCGTCCCCGCGAAGGCGGGGACCCAGCGATTTGGCTTTTCGCATGCCGGGAGTCGCCGGACTCCCGCCTGCGCGGGAATGACGAAAGGTCAGGCGACAGTGCCTGGCAGCCGGCGATACGGCTCGAATTCGAGCGTGGCCACCGCGCCGACGGCATCGCGCCGCGGCGCGATGGACGCGCGCCAGTCGTAGAGTTCGCACAGGCGCCGCACGATGGCGAGGCCGATGCCCGCGCCCTTGCTGCCTTCCGCGCTCTTGCCGCGATAGCCGCGATCGAACAGATGCGCGGCGTCTTCCTCGCTGATGCCGGGCCCCGTATCGGCCACTTCCACGCGGTCGCCCAGCACGGTGACGACGACCTCGCCCGCCGGCGTGTACTTGCAGGCGTTGGTGATCAGATTGCCGAGCGCCACCGAGACCACGGCCTCGGGCGCGTCCAGCAGCACGCTCTGCTGGCCCTCGACGCGGATC
>CAMLOR010000140.1 GCA_946481615.1 uncultured Aquimonas sp.
TGGTGTCGACGCCGGCGCGGATGGCGTCCTTGATGCCGGCCGCGCCGTGCGCGTGGGCCGCCACCTTCAGCCCCCACTGGTGCGCCTCGTCGACGATGGCCTGCATTTCGCCCAGCGAAAGTTGTTGCTGGCCCGGCTCGGTGTTGCGCGAGAAGACGCCGCCCGTGGCGCAGATCTTGATCACCTGCGCGCCGTACTTGCGCAGCTCGCGCACGCGCTTGCGGCCTTCCTCGGGACTGTCGGCGTTGAATTCGCTCTTCTGCTGCATCGAAGGCGGGAAATACGTGCTGTCGCAGTGCCCACCGGTGGCGCCGAAGCTGTAGGCCGCGGTGACCACGCGCGGCCCCGCGATCTTGCCGCTGTCGATGGCCTGGCGCAGGCCGACGTCGTTCCAGGCGTCGGCGCCGACGTTGCGCACCGTGGTGAAGCCCGCCTCCAGCGTGCGCTGCGCGTGGGGCACGGCGAGCACCGACCAGAAGCGATCGCTGAACTGCAGGCCGGTGTAGCCGCCGTAGGTCGGATCGGCGTCGAGGTGCACGTGCATGTCGATCAGCCCCGGCAGCAGCGTCATGTCGCCCAGATCGATGCGCTCCGCGTCGCCCGCCGCCTGCACCTCCTTGCCCGCCTCCACGATGCGTCCGTCGCGGATCAGCACCGCCGCCGGCGCCACCAGCCTGCCGCTGCGCACGTCGAGCATGCGGTCGGCACTGACCAGCAGGTCTTTGGCATGCAAGGGGCCTGCGGCGAGCAGCGCGATGAACAGGGCGGAACGGAGCGGCATGTCGGGTCCTTTCGGCGGCGGAGGCGGCGAAGTGTAGCGGGCTGTACCGTTGGAGCGGCGTCAATCGGGCCGAACGGTGGCCCGTGCGCCGCGATGCAGCAGCCGATGCAATGCGGGCAGCACGAGCAGCGTGAGCAGCGTCGACGAAACGATGCCGCCGATCACCACCGTGGCCAGGGGCCGCTGCACTTCCGCTCCGGCGCCGACGTTGAAGGCCATCGGCAGGAAGCCGAGCGAGGCCACCAGCGCCGTCATCAGCACCGGCCGCAGGCGGCCGAGCGCGCCGTCGCGGATCGCCTCGTGCAGCGCGATGCCTTCCTGTTGCAGCTTGCGGATGGCGGCGATCATGACGACGCCGTTGAGCACCGCCACGCCGGACAGCGCGATGAATCCCACGCCGGCGCAGATCGACAAGGGCAGGCCGCGCAGCCATAGCGCGAACACGCCGCCGGTGAGCGCCAGCGGCACGCCGCTGAAGATCGCGAGCGCGTCGCGGCCGGAGCCGAAGGCCATGAACAACAGCCCGAAGATGGCCAGCAGCGTCAGCGGCACCACCACCGCGAGGCGCCGGCCGGCCGCGATCAGTTGCTCGAAGGTGCCGCCGTAGCCGACCCAGTAGCCGGCGGGGACATCGACGCGCGCCTCGATCTCGCGCCGCAGCTGCGCGACGAAGCCGCCGAGGTCGCGGCCGCGCACGTTGGCGGTGACCACGATGCGGCGCTTGCCGTTCTCGCGGTTGATCTGGTTCGGCCCTTCCACGGCCTCGATGCGCGCGACTTCGCGCAGCGGCACCACGCGCGGTTCGCCGCTGGTCCAGTTGGCTCCGCGGCTGGTTTCGTCGGCGTCGCCGCCGTGGTCAGGCAAGGGAATCGGCAGGTCGGCAAGGCGGGCCGGATCGCTGCGGATCTCCTCGGGCAGGCGCACCACGAGATCGAAGCGGCGGTCGCCTTCGAAGAACTGGCCGGCGGTCTCGCCGCCGACGGCGGCGCCCACCGCGTCCTGCACGGTCGCCTGGTCCAGGCCGTGGCGTTCCAGGCCGCCGGGATCGGGCGTGATGGTGAGCAGCGGCAGGCCGGCGGTCTGTTCGAGGCGCACGTCGGTGGCGCCGGGCACACTGCGCGCCACCGCCGCGATGCGCGCGCCGACGCGCGCGAGCACGTCGAGATCGTCGCCGTGCAGCTTGATGGCGACGTCGGCGCGCACGCCCGAGATCAACTCGTTCATGCGCATCTGGATCGGCTGGGTGAACTCGTAGGCGTTGCCGGGCACTTCGTTCGCCGCGGCTTCGATCTCCTGCAGCAGGGTCGCCCGTGGCTTGCGTGGATCCGGCCATTCGCGCCGATCCTTCAGCATGATGAAGGTGTCGGCCAGCGACGGCGGCATCGGATCGGTGGCCACTTCCGGCGTGCCGATCTTGGAGAAGACGCGCTTCACCTCGGGCAGCGTCGCCAGCCGCGTCTCGATCGCACGCTGCATCGCCACCGACTGCGCCAGGCCGGTGCCGGGGATGCGCAGCGCGTGCATCGCGATGTCGCCTTCGTCGAGGCTCGGGATGAATTCCGAGCCCAGGCGCGTGGCGAGCGCGCCGGCGGCGACGACCAGCGCCGTCGCACCCAGCACCACCGATACGCGCCAGTGCAAGGCCCGTTCGAGCATCGGTGCGTAAAGGCGCCGTGCCGCCCGCACGAGCCGACTGTCCTTCTCCTGCACCCGTCCGCCCAGGAACACGGCCACGGCCGCGGGCACGAAGGTGAGCGAGAGCAGCATCGCGGCGGTGAGCGCCAGCACCACGGTGAAGGCCATCGGATGGAACATCTTGCCTTCGATGCCGCCGAGCGCGAACACCGGCAGATACACGGCCGCGATGATCGCGATGCCGAACAGGCTGGGCCGGATCACTTCCGCCGTGGCGGCGGCGGTGCGGTCGAAACGTTCCGCGCGCGTGAGCACGCGTCCGAGCTCGTGCTGGCGTTGGCCGAAGCGGCGCAGGCAGTTCTCGATGATGATGACGGCGCCGTCGACGATCAGGCCGAAATCCAGCGCGCCCAGGCTCATCAGGTTGCCGGAGACGCCGCCGCGCACCATGCCGGTGATCGTCATCAGCATGGCGATGGGGATGACCGCGGCGGTGATGAGCGCGGCGCGCCAGTTGCCGAGCAGCAGCATCAATACCGCGATCACCAGCAGCGCGCCTTCGGCCAGGTTCTTCGCCACCGTCGCGATGGTGCGGTCGACCAGCGCGGTGCGGTCGTAGACCGGTGTCGCGCCGACGCCGGCGGGCAGGCTGCGGTTGATCTCTTCGAGCCGCGCGGCGCTCGCGCGCGCCACGGCGCGGCTGTTCTCGCCGATCAGCATGAACACGGTGCCGAGCACCACTTCCTCGCCGTCCTGCGTGGCGGCGCCGGTGCGCAGCTCGGGGCCTTCGCCGACCTCGGCGAGGTCGCGCACGCGGATCGGCACGCCTTCGCGGCGGTCGAGCACGATGCGGCCGATCGCGCCGAGATCGGCGAGCTGGCCGGGCACGCGCACGAGATACTGCTGGCCGTTGCGCTCGATGTAGCCCGCGCCGAGGTTGGCGTTGTTGCGCGCCACGGCCTCGACCACGTCCTGCAGCGTGAAGCCGTGCGCCACGAGCTTCGCCGGTGCCGGCGTGATGTGGATCTGGCGGGCGAATCCGCCCACCGTGTTCACCTCGGTGACGCCCGGCGTGTTGCGCAGCTGCGGCCGCACCACCCAATCCTGCAGCGTGCGCAGGTCGGTGGCGGTCCACGGCGTGCCGTCCGGCTTCATCGCACCCGTGTCGGCGTCGACGGTGTACATGAAGATCTCGCCCAGGCCGGTGGCCACGGGCCCGAGATCGGGCTCGAGATTCGCCGGCAGGCGCGAGCGCACCTGCTGCAGGCGTTCGGCCACCTGCTGGCGCGCGAACCAGAGGTCGGTGCCGTCCTCGAATACCACGGTGACCTGCGAGAGGCCGTAGCGCGACAGCGAGCGCGTGTGATCGAGGCGCGGCAGGCCGGCCAGCGCGGTCTCGAGCGGGAAGGTCACGCGCTGCTCGGTTTCCAGCGGCGAGTAGCCGGGCGCCTCGGTGTTGACCTGCACCTGCACGTTGGTGATGTCGGGCGTGGCGTCGATCGGCAGCTTGCCGAAGCTCCACACGCCCAGCGCGATCAGCGCCAGCGTGAGCAGCAGCGTGAGCCAGCGCTGCGCGATGGCGAGTCGGATCAGTCGTTCGAGCATGGCATCAGTGCTCGTGCGCCGCGCCGGACTTTTCGATGTCGGCCTTGACCAGGTAGCTCTGCTCGACGACGACGAGTTCGCCGGCCTGCAGTCCCGACGTCACCTCGACGTTGACGCCGTCGCGCGCGCCGAGCGCGATGGCACGCGCTTCATAGCGCTCGCCTTCGCGCACGTAGACCACGTCGCGGCCGTCGGCGCGCTGCACGGCGGCCAGCGGCACGCGCAGCGACACCGGCGTTTCCGCGACGGTCACCCGCGCACGCACCGCGGCGCCCGGCCGCCAGCGGCCGTCGCCGTTCTTCACGGTGGCGCGCGCTACCGTGCTCTGGCTCGCGGTGGCGGTGCCGGGCAGCACGCGGTCGAGCGTCGTCGGCGCGACCGCGCCGTCGCTCAGGCGCACCACGTCGATGGGCAGGCCCGGCGTGATGTGCTGCGCATCGGCGCCGAACAGATGCAGATCGACCCACAGCGTCGACAGGTCGGCGATCTCGAACAGCGGCGCCTCGCCCGCCAGATCGCCCGTGCCCGCCGTGCGTGCCAGCACCGTGCCGGCGAGCGGTGCGGTCACGGCATAGTTGGAGAGGCTGATGTTGCTCTCGATCGTCGCCAGCACCTGACCCTTCGTCACGGTGTCGCCGACGCCGACGCGCATCGAAACGATCGGGCCGGGGAAGCGTGCGACGACGCGCGCGTGGCGGCCTTCGACGGTGGTCAGCAGGCCTTGCACCTCGTGCTCGTCGCGGATGCTGCCGCCGGCCGCGGGTGCGGCGACGATGCCGTGGCGCTGCGCGATGTCGCTCGCGATGGTCGTGCTTTCCGCTGTTTCCGTGTGCCCGTCGCGGCCTTCTTCGTGCCCCGCGGTTTCCTTGGATTCGTGCGTTTCGCTGTCGCCGTTCGCGCCGCAGGCGGCGAGCAGTAGCGCGAGACTTGCGGCAAGGGGAATTCGAAGCGTCATGGCAGGGTGTCCAGGCTGGCGCCGAACGGACTGGCCGTCAGGCGCTGGATTTCGATGAGGGCCAGATGCGCGTTGCGCGCCGCGGCGATGCGCTCGCGGCGTGCGGCCAGCAGATCGGCCTGCAGCTGCGCCCATTCCAGATGGCTCAGCGCGCCGGCGCGGTAGGCGGAGGCGGCGCTTGCCTCGGCGCGCGCCAGGGCGGGAAGGATGGTTTCGTCGGCACGGCGCACGGCGAGCGCGTCGACTTCGGCGCGGCCATGCGCGTCGGCGAGCGTCGCATACAGGGCCAGCGCGCCGGCGTCGCGTTCGAGCGCGAGTTCGTCGAGCTCGGCCTGCGCGGCGCGGATCGCCGGCTGCGCGCGGTCGCGCGCGCCCAGCGGCAGCGACACGCTGCCCAGCAGGGCGAAATCGCGCGTTTCCTGCAGCCGGCGGATACCGGCTTCCCAGCTCGGATCGGGCCGTGCCTGCGTGCGAGCGAGTCGAAGTTTCGCCTCGCGCAGGCGCGATTCGCCGGCGAACCTGCGCAGCTCGGGCGTGGCGTCGATGAGTTGCGCGAGTTCCGCGAATGCGGGAATGGCCGGCAGCACCGCGATGTCCGTCGCCACTCGGTCGAAGGCCGGATCGCGTTCGCCCCACGACAGCGCCAGGCGGCGCCGCGCCGCACGTGCCGCAACCTGCGAACGTTCGCGTTCCACTTCGGCGCGCGCCACCGCCGCCTCTGCCGCCAGCGCGACCGATTGCGGCGACGCGCCGGCCGCGACCCGCCGCGCGGCGGCGGCCACCGTGGCCTGCCGCTGCGCGAAGTTGTCGCGCTGGGCCTCCACCTCGGCCTGTGCGGCCGCCGCTTCCACGTAGCGGCGCGCCACTTCGGCGAGCACGTCGAGGCGCGCGGCTTCGAACTCCAGATCGACGTTCGCGAGGCGCGCACTCGCCACCTCGATGCGCGCACGGCGCTTGTCGGTGCGCTCGAAGGTCGAGCCGATGGTGAGCGACAACTCGGCGCCCTCCAGCCCGCGCGCGCGGCCGGTGCCGAGCGCGTTCTCGAGACTGGCGCCGACGATCAGCGCGGGCTTGAGCGCCGCTGCGTCGGCCTCGGCCCGGAGCGCGTCGCGCCGCAGTGCGGGACGACGCAATTGCGGATGGGATTGCAGGGTGCGCTCGAAGGCTTCATCGAGACGCAGGGTTTGCGGCGATTGCGCCGCGACCACGAAGGAAGCGAACAGGCCGCCAAGCAAGGCAGCCCGCTTCGCGCGAAGCAGGACCATGGGAATCTCCGTCGACAGGACCACGGGGCAACGCCCCGGCTACGAGGTCGGGTCAGACGGCGATGGGAGGGCGCAGGAAGCGCGAGGGCGGTGGGCTGCGCGGCGAGGCCGCCACCGAGCGTGGAGGGTCCTGCCGCAACGCCACTGCGGGCAGCATGAGCGCCGCGGGCAACATCGCCGCATGCGCGCAGCAGTGCGGCGCGTGGAAGATGTCTTCGAGGACGGGGTCGACGGAGTCCGAACCCGGCTGTTGCATGCCGGCGACTGCCGCGTGCTCGACTTCGTGCAGTTCCTGCAGCGTCACGAAGCCCGGACGCGTCAGCATGCACAGCAATGCCAGCCCCAGGCACAGGGCGGTCACGGCTTTGAGCAGGGGCGAATGCGGCATCACGGGGCGCAGCCTAGTGTCTGCACGGCGGGTTACACAATCACCGCGCTGCGCGCAGCGTGTGCTGCTTCAGCGCGGCGGCGCACCACCGTCGCAGGGCGGCACGTGTTCGTCGCAGGGCGCAGCGGCGGCGCGCGCGTTCGCGCGTGCCGTGCGCCAGCCGTCGACCGCGTAGAGCGCGAGCGCCGCCCAGATGCAGCCGAAGCCGATGGCCTGGCGCGCATCGAAGGCCTCGCCGAGCAACAGCACGCCCACCAGCAACTGCAGCGACGGCGAGATGTACTGCAGGATGCCGACCAGCGAATACGGGATCTTGCGCGCGCCGTACGCAAAGCCCACCAGCGGCAAGGCGGTGATCGCCCCGCCGAAGGCGAGCAGCGCGTCGCGCTGCCAGCCGCCGTGCCCGAAGGCGCCGGTGCCCTGCGCTTCGCGCAGCAAGAGGAAGGCGAGCGCCGGCACGAACAGGATCAGACTCTCGATGGCGAGCCCCGGCACCGCGTCCACCGCGGCCACCTTGCGGATCAGCCCGTACACCGCGAAGCTCGAGGCCAGCGCCAGCGCGATCCACGGCACCTCGCCGTGGATGAGCGCCAGCCACAGCACGCCGGCCGCCGCGATCGCCACCGCCGTCCACTGCGCCGCGTTCAAGCGCTCGCGCAACACCACGACGCCGAGCAGCACGCTCACCAGCGGATTGATGAAATACCCGAGGCTCGAATCCACCACCCGGCCGTGCGTCACGGCCCATATGTAGATGCCCCAGTTCGCGCTGATCAGCACCGCGCTGGCCGTCAGCATCGGCAACACGCGCCGTCCGGCGAGCGCGCGTCGCAGCCACGACGCGCCCTCGCGCAACATCAGCCAGCCGACCACGAACACCGCGCACCAGATCACCCGGTGCGCGATGATCTGCAGCGACGGCACTTCGCGCAGCAGATACCAGTACAGCGGGAACACGCCCCACAGCGCGTAGGAGGCGATGGCGGCGAGCAGGCCGCCGCGGTCAATGCGCGGCGGCGCGCTCACGCGTGCTTCCGGATGAATTCCTTCACCTGCGGATACACGATCTCGCGCCAGCGCCGGCCGCTGAAGATGCCGTAGTGGCCGGCGCCCTGCACCGTGAGGTGTTTTTTCTTCTTCTGCGGCACGCCGGTGCACAGCGCGTGCGCGGCCTGGGTCTGGCCGAGGCCGGAGATGTCGTCGAGTTCGCCTTCGATGGTCATGAGCGCGGACGATTTGATGTCCTGCGGGCGCACGCGTTCGCCGCCGACGTCCCACAGGCCCTGCGGGAGCAGGTGCTGCTGGAAGACGATGCGGATGGTGTCGAGGTAGTACTCGGCCGGCATGTCGAGCACGGCGTTGTATTCATCGTAGAACTTGCGGTGGGCGTCGGCGTCTTCGCGGTCGCCTTTCACCAGGTCCTGGAAGAAATCCCAGTGGCTCTGGAAATGGCGGCTCGGGTTCATCGCGATGAAGCCCGCGTGCTGCAGGAAGCCCGGGTAGACCTTGCGGCCGTGGCCCGGATAGTTCGGCGGCACTTCGTGGATGACGTGGTTCTCGAACCACGACAGCGGCTTGGTGGTGGCGAGGTCGTTGACCTTGGTCGGCGATTCGCGCGGGTCGATCGGCCCGCCCATCATGGTGAGCGTGCGCGGCACGGGTTCGCCGGCGCTCGCCATCAGCGACACCGCGGCCAGCACCGGCACCGTCGGCTGGCAGACGCTGATCACGTGCAGGTCCTTCGCGCCGATGTGGCGGATGAAGTCGCGGATCGTGGTGACGTAGTCGTCGAGCGTGAACGCCCCGGCGGACACCGGCACCATGCGCGCGTCGATCCAGTCGGTGATGTAGACCTTGTGATCCTGCAGCAGGGTGCGCACGGTGTCGCGCAGCAGCGTGGCGTGGTGGCCGGAGAGCGGCGCCACCACCAGCACGACGGGGTCGTCCTT
>CAMLOR010000141.1 GCA_946481615.1 uncultured Aquimonas sp.
CTGCCGCCCGAACGCCTGCACCTGGAAATCACCGAGACCGCGGTGATGGGCGACGAGATCCAGACCAGCGCCCTGCTGGCGCGACTGCGCGCGATGGGCGTGAAGATCTGGCTCGACGATTTCGGCACCGGATTCTCGGGTCTATCGCACCTGCGCCGCGTGCCCGTCGACGGCGTGAAGATCGACCGCTCCTTCGTGGCCGACGTGCTGCGCGATCCCGACGATCTCGCGCTCACCTCGGCCATCATCGCGATGGCGCATTCGCTCGGTATCACCGTGGTGGCCGAAGGCGTCGAGAACGAAGGCCAGTTCAGCGTGCTGCGCGAGCGCGGCTGCGACCACGCGCAGGGCTATTGGCTGGGGCGGCCGATGGCGGCGACGGAGCTGGCGCGCAGGATGGTGGCCTGATCAGCCGCGTGCACGCGTCCGGGAATTGGTGCATCCGAGTGCGTAGTGTGCGGGTCTCTCGGGCTCCCTGAAATCGAGAAGTTGCGCCTGCGTTCCGACCAGAAATCGATACATCGTCGTCTCGCAATGACGACCATCGATGAGCGTTGACCCCGAACCTGTACTCGGACCGCTCACGCCGATTGTCGGGTCTCTGCGACTCGACGGCTCGTCTTCAATGGTTTGCCACCAAATCATTTCGACACGACTCGCCACGCCGCTCTTTGATCGGAACCAAAATCGAAAGGTGCCTGCGGGAGGGTTGCTTCGAGTGTAGATCAGGCCGTTCGACGGGAACTCGATACGGACTGTGTCGGCATCGTCACGGACTGTGTCGGCATCGTCGGCCAGCTTCGCTGCATCGGGCACGTCGAAAAAGATCGTCGCCTGACCGCTGAAATTTTCAGGAAGCACGACATCTACCGTTTTCCCGGCACATCCTGTGAACAGCAGGACCAGGCTCGCTAAGACGGGATGCGGACGCTTCATGGGAGGTGCCTGGACGATGGGTGCGCTGACAGACAACGACACCTTTCTTCAAACCGAACAGGGCTTGTGGCCGTGGGATGTTCTTCTCGCTACGCAGTGGACATGGCTTCGGTGCGGTACAGGCAAAGCCAGCGCGCGAGGGCAGCCACGCCCTTCGGATGGCGCAGCAGGTCGAGATGTCCGGCGCCTTCGATGACCAGGCGCTGCGATTCTGGAAGCGGCACGCGCAGCGCGCTGGCTACGCTCACCAAGCCGTCGGTATTCCCTTTCAGCCGGCCGGCCAGCACGTAGGCACGCACGCCGGTGGGCAACGCCGCATCGCCGGCGCCGCGGCCCAGGTCGCGGATGCCGGCGCTGCGCAGCCCGCCGATGGCGACGAAGGGCGCGCTGTAGGGGCTCATGCCGAGCGCGAAGTCGACGCGCGTGCCGGTGCGTTCGATCAGCGAACCGCCATGCGGCGTGCCGAGGAAAACCAGCGTGCGCAGGCGGCGCAGCCACGGCGCCGGCCGGCGTGCGGCGTGCAGGCAAGCGCTGCGTGCGACGAGTCCGCCCATGCTGTGGCCGATCAGCGCGATGCGCGACACGCGCAGCGGCCATCCGGCCACGAGTGCATCGAGCCGGCGCGCGAACTCAGCGCCGTTGGCGTCGATCGCGCGGCCGGTGTTGTAGTGCAGGTAGACCGGCGTGTAGCCGAGCGCGCGGACGGCTGCATCGTGCGTGCCGGGGCCGCGCGGCCAGTGGCGGTCGTGCATGCACAGGCCGTGGAGGAACACGGCGATGCGTGCCGTCGGATCGGCCGCGTCGGTTTGCCATTGCATGTCGATGGCGAGCGGATTGCGCGCCGCTGCCAGGCGGTCGCCGATCACGCCGTTGAGCGCCGCCAGCAGATGCGCGCGTTGCAGCGAATCGGTGCGCAGCGCGCCTGCGAACGGCCGCAGCGCCGCGTCGAGGCCCCAGCCCACGCCACGCGCCACATCACGCACACGTGCATACGCGAAGCCCGCGATGCCGCGCGCCGGCCCAGTGCCCGCGGGCCCCAGCGGAAGCCGCGCGCGGCCGATGGCCGCATGCAAACCCTCGACGATGTCGGTGACGCCGAGCACGCCGTCGATGGCCAGGCGCGCGACGCCACGCGCATCGTCGAGCAGCGAAGCGGCGGAAACCCGGGCGGTTTCCGCCGTCATCGAACTAGGCGTAGGCCGCGTTGTGCACGGCCTGCACGGCGCGGCCGGAAGGATCGACGACGTTCTTCAACGACGGATCCCATTCCAGCGCCGCTGGCGTCGAGCACGCCACCGACGGCCCGCCCGGCACGCATTCCGCGGCCCACGGCTGCGGGTAATGCCGCTCGAACATCTCGCGATACAGATAGGCTTCTTTCGTGGCCGGCGTGTTGTACGGGAAGCGGAACTTCGCGTTCGCCAGCTGCTGGTCGCTCACGTGCTTCTCGGCGTGCGCCTTGAGCGAATCGATCCACGAATAGCCCACGCCGTCGGAGAACTGCTCCTTCTGACGCCACAGCACCGAATCGGGCAGGTAGCCCGCGAAGGCTTCGCGCAGGAACTGCTTCTCCATGCGGCCGCGCTGTTTGCCGGAGAGCTTCACTTCCGGATTGAGGTTCATGGCCGCGTCGATGAAGCGGCGGTCGAGGAAGGGCACGCGCGCTTCCACGCCCCAGGCGGCCATCGACTTGTTGGCGCGCAGGCAGTCGAACAGGTGCAGGTTGTCGAGCTTGCGCACGGTTTCTTCGTGCAGCGATTTCGCGTCCGGCGCCTTGTGGAAATAGAGGTAACCGCCGAACAGCTCGTCGGAGCCTTCGCCCGAGAGCACCATCTTGATGCCCATCGCGCGGATGCGGCGCGCCATCAGGTACATCGGCGTGGAGGCGCGGATGGTGGTGACGTCGTAGGTTTCCAGGTGGTGGATCACGTCGGAGAGCGCGTCGATGCCCTCCTGCACGGTGAAGTGGAATTCGTGATGCACGGTGCCGATGTGCGCGGCGACTTCGCGCGCCGCTTTCAGGTCCGGCGATTCCTTGAGACCCACCGCGAACGAGTGCAGCTGCGGCCACCAGGCTTCGGTCTTCTCGTCCTCCTCCACGCGGCGCGCGGCGAACTTCTTCGCGATGGCGGCGACCAGCGAGGAATCCAGGCCGCCGGAGAGCAGCACGCCGTAGGGCACGTCGCTCATCATGTGCGACTTCACCGCGGCCTCGAACGCGGCACGCAGGGCGGCGCGATCGGATTCGGCACCCGACACGCTCGAATACTCGCGCCACTGCGGCTTGTAGTACGCCGTGGGTTCGGCCGCGCCCTTGCGCCAGTAGTGGCCGGGCGGGAATTCCCTGGCGTCCTTGCACACCGGCGCCAGCGCCTTGAGCTCGGAAGCCACGAACAGGTTGCCGTGCTGATCGTGCCCGTAATACAGCGGGATGATGCCGATCGGATCGCGCGCGATCAGCCAGGAATCCTTCGCCTCGTCACGCAGGACGAAGGCGAACATGCCTTCGAGCTCGTTGAGCCAATGCGCGGTGTCGGCGTCGCTGCGGTACAGCGGCAGGATGACCTCGCAATCCGAATGCGTCTGGAATTCGTAGGAATCTTCAAAGCGCGCACGCAGTGCGCGGTGGTTGTAGATCTCGCCGTTCACGGCCAGCGCCAGCGTGCCGTCGGGCGAGAGCAGCGGCTGCGCGCCGGAATCCACGCCCACGATGGCCAGGCGTTCGTGCACCAGGATCGCATTCGAATTCGCGTAGACCCCCGACCAGTCCGGACCGCGATGGCGCATGCGCCGCGACAGATCCAGCGCCTGCGCGCGCAGCGCGGCGGGATCCGATTTCAGGTCGAGGATGCCGAGGATCGAACACATTGGAACACGCGGCCTTCTGCAGGGAGGGAAGGCCGATCATGGCAGGTTTTCCGGCGCGTGTCGCAGCGCAGCAAGCCGCTCTAGCCGAGCTTTTTGCGGGCAGCCTCGACACGCCGGGTTTCCGGGTGCTCCGGGCCGAAATTGGCCGCGAGCAAGGCCACCACCTTGTCGAGTTCGGCGCGGGCCTCGTCCTTGCGGCCGAGCGCGTCGAAGGCCGCGGCGCGGGCTTCCATGGCCTGGCCCTGCTCGCTGTAGCGGGTGGCATCGCCCTGCAGTCCGGCGAGGGCGGCGTCGGCTTCCTTCAGGCCTTCGTCCGGCCGGCCGGTGCGGGCCAGCATCATGGCGCGGTTGGCGCGGATGGTGAGGCACATCAGGTGCGTCGGCCGCGCGCGTTCAAGGCAGACGGCGTAGGCGCGATCCAGCGAGGCCATCGCGCCGGCGTCGTCGCCGTGCGAGCGTTGCGAGATGGCCAGACGCCGCAGCGCGGCCACCACTTCGGAGCTTTCCAGCGCGTCGTACATCGCCACGCCTTCGGCGATCAGCGCTTCGCCGCGCTGCCAGTCGCCGGCCTTGGAAATCTGCAGGCCGCGGTCGACCAGCGTGCCTGCCGTCCACGGATGCGCTTCCGGGAAATTGGCGCGCGCCAGCTGCAGGGCGCGTTCGGTATGTTCGGTCTCGGCCTTCACGTCGCCGCGGATGTAGGCGTTGGCGGCCATCGTCATGAAGATCGGCCACAGGTTGGCGGCGTCCTTGCCGTGCTGTTTTTCCACCATGGCTACCGCTTCGCGCAGGCGCTCGTCGGATTCGTCCAGGCGGCCGGCGTTGGAAAGCATGGTGCCGAGATTCGTGATGGACACGATCAGTTGCGGGTTATCCGGTCCGTGCGTGCGGAACAGTTCGAGCGAGCGCTGCGAAATCTTCAGCGCGCCCTCGGTGTCGCCCGCTTCGGCCAGCATGCTGGCCTGCGAATTGAGCGCGTTGGCGAGCGCCAGCGGATCGCCGCCGTCGTCGGCTTCCAGGATGCGCACCGCGCGGTTGGTGCCGTCCAGGGCTTCCGTCATGCGGCCTTCGAGGTTCGCGACCACGGCCAGGTTCAACAGCGATTCGGCGACGACCGGATGATCCGGGCCGTATTCGCGCTCGGCCACCGCCAGCGCCTGCGCGAAGAGTTCCTTGGCTTCGTCGAAGCGCCCCTGGTTGGCGCGCACTTCGCCGAAATCGTCGAACACGTCGGCCTGCAGCACCGGGTCGGCGGCCAGGTCGGTGCGCGCGCGTTCGAGCAGGCCGTCGAAGGCCGCGTCGACGGTGACGGCGCCGTCCGCGCTGCGGCGCAAGGGGTCGGCCTCGATGAAGGCCGCCACGAAGAATTCCTTCACGTGCTTCACGCGTCCGGCCAGGGCGCGCGCCTGCGCCGCTTCGCGCTCGGCGCGCGCAGCCTCGGCATTGGCGCGTTGCGCCTCGGCGTCGGCGCGGCGCGCCAGATCGCGCGCGACGTCGGCCTGCCACAGCGCGACGGCCAGGCCGGCGAGCAGGGCGAGCAGCACGGCGCTGGCGCTGCCCACCGCGAGGCGATGGCGCGCCACGAAGCGTCGCATGCGGTAGCCGGCCGTATCGGGTTGCGCCGCCACCGGACGGCCGTCGAGCCAGCGCCGCAGATCGTCGGCGAGTTGCGCGGCGCCGGCATAGCGGCGCGCCGGCTCCGGTTGCAGCGCCGTGCCGACGATGAGATCGAGATCCGGGCCCACCTCGCGCGGATCGCAGGTACGCGTCGTACCTCCAGCAGCACCCGCGCTGCGTTCGCGCAAGGTGCGGACGGGTCGCGGTGCGGTTTCGCCGGCGAGGCCCGCGAGCAGTCGATCGGGTGCGGCGCTGCGCCTGGGATGCGGCACCTCGCCGGTGAGCAGTTCGTACAGCACGGCGCCGAGCGCGAACACGTCGGCGGCCGTGCCGACGGCATCGCCGCGGATCTGCTCGGGTGCGGCGTAGGCAGGCGAGAACACGCGCACGCCGGTGCCCGTCAGCGCCGCTTCGCTGCTGTCGTCGAGCAGGCGCGCGATGCCGAAGTCGAGCACGCGCGCGCGGCCCTGGGCATCGACCAGGATGTTCGAGGGCTTGAGATCGCGATGCACGACGAGCAGGGCCTGCGCGCTCGCCACGGCATCGCAGACCTGCAGCAGCAGTTCGACGCGGGCGCGCGCATCGAGACGATGTTCGTCGGCGTACTGCACGATGGGCACGCCGCTCACGAACTCCATCGCGTACCAGGGCGTGCCGTCCGCGGCCACGCCGCCGTCGAGCAGGCGCGCGATGTTGGGATGGTCGAGCCGCGCCAGGATGCGCCGCTCGCGCGCGAAGCGCTCGCGCAGCGCGGGGCTGTCCAGCAACGGCCGGATCAGCTTGATCGCCACCTGCCGTTCGAAATCGCCGTCGGCGCGCTCGCCGCGCCACACTTCGCCCATGCCGCCGCTGCCGACGCGTTCGAGCAGGCGGTAAGGGCCGACCTGCATGCCGGCTTTCGACGACGCGCCGGCGTCGCCTTCGGCCAGCCGCGTGAGCAACGTCGACGCCGCGCGCGCCACGCCGGCGTCGAGCAATCCGGAGCGCTCGTCCGCCGCGAGCAGCCGCCGAAGTTCCGCCGCGAGGTCGGCGTCTTCGGTGTCGATCTGCGCCAACCGCGCCGCGCGCGCCGCCGGCTCGAGATCGAACAATTCGTCGAGCAGGCCGGAGAGCCGCTGCCAGCGATCAGTCATGGTCGTCGCCGCCGAGGTCGAGATTGGCATGCAGGATGGCACGCGCCTTGCGCCAGTCGCGCTTGAGCGAACGTTCCGAACGCCCGCCCAGCTTCGCGATCTCCTCGAGTTCCAGGCCCGCGAAAAAGCGCATTTCCACCAGCCGGACGAGATCGGGATCGAAGGCGGCCAGGCGCGTGAGGGCCTGGTCCAGATCGATGAGCCGCTCGGCATCGCCCGCCCCGCCGCCGACGCGTTCGTCGATCTCGTCGAGCGATTCGGGCGCCACGCCGCCGCCGCGCTTGACCGCGGCACGCGTGCGCGCGTGATCGACGATCAGCTGCCGCATGGCGCGCGCCGCCAGCGCGAAGAAGTGCTCGCGGTCATTGAGCTGCATCGCGTCCTGCCGCACCAGCCGCAGATACACCTCGTGCACGAGGGACGTGGCGCTGGCCTCGGCCTGCGCCGCGCGCACCTGGCGCCGCGCCAGCCGCTGCAGATCGTCGTACACCAGCGCGAAGGCCTGGTCGGCCGCGTCGCGATCGCCTGCGCCCGCGGCTGCCAGCAATGCCGTCACATCCCCCATCGCAGGCCCCGTCCGCCGTGGATGGGGCGAGTGTAGCGAGAAGGGCAGGGCACGGGGGCGGCATGCCGGGCCCACGCAGGAAGCGGGCCGCGCGGGCCAGCTCAGAGCAGTTTCGAGATGAAATCGACCACTTCGGAGGACAGGAACGCCGACGCCACGATGGCGGCGATGCCCACCACCCAGCCGATGATGAGCAGGCGTCCGTCGCGTTCGATCAGCGCGATGGCGTAGACCAGCAGGATGATGCCGAACGGATAGTTGGTGAAGGGGATCGGCAGCGAGAGCAGGAAGCCGAGCAGGGCCAGCTGCAGGCCGGTGAAGGCGCGCGTGCTGCGGTGTTCGAGGAAGTCGACCAGGCGCGGCGCGCAGAGTTTTTCCAGCCACGACAGCAGGCGCTTGAAGCGGTCGCCGAAGCGCTTGACGGTGGCGCGCTGGATGCGGCGGCGGCCGATCCATTTCGGCAGCCACGGATGCTGGAAGGTGAACACCATCTGCAGGCCGATCAGTGCGATGAAGGGCCCGGTGATGGCGCCGATGCCGATCGGCACCGGGATGAAGGTGGGCAGCAGCACCAGCAGCAGCAGCGCACCGAAGGCACGTTCGCGGAATTCGTCGAGCAGTTCGTCGAAGCTCACGCTCTCGCCGTTGCTGGCGGTGCCGATCGCCTCGAGCAGGCTGCTGGTGCGCAGGGCGTCGTGGGGCTGCGGCCCCGTGGGCTCAGGCGGCGTCGACATCGTCCTGCGCCAGGTTCTGCACCAGCAGCTTGTCGATGCGCGCGCCATCCAGATCCACCACCTCGAAGCGCCAGTTGGCCCATTCGAAAGCTTCGCCCGCATGCGGGATGCGGCCGAAGCGGGCGATCACCATGCCGGCGACGGTGTTGTAGTCGTGGTCTTCCTCGGCGGGCAGGGTGCCCAGCGTCAGCAGCTCGCGCAGGTCTTCGGTGGAGAGCGAGCCGTCGATGAGATAGGAGCCGTCGTGGCGGCGCACCACCATGGCTTCTTCGGAAGCATCGGACTCCGCGGTCTCGAGGCGGCCGAGCACGGCGCTCAGCAGGTCGTTGAGCGTGACCAGGCCCTGGATGTCGCCGTATTCGTCCACCACCAGCGCCAGGTGCGCGCCTTCGTCGCGGAAGATTTCCAGCAGCGCCAGCGCACGCGTGGATTCTGCCACGAACAGCGGCGCCTTCAATTCGCGGAACAGGTCTTTCTGGTTGGAAGCGATCATGCCCGCCAGCGCCTTGGCTTCGAGCACGCCGATCACTTCGTGGTCGCTGCCGCGGTAGACGGGATAGCGCGAATAGGGCGTCTCGCGCATGGTCTCGAGGTTGTCCTCGCGGGTGGCGGCGGCGTCCAGCCAGGCGATGCGCACGCGCGGCGTCATCAGGCTGGCCG
>CAMLOR010000142.1 GCA_946481615.1 uncultured Aquimonas sp.
CCGACAGCGACTGCTGCACGGACTCGGGCATGGTGTCGACCATCGGCGTCCAGAAAATGCCCGGCGCCACCGTGTTCACGCGGATGCCGAAGCGCGCCAGCTCGCGCGCCATCGGCAGCGTCATGCCGACGACGCCGCCCTTCGAGGCCGAATAGGCGGCCTGGCCGATCTGGCCTTCGTACGCGGCCACGCTGGCGGTGTTGACGATCGCGCCGCGCTCGCCGTCTTCACCGGCTTCGTTGTGCTGCATCAGCGCCGCCGCGGCCTTGGCCACGTTGAAACTGCCGACGAGATTCACCATCACGGTGCCGGCGAACTGCGACAACGGCATCGCGCCTTCCTTGCCCAGCACGCGGCCGGCGCCGAGGATGCCCGCGCAGTTGATGGCGGCGTTGAGCCCGCCCATGGACTCGCGCGCGGCGGCCACGGCGTTCGCCACGTCGGCTTCGCTGGTCACATCCACCTTGTGGAAGGTGGCCTTCAATGCGGCGGCGGCTTCCGCGCCCTTCTGCTCGTTGACATCGAACAGCGCCACCTTCGCGCCCTGCGCCACCAGATGCTGCGCCGTGGCGAGCCCCAGGCCGGACACGCCGCCCGTGATCACCGCCCGCACGTTCGTCAGTTTCATGAAGGACCCCCGTTTCGAGGGCGCGGATTGTAGCAGCGGGGCGGGGCAGTCGCGTCATAGACGGGAAGTGCTTACGATCTCCGGGGCAGTCCACCGTGCGGCGCACGTTGTCGAGCGGATCGTGGGCGTAGTTGTCGTTGTCGTGGCGTTCGTGACGCTGTCGAGACGTGAATCATCTGCTGCGCTCTGCTGCGTCGCTACTCGATGCGGAAATGGAAGTAATGTCTTCCTTGAATCCGGGAACAAGAATTGCGTTTGTCCAGTAGACGTTTCCTTCCAGGGTGACGTTGACGAATCCTTGCGGCGACCCAACGCGATACACCTCGCCGGCTCGCTCCTGAAATGCGCCGTCGAGTGGAAGGGCGTATTTGCAGCGCCCGATTTTCCCGACAGGATTGTTGCGCGCATTCTCGAGAAACAGCGTGTATGTCCGACCCGGCTCCAGGGGGGCATCGGAACACACGTTAGTCTCCATCCTTTCAATGCCTTTTGTGCCCTTAAGAACGACAGTTCGCGCGACTCGGATCATGTATCCCCAGCATCTGTCTTTGCCTCGGCATTTCCCGTTGATTTCCTTTACATCGCCAACGACCACGAGATCGGAGGCCTTGTACAGTTCCTTCACGTCTCGATCGAGTGTCGATATCGCTACGGCGTTCGTCGAGAGAACAAGGAGGCAGAGAAATAACAAGATCGTGTTCATATCAATTTCTGGAATCTTGTGAGTCGTTGCGCATTATGCTTCCGGTATGGACTTCGACATCCCATTCAACTCTGCACTGCCATCCAGGCTTTCAATCTTTCGCGGAAAAGTTTTCCGCAAGCTTCTCGTCGAAGTCCGTCACACGGATTGCGTCGGTGTAGTAGCTCTCTCCAAAACGAGCCACGATCACGGCGCTCTCGTGCGATCGTACTCGGTACGTGTAGTCGCCGCGCTTCTCGAAAGCTCCATCCCTGCTGAGGATGTACTTGCATCTGTAGTCATCGGCAGGGCTGTCCTTTGCATCGAATAGAAACAGGGTGTAGGTGACGTTCAGATCTAATGGAATCAGCGAACAGATGCTAATTGTGCTCGTTGCGGGAGCCGAGCCCTTCAACATCCGTTTTACGACAGCCCCGAGTCGATAACCAGGGCATTCCCGGTTTGATACGCATTTCCCCTCGATCTCGGTGATCCTGGCTTCCGTAATCGCTTGAGCGTCCTCGTAGAGTTCTGACACAGTCCGATCTGCGATCGATAGAGCCAAGACTTCGCCTGTGGCAACCAATGCGAGCAGCACGCAGGAGCCAATCATATAGAGCAATCTCATGTCGTACTCCTAGTAGGAATTCATGACTTGGTCTTTATGAACGTCGACCGCGCGTTCAAACTCGCATCCGAGGGATGCGCACGGGCCTTTGTTCAGTTCCTCAAGCCGCTTGTATTGGTGCAATCCGTCCAAATGCAGCGTCTCGTGAAGGAAAACGCCAACGCGCGTCGGGTCATTGCGCATGAAGTATCGTGAGGAGTTGAAAGTCAGCCTCCCGGGCCCGTACTCCGCATAAGCCACGGACCCTTGCGGTAGCGGCGTGCCTTTGAAGGTGCCCATCGACCAGTCGCTCGAATCGATTTGCAAGGCAGAAATCCTGTTGATGGCCTTGATGGCTCTCGAATCCCCCGAGATTTGCGCGACTTGTCCAGCCCGGTTTCCGTCACTTACCAGGCGTTCGGTTTCCTTGGCTTGAACTGCCGCGGCACGAGTGGGACCAACATGGGTCACCATACTCGCGGTCAGCTTCTGGGGAACCAGCGCAGTTTTGGCCATGGCCGCCACGGCGACTGTGCTGGAACAAATGTGCGAGCCGGTGATCTTGGAGCATCGACCGTCCGGATCCACAAACGTGTAAGGGTTGTTGTTGGCATAAGCGTATCTATTGAAGTTGCCCGCCCGCGCCGGATCCGGATCCGGGCTGATGAAGGTCGGCAGGTTCGGGTCGAAGTAGCGCTGCTGCATGTAGATCAGCGGCCCGACTTCGTCGGTCGCGTGCTTGGTGAAGCCGGGTCCGTTGCGGTAGATGCCGTCGTAGGGCGTGCCGTAGGGCATGAGGCGGCTGCGGTAGACGCGGGTGCCGGCGCTCGAGGTCTTGACTGTCGGCGTGCCGCGGTGGTCGCTGTGCAGGTAGTTCACCGTCGCGGTTTCGCTGTCGAGCGGGCGGGTGCGTTCGGCGACCAGCGTGCCGCTCAGATGGAAGAATTCGGTGCGTTCGTCGGTGCCCTGGTCTTCGACGTACAGCAGTTCGCCGGCGCGGCTGTAGACCTGGTAGCGGGTGCCGAACGCGGGAACGGTGGATGCGATCCGGTGGTTGTGGGCGTCGTATTGGTGGGTCGCAGTGTCCTGGAAGGCCATCAGGCGCCGGGCGCGGTCGAAGGTGAACGTGTCGGTGGTGACGAGCAAGGGGTCTTCGAATCCGTTCCTGTGCACCGTGGGCGGCACGACGGCGGGTGGAGCGCTGGGAATGGTGGTCGTGCGGGTGGCCAGTTCGCCGCGCTCGTTCCAGCCGTAGTCGAGCAGCGCGGCGCTGCCGACGGTGGTGATCTGGCTCAGGCGCTGTGTCGCCGCATTCAGCTGGAAGCGGCGGTCGATGCCGCCTCGCACCGTGCGGCGCACGTTGTCGAGCGGGTCATAGGCGTAGGTTTCGTTGCCGGTCGGGGCGTTCGTCACGCTGATGAGGCGGTCGCGCTTGTCGTAGGTGAGCGTGCGGGTTTCGGCCGGCTGGCCGTCGGGATCGATCACGCCGTCGGTCAGCATCTTGAGGTTGCCGTTCGCGTCGTAGGCCAGCGTGTGATCGAGCCATTTCGTGCCCGAGCGCAGGTCGGATATCTGCGAGGGCAGCAGGCGATCGTTGAGCGTGACCGTGCGGTTGGTGAGATTGCCGTAGGCGAAGCCGGCCAGCAGGCCGTTGCGGTGATAGCTGGCGTTGGTGGCGTAGGCGCCGGCCTGACGCGGCTCGCCGTAGGCATTGGGATTGAAACCGATGCCATGGCCGCTCGGATACGTCAGATTCGAAACGTCGCCGCGCGTGTTGTAGGCCCATGTCAGCGCGAAGGGCGCGGCCACGCCCGCGATTGCCAGCGATTCCTTTTCCAGCAGGCGGCGCCGCTTGTAGGTGTAGGTCCAGGTGTTGAGCGGCGAGACGAAGGGCGGGGCCGCCGTGTTGCCGGTCGCGCTCACGGAGGCCGTCAGCATCGCGCCGTCGGCGGCATGGGTGTAGCCGACGTCGGAGGTGCCGGTGGGGTGGTTGATCCAGACCAGCCGGTTCAGGGCATCGTACTGATGCACGGACTTGTCGATCGCGGCGACGCTGCCGCGCTGGCAGTCGCTCGTGCTCGTGAGCGTGATTTGTCCCGGCGCGCGCCAGGCCAGGTTGCCGGCCGCGTCGTAGTCGAACACCGTGATGCCGGCGTCGGGCTCGATCGTCTTGCACAGGCGTTGCTGCGCGTCGTAGACGAAGCGGCGAGTGGCCGTGAGGTTTTCGGTGACGCCGCCGGGCGGGGTGTAGGGGCCGCTGCGGGTGAGCGTGAGCGGCTTGCCGAACCCGTCGCGCGTGTAGGCGGTGGTGGTGCTTTCGGGCGCCGTGACCATCAGCGGCGCGGCGAGACTTGGTTCGTCGAAGGCCTGGTAGGTCGTCGTCGTCGAATGGCCACGCGCATTGGTGTGGACGGTCTGACCGTTGGCGTAGCTGGTGCTCGTGGCGAGCGTGCCCAGTTCCGAGTCGACGGCGGTGCCGGTGATCCGTCCGAGCGCGTCGTAGAGCGTGTCGGTGCCCGCGTTGAACGCGGCGTCGGTGTAGTTCGCGAAGGTCGCGACCGGGTACGAGGCGAACGTCTCGCGATGGCTCCAGTCGAAGAGGCGCCGCACGGCGCGCACGCCGGCGCTGCCGTCGGTGGTGGATTCGCGCGTGAGGATGGGGCGCCAGAACGCGTCGTAGAAGGTTTCCTTCCTGCGCGTCCCGGTGCTGACGGTGTGGCGCCAGTGGCCGGCCGGGATGCCGTACTCGGCCACGGCCACGCGCACGAAACCCGACGTCGTCTGGGACCAGGCGGAGGTGTCACACACGCCCGCTTGCGTTTCCGAGGGATGGGTGACCGTGGCCAGCCGGCCCATCATGTCGTAGCCGTAGCAGGTCTTGTAGCCCAGTTCGTCGGTGACCGAATCGATCTCGCCGCGGTCGTTGACGACGGCGGTTTCAGTATCGAACACGCCCGCCTGCCTGAGCTGGGTCGGGTAGGTGATCGTCTGCGGCACGCCGCGCTTCCAGTTCGACAGCGTGATCGTGTGGCCGGCGCCGTCGGCGATCGTCTTGAGCGTGCCGGCCTGCGTCCCCGCGGCCAGTTCGTAGGTCGACACGCTCTGCAGCTGCTCGAAGGCATAGGTCTTCCAGGGCATCGCCTTCGCATCGTAGTCGGTGCGCGATTCGATGAGGTTCGGCGCGGTGTTCGTGTTGGTCGACGACTGGATCTGGCCCAGCACCCAGAGCGCCGCGTTGTCGTGGTAGGCGGTGAGATCGGTGCGATCGCCGAACGGGCTGTAGCGGCGCGTTTTGGTCGCGCGGCCGAAGGCATCGAGACACGGCAGCGACTGCCCGTGGCATTCGGCGGGGATTTGCCAGGTGTAGGCCTTCGCGTCGCGCGTCGTCGTGCGCGTGACGACGGGGCGTTGCGCCGAGGCGCTGAATTCGTCCACGCCGACGGCGTTGACGTTCCCGAGGCGATACGGCATCGGAAACGCGTAGGGACTGCCGGGCACGGCCTGGTTGAAGACGGTTTCCGCGAGGTAGGCGTGGGCGCGCACCTCGTGCACGATGCCGCCCTTCTTCACCTCGGTCTTCAGCAGGCGGCCTTCGTTCGATTGGTGATCCTTGCCGAAGGTATGCATCGTCTGCACGCCGTCGGGGTCCGTCACCGTGACCGTTTTGGTGTGCGGGCCCGGCGGCGGCGTGTAGGCGCCGTGCTCCGGGCTGTCGTAGGCCGCGTTGTCGCCGCCCAGGTCCGCGTAGGCGTAGCTGGTGGTGCCGGGCGCAAGCGCCGGGCCGGAAATCGCCTTGGCGGAGAGGGTCAGCGTGTCGTGGAACAGCGCCGGCTCGTTCAACTTCATGCCGCCGTCGTCGTAGTTGCGGCAGCCCAGTGGCACGTTGGCGCGCCCGTGGCGCCGGGGCTGGAAGGTGTAATCGGCCCGCGCGCCCGAGGGGTGCGTGATCGAGTAGACGCCGCCGCCCGCAGGGTAGGCGCCGCCGTTGGAGGTGTTGAACATCGGCATCCAGGTGCAGGGGCGCGCCGGATTCGCCTGCGCGTACTTGAGCGCGTTGGGGCCGTGCGCGGGATCGGGCTCGTACTGGAGTTCGTGTGCGAGTTGGCTGCGGTCGAACGACCAAGTGCCGGTGTCCGGATTCGTCACGCTCGACAGCGCGGTGCCGAATCCCGCGGCGAAGGCGTAGCCGAAACTCCAGGTGCGCTGGTGCGCCGTGGCCGAATCCAGTTGCCCGAAATCGCCGAAGCCCGGCACGCCCGCGATGCGGCTCGCGGCATACGCGAACTCGATCTTGCGGCCGTCGCTGGCTTCGATCCTTTGCAGGTCGTTGCGCAGCGCCGCGGCGGGATTCCACACGTAGTCGACGGTGTTTCCGAAGCGGTCCTCGATTTTCGACAGGTACATCCGCACGTCGCGGCGCTGCATCGGTGCGGAGACGTGGTAGGCATCGATCTGCCGGTAGAGCGGTGGATGATCGCGCACCACGCGGTGCGAGAACGTGTATTTCAGGCCGTCCGGCGCGTGGCCGACATAGGTGGGAGAACCGGAAGGGGCGCCGGCCTGGCACTGGAAGAACCAGCCGTCCTTCGTGCGCCATTTCGACACCGCGAACGCCGGCTTGGGCACCTTGTTCTCGTGCACGAGTTCCGCGGCCACCACCATCTGTTCGAGCATCGAGGCGCTTTCACCGTCCACGTGAAGCTGCAGGCCGTGCCAGTAGTCGCGCCGCAGGAACTGCACGCCGCCGATCGGCAGCGGCGACGGGGGCAGGGGTTGGTCGCAACCGATCAGCGCTTCCCAGCCCGCCGGGAAAATGCCGCCGATGTAGGGCACGTCCAGTTGCCAGTCGCACAGCGCCTGCGGAAACGCCTTGTCTTGCAGATCGAGGAAGCGGCGCAGCCGCACCGGCAGCGCGTTGTTGCCGGGCAGGTCGATATCGGTGGCGGCAAAGGTGACGGTGCCGTCGAACAGACTGATCGCATCGCCGAAGAGGCCGTCGCCGAGCGGCGATACGACTTCGGTTGCGCGGATCCGTTTGGCATATTCGTCGCCCCAGCCGGCCCAGGCCGGGGCTGTGGTCGTCAGGAAGGCCGAGACGGCGACGAGGAGACCGGGCAGGCGCATGTCAGTCTCCTGCCGCCACGCCCACGCCGAGGCGCAGCGTCAGCGGAAACGGGCCTTGCTCCCAGTCCCAGCCTTGCGGCGTGGGAAGCTTGGCCGCGAGCAGCTGTTTCGCGATGCAATCGGTGACGGCGGAATCGGGTTCCAGGTCCACGTCCGACCACGATCCCTCAGGCGCCACACGTGCGAGCAGCGTCGCCATCTCGCCGGTGGCGAGCGGCAGACCCTGCTGCGCGCAGGCCTGCATGGCGTCGATGGCGAATGGCGCGATGGCCTCGTTGAAATCGGCGCCGGTGCGCGTGGATGCCACGCGGTCGCCGATTCCGGCACGTTGATCGAGTTCCTGTGCGCCGGCGGCGCCGATCGAAAACCATAGAAAAACCAGTAGCCGCTTCATGCACCGTCGCTCATCGCACCGCCGTGATTCGGCGGCGCGAGTCTAGGTCGAGGGTTGGCGGCGGACGTCCAGAAATCTTTCGTCGGAACGACGAATCATGGAGTTAGCGTGCGATTCGGGCTCGCACGACCGTTGGTCGGCGACTGGCGGAATACGGTGTTTTTGCCGCGTTTTCCGCGGTGCGTTGCCGCCTCAGAGTTCGCGCAGATAGAACGTATTGCAGCCGCCGTGTCCCGTCGCGCCCATCGGCGCGCCGATGAGCGTGAAGCCGCTGCGTTCGTAGAGCTTGCGCGCGGCGCTCATGCCGCAGAGGGTCTCGAGGTAGCAGCGTTCGAAGCCGAAGCCGCGGGCGGCCTCGAGGCAGCGTTGCATGAGCGCGGTGCCGGCGCCGCTGCCGCGCAGGGCCGGCAGGAAGTACATCTTGCGCAGTTCGCAGACGGCCGGGTCGCCGCCTTCGAGCGGCGCCACGCCGCCGCCGCCGAGCACCGCGCCGTCGCGTTCGACGACGAAGTAGGCGCAGCGCGGTTGCGCGTAGGCGCGGCTCATCCAGTCGACTTCGGGATCGTTGATGGCGAAGCCGTCGCCGACCGCGCCGAATTCCGGCATCACGGTGCGGATGACGTTCGCCATGGCGGCATCGTCGGCCGCGGTGATGGGGCGCAGGGTCCAGTCGTTCATGCGCGGGATTGTCCGTCATTCCCGCGTAGGCGGGAATCCGGTGTCTTTCGCGAGACGCATCGAAGTCACTGGCTCACCGCCTTCGCGGGACGACGGTTGGCGGCTAACGTTGCAGGTACTTCGCGAATTCGTCGGGCGTCAGCGGTTCGCTGTAGAAATAGCCCTGGCACAACTCGGTGCCCAGGGCCATCAGGAAGGCGCGCTGCTGCGCGGTTTCCACGCCCTCGGCGATCACGGTGAGCCCGAGGCTCTGCGCGATGCGGATGATCGCGAGGCAGATGTCGGCGTCGGAGGTGTTGTCGGGCACGCCCTGCATGAAGGTGTGCGAGATCTTCAGCCCGTCGATCGGCAGGCGTC
>CAMLOR010000143.1 GCA_946481615.1 uncultured Aquimonas sp.
TCGCCAACACATCGCACTCGATGACGCGATGATGCCCATCGAGCCACACCGCATGTAGCTCCTCATGCAGCAACCCGGCGAGCCGAAACCGCAGGAACTGCTCCGCCTGCCGCGGATTCTCGATGTGCCCGCTCCGCCGCAACCGCTCGAACACGATCGCCTCGGCCCACGCGATCACCACATCCTCGCGTCGACGACGCCAGGCATGCGCGACAGCAGACAGCGGTGTATCGGCCATGCGGCCCCCGGAGGTGGCGAACGGTGCGCGGTTCAGAACCGGCACGCGACCGGCGGACCTTTCGGCCCCCGCGCACCGCCGCCGTGAGCCGGCGGATGGCCACGCGCACGGAGCGCGGGCACGAAAAACGCGCCTCGCTGGCGTGCGGTAGCGCGTCGATGCGCGCGTGACGGGTTCTGAAGCCCGGCCGCGGATTTGGCCGCGGCAAGGCGATCCTACGCCTGTCCCAAGCGCCGCAGCAAGAGTGCGCAAGTGCGATGCGATGCAGTTGATTTCGCGATCGGCGCCGGAGTGGGCAGACGCCGTACACTCGCGCAAGTCCGCATGCCTGAGCGAGAACAACGTTGCCGCCCGAAGCACTTTCCACGTCCGACTTGGGCAACCGGATCATCAAGGTCAATCACGCGGGTGAGCACGGCGCGGTGGGCATCTATTCGGGCCAACTGGTGTTTGCGCGCCTCACCGCTCCGGCGCTGGTTTCGGTGCTCGCCGAGTTTCGCGCGCATGAAATGAGACATCGAGCCACTTTTGGCGGCGAGCTGCAACGGCGCAGCAATCCCCGTTGCCGCAGCTATTGGCTATGCGGCGCGGGCGGCTACCTGCTCGGTTTGATCACCGGGCTGCTCGGACCCGGCGCCATCGCGGCGACGACGGTTGCGGTGGAAGCCGTCGTGCTTCGACACTTGAATCGTCAGCTACTGCAGTTGGAGGAAATCGATGCAGCGGCCGTGCACGCAATATCCAGCATTGTCGCCGAGGAACAGCAGCATCACGACACGACGCTGGGACCAGCGCGGGCAGGCAAATTCTGGCCGCGTGTCATCAAACCCATCGTGTCGGCTTCAACCGAAGCGGTCATCTGGCTCGGCATGCGGCTTTGAGCGGATCGAATTGCGCACTCAGAGACGCGCGACACCGATCACTACGCCGAGCCGACGAATCCGCCGGATCACATCGGCCAGATGCTTGCGATGCTTCACTTCGATATTGAAGTGCATCACCGCCAGACGCAGGTCGCGTTCGCGGTATTCGACGTTGTCGATGTTCGATTCGGCTTCGGCGATGGCAGCGGCCACCTGCGCCAGTACACCAGGCTTGTTCTCGACTTCGACGCGTAGCCCGGCCTTGTAGTCTCCCTGCACGTTGCGATCCCACGCGATGGGCACCCAGCGCTCCGGCGACTTGCGGAAGCCTTCGACGTTCGGGCATTCGAGTCGATGCACCACGATGCCCTTGCCGGCCGAGAGGTAGCCCATGATCTCGTCGCCGGGGATCGGGTGGCAGCATTGGGCGAAGCTGAGGACGCCGCGTTCGGCGCCGCTGATGAGGATCTTCTCGGCGCTCGGTCCGGGTGTGGCGGAAAGCAGTTCGCCCTGCCCTTGCGTCAGCGCCTGCGCCACCTGTTGCGGCATGCGGTTGCCTAGCGCGATCTCGGAGAGCAGGTCTTCGAGGCGGCGCAGGCGGTTCTCGATGAGGTATTGCTCCAGCATCGAGGCGGGCACGCGGTCGAGCGAGGTTTCCATCGCTTCGAGCGCGCGGTCGAGCATGCGGTGGCCGAGTTCGACGGCGTCTTCGTGCTGCAGGTGCTTGAGGTAGTGGCGGATCGCGGTGCGGGCCTTGCTCGAGACCACGAATTCGAGCCAGTTCGGGTTCGGGCTCGCACTCGCCGCGGTGATGATTTCCACCGTCTGGCCGGAGACGAGCTTGGTGCGCAGCGGCACGAGTTTCTTGTCGACGCGCGCGGCCACCGCGTGATCGCCCACGTCGGTGTGCACCGCGTAGGCGAAATCGAGCACGGTGGAGTTGCGCGGCAGCGAGAGGATGTCGCCCTTGGGCGAGAACAAATAGACCTCATCGGGGAAGAGGTCGACCTTGACGTTTTCGAGGAATTCGAGCGAGGAGCCCGCGAACTGCTGCGATTCGAGCAGGCTGGCGAGCCAGGTGTGGGCGCGGCTCTGCGCGCTGCTCTGGGTCGAGCCCGAACTCTTGTAGACCCAGTGCGCCGCGATGCCGCGCTCCGCCACTAGATCCATGTCCTCGGTGCGGATCTGCACTTCCACCGGCGAACCGAACGGCGAGAACAGCACGGTGTGCAGGCTCTGGTAGCCGTTGGCCTTGGGGATGGCGATGAAATCGCGGAAGCGCGCGTCGAGCGGTTTGTAGAGCGCATGCACCGCACCCAGCGCGTGGTAGCACTCCATCGCCGTGCGCACCACCACGCGGAAGCCGAACACGTCCATCACCTGGTCGAGCGTTTTGTGCTCGCTCTTCATCTTGGTGTAGATGGAGAACGGCGATTTCACGCGGCCCACGAGGCGATGCGCGATCTTCTCGTGCGCCAGTTTCTGCGCCAGCGCGGCCTCGATCTTCACCATCGCCTCGCGCCGCAGCACGGGCTGTTTCTCGATGCGGCGGGAAAGCACGGCGTGGCGGCGCGGGAACAGCGCCTTGAAGCCGAGATCCTGCAGCTCGGCCTTGATGCGGTTCATGCCCAGGCGCTGCGCGATCGGCGCGTAAATGTCGAGCGTTTCGCGCGCGATGCGGCGGCGCGCTTCCACCGTCATCGATTCGATGGTGCGCATGTTGTGCAGGCGGTCGGCCAGCTTGATCAGGATCACGCGCAGGTCGCGCGCCATCGCCAGCAGCATCTTGCGGAAGCTTTCCGCGGCGGCTTCCTGGCGGTCGGCGAACTGCAGCTTGTCGAGCTTGGTGACGCCGTCGACGAGCTCGGCCACCGCGTTGCCGAATTCGCGTTCGATGGTGCCGCGTTCGAGCGAGGTGTCTTCCAGCGCGTCGTGCAGGATGGCCGCGCAGAGGGTTTCGGCGTCCATGCCGAGGTCGGCCAGCAGGGTGGCGACGGCGACGGGATGGGTGATGTAGGGCTCGCCGCTCTTGCGGGTCTGGCCTTCGTGGGCAGCCGCGCCGATGCGGTAGGCCAGGCGCACGCGCTCGATCTGCTCGGGCGGCAGATAGGATTGCAGGCGCTGGGTCAGCTGGCCGACCTGGTCCGGACAGGGGTCCGGCACCACGGTCGCCAGCGCGGATTGCGTAGCCATGACCGGAGACTACGCAGCGGTTCCGGCGAGGGCAACGGTGCGTTGCCCCGGCGGTTCAGGCGATCAGTCGTCGCCGCCCTTGGAAAGATCGTCGTCCACTTCGGCCGCGGCCCATTCCAGGGCTTCGCGCTCGGCGCGCTCGCGCTCGGCCTTTTCCACGGCCTCGATGAGGGCGGTGTCGACCTTGCGGGCGGCGATCTCGCGCAGGGCCAGGACGGTGGGCTTGTCGCCGTGCTCGGCGTTGTCGATGGCCGAATCGGCGCCCTTGGAGAGCTGACGGGCGCGCTTGGACGCCATCAGCACGAGCTCGAAACGGTTGTCGACGACCGCCAGGCAGTCTTCTACGGTGATGCGTGCCATGGGATTACCTCGGGTTGCGCTGGCCGAACGGCGGGCGCAGGGGCGCGGATTGTAGGCCGGGGGGCCGGGCCGGGGCAAGGAATACCTGCCGAACCCGTTAAGTTTCAGGGTCTTGCGACTTCAGCAACTCGGCGATCAAGCGACGCTGGCGCACCTGCTGGGCCTCGCGGCGCAGCCGGTGCGCCACGAAGATGGCCCGCAGTTCGGCAGCGGCGGCGTCGAAGTGTTCGTTGACGATGACGTAGTCGAACTCGTCGTAGTGGCTCATTTCCTCGCGCGCGGCGGCCAGGCGGCGGGCGATGGTGGCCTCGGAATCCTGGCCGCGGTTGCGCATGCGGGTTTCGAGCGCGTCGCGCGAGGGCGGCAGGATGAAGACGCTGACGCAGTCGCACATCTTCTCGCGCACCTGGCGGGCGCCCTGCCAGTCGATCTCCAGCAGCACGTCCTTGCCGGCCCTGAGCTGCGGTTCGACGCTCTGGCGCGCGGTGCCTTTGTAGTCGCCGTGCACGAGGGCGTGTTCGAAGAAATCGCCGGCGGCGATCATGCGTTCGAACTCGGTCTTGTCGACGAAGTGGTAGTGCTGGGCATGCCGTTCGCCCGGGCGCGGCGCGCGCGAGGTGAAGCTGATCGAGAGCACGATGCCGGGTTCCTTCGCCAGCACCGCGTTCACCAGGCTCGATTTGCCGGCCCCCGAAGGCGCCGCCACGATGAACAGCGTGCCGCGGCCGCACTCGTCACTCAAGGTTCTGTACCTGTTCGCGCAATTGTTCGATCAGCACCTTGAGTTCGACGGCGGCGGCACTGGTGCGCGCATCGACGGATTTCGAGCCCAAAGTATTGGCCTCGCGGTTGAATTCCTGCATGAGGAAATCGAGGCGGCGGCCGACGGCTTCCTTCAGGCCCAGCACGCGGCGCGCCTCGTGCACATGCGAGGCCAGGCGGTCGAGTTCCTCGTCGACGTCGAGTTTCTGCAGCCAGAGCACGAGTTCCTGCTCGATGCGGCCGGGCTCGATCGGCGGCTTGAGTTCGGCGAGCCTGGCGTCGAGCTTGGCGCGCAGGCCGGCGCGGATCTCCGGCAGCCATTCCTTCACCTGCGCGGCGATCCGCTCGATGCCGTCGAGGCGCTCGCGCATCACCGCGGCGAGTTTCGCGCCTTCGCGTTCGCGGGCCTGGGTGAATTCGTCCAGGGTGTGGTCGACCAGCTTGAGTGCTTCGGCGTGCAGGCCGGCCTGGTCGAGTTCGTTCTGCTCCACCACGCCCGGGAAGCGCAGCAGCTCGGTGAATTCCACGTTGAGGCGCGGGAAGCGCGGCTCGCAGTCGATCGCAAGCTCCGCCAGGCGCGACAGCAAGGCGTGGTTGATGCGCAATTCGCCGGCCGAGGCGATGTCGCCGCGCAGCCGCAGGCCCAGCTCCATCTTGCCGCGCTGCGCCTTCTGCGCGACGCGCTCGCGCACCGCCGGCTCCAGCGCGCGCAGCTCCTCGGGCGCGCGCACGCCCAGCTCGAGGAAGCGATGGTTCACCGCGCGCACCTCGCAGGCCAGCACGCCCCACGGGGTGGCGCGCTCGGCGGAAGCGAAGGCGGTCATGCTGCGGATCATCGCGATTCCCGTGTGCAGGGAGGGCGAATGGTAAACTGCGTGCCGGATAATTCCCAATCGTGCCCATGACCCCGATCACGCGTCCCAGCGGCCGAGCGCCCCACGAGTTGCGCCCGGTGCGCATCGAGCGCGGCTATACGCGGCACGCCGAAGGCTCCGTGCGGGTCAGCTTCGGCGATACCCAGGTGCTGTGCACCGCCAGCGTCGAGAACAAGGTGCCGGCCTTCCTGCGCGGCAAGGGCGAAGGCTGGGTGACGGCCGAATACGGCATGCTGCCGCGCGCCACCCACACGCGTTCGCTGCGCGAGGCCGCCAACGGCAAGCAGGGCGGGCGCACGCTGGAAATCCAGCGCCTGATCGGCCGCTCGCTGCGTGCCTGCGTCGATCGCTCGTTGCTCGGCGAGCGCACCATCACGCTCGATTGCGACGTGATCCAGGCCGACGGCGGCACCCGCACCGCGGCCATCACCGGCGCCTACGTGGCGCTGGTCGACGCCGTGCGCTGGCTGCGCGGCAAGCGCGAGATCACCCGCGACCCGATCTTCGGCGCGGTGGCGGCGGTGTCGGTCGGCGTGTTCCGCGGCGTGCCCGTGCTCGACCTCGACTATGCCGAGGACAGCGGCTGCGACACCGACATGAACGTGGTGATGAACGACGGCGGCGGCTTCATCGAGCTGCAGGGCACGGCCGAGGGCCACGCCTTCCGGCGCGAGGAACTCGACGCCCTGCTCGGCCTCGCCACCGACGGCGTGAAGCAACTGCTCGATCTGCAGCGCCAAGCCCTGGAGGCCTGACATGCGCAAGCTCGTGCTGGCCAGCGGCAACCCCGGCAAGCTCGCCGAAATGCGCGATCTGCTGGCGGAAGTCGACGTCGAAACCATTTCGCACGGCGAACTGGGCATCGAGGATGTCGAGGAAACCGGGCAGACCTTCATCGAGAACGCGATCCTCAAGGCGCGTCATGCATCGCGTCTTTCGGGTCTGCCGGCGCTGGGCGAAGACTCCGGGCTGTGCGTGGAAGCGCTGAACGGCGCGCCCGGGCTGTATTCGGCGCGTTATGCCGGCTCGCCTTCGAACCCGGAAGGCAACATCGACAAGCTGTTGCAGGAACTGCGCGAGGTGCCGGCGGAGAACCGCGGCGCCTATTTCTACTGTGCGCTGGTGCTGCTGCGGCGGCCGGACGATCCGATGCCGCTGATCTGCGAAGGCGTGTGGGAAGGCCGCATCCTTGAAGCGCGCCGCGGCGGCGGCGGGTTCGGCTACGACCCGGTGTTCTACGATCCGCTGGTGGGGTTGTCGGCGGCGGAGATGGACCTGGGCTCCAAGCACCGCGTCAGCCATCGCGGGCAGGCGCTGATGAAGCTGCGCTGGGCGCTGGCGCGGGGACATACGGCGTACGCGTTGCGCTGAGCGCGGGGGCGAGGACCGGGGCGGCGGATTCGACAAGCTCACCGTGAACGGTGATCGCGAATGCGTCGAGAAAAAACCGAGCCCGGTCTACGAAAACCGTTCGCGGTGAGCCTGTCGAACCCCCGCGAAAGCGCTACGGTGCTCTTTCGGCCCGTATCTGCGCCTCAACCGCCGCGATCGCCGTCATGTTCACCACGCGCCGCACCGTCGCCGCGGGCGTCAACACGTGCGCCGGCTTGGAAACGCCCATCAGGATCGGCCCCAGCCCCACGCCGTCCGTCATCGCTCGCACGAAGTTGTACGAGATGTTGGCGGCATCCAGGTTCGGGAACACGAACAGGTTGGCGCAGCCTTTGAGGTTCGAATTCGGAAACAGCCGCTCGCGCACGGCATCGGAGATCGCCGTGTCGGCCTGCATCTCGCCTTCCACTTCGAGATTGGGCGCGCGCGAACGGATCAGGTTGAGCGCGGCGCGCATCTTCTGCGCGCTGGGCGTGTCATGGCTGCCGAAGTTCGAATGCGAGAGCAGCGCCATGCGCGGCGTGATGCCGAACAGCTTGAGGCGGTAGGAGGCCTGCAGCGCGGCTTCGGCGATCTGCTCGGCGGTAGGCTCGGGCCACACGTGGGTGTCGACGAAGAAGAACGTGCCGCGATCATTGAGCACTGCCGCCATCGCCGACGTGGAATTCACGCCCGGATCGCGGCCCAGCACGTTGATGATGTAGGCCAGCTTCTTCTGGTAGCTGCCCACGATGCCGCAGAGCATGGCGTCGGCCTCGCCACGGCGCACCATCAGCGCGGCAATCACCGTCGAGCGCGAACGCACCACGGCCTTGGCCGCCGCCGGCGTGACACCGCGGCGCTGCATGATGTCGTAGTAGTCGCGCCAGTAGTCGTTGAAGCGCGGATCGTCGTCGATGTTGGTGACTTCCACGTCCACGCCCGGGCGGATGCGCAGCGCCAGGCGCTGGATGCGCGCGTCGATCACCGCGGGGCGGCCGATCAGGATCGGTTTCGCGAGTCCTTCGTCCACCACCGTCTGCACCGCGCGCAGCACGGTTTCTTCCTCGCCCTCGGCGTAGACCACGCGCTTGAGATCGCCGCGCGCGCGCTCGAACACGGGCTTCATCAGGAGGCCCGTGCGGAACACGAACTGGCTGAGTTTCTCGGCGTAATCCTTGAGATTGGCCATCGGGCGCGTGGCCACGCCCGACGCCATCGCCGCCTTCGCCACCGCCGGCGCCAGCGACACCAGCAGGCGCGGATCGAACGGGCGCGGGATCAGGTAATCGGCACCGAAGCTCGGCACATCGCCGCTGTAGGCCGCGCCCAGATCGGTGGCCTCGCGCCGCGCCAGCTCCGCGATGGCGTGCACGCAGGCGAGCTTCATCGGCTCGTTGATGGTGGTGGCGCCCACGTCGAGCGCGCCGCGGAAGATGTAGGGGAAGCACAGCGCGTTGTTGACCTGGTTCGGATAGTCCGAACGGCCCGTGGCGATGATGCAGTCCGGGCGCGCCTGGCGCGCGAGTTCCGGCAGGATTTCCGGGGTGGGATTGGCCAGCGCCAGGATGATCGGGCGCGAGGCCATGCTCGCCACCATCTCGGGCTTGAGTACGCCCGCCGCCGAAAGGCCGAGGAAGATGTCGGCGCCTTCGACGATCTCGGCCAGCGAGCGCTTCGCGG
>CAMLOR010000144.1 GCA_946481615.1 uncultured Aquimonas sp.
GCCCCGCACTGGATGCCCGCCCGTTTGCGACAGTGCATGGACGCACTGACGAAAACCCCCGCGATCAGGCGGCCGCGCGCGCGCAGCGCGCGGGCGGCGCAACCCATCCCCGAACCCCCGAGCGCCCCGCGACACGCTTCGCTCTCACCGAACGGAAGAATCCCGTACCGAGCACCTTGGCGTTCCTTGCGCATTCGCACCGGTCGTCGCCGGTTGCGCGACGCGCTTCGCATCCGCGTCACGGCTCCGGCGAAATCGCGCGGCGTAGAATGACCTCAGCCCGCATTCCGCAGCATTTCGTGGCGGGTCGACCCGGTGCCGCGATGAAGTATCCCGTGATCGTCGAACCAGAGCCCGACAGCAACGTCATGCGCGTGGCCGCATGAACTGGCGCGCGGCCGCCGCACTCGTGCTCTTCGCCACGGTCGGTGCCGCCGCCGAGCTCCCGCGTCATCCGCTCGAAGATCAGGCCCTGTCGGAACCCGAGCGCGTGCTGCGCGAGATACCCGCGCTGGTGAAGCAGGCGCAGGACGGCAAGGACGCGCGCGAGGTGGCGCTGCTCGAGTTGGCGCGTGCCAACGCCTGCCGCGTGGTGGCGAACTGGGGCTGCCAGCGCGATGCAGGCGCCGCCGCCGGCGCCGCGGCGCGCGAGGCCCGCCTGCCCGCGCTCGAAGTGCGCGGCCTGATCGCGCAGGCGCGCGGCTTCATGGCGCTGCAGGACTACACCCAGGGCGAACGGTTGCTCGGGCAGGCCGAACTGGTGCTCAAGCGCGCGCCGATTCCCGAACTCTCGGCCGACATCGATCTTGCGTACTCGTCGCTGAGCTACGCGCTGGGCAAGCACGCGCTGGCCGCCGAATACGCGCAGCGTGGCCTTGGTCGCCTCGGCCCCGGCGAGGCCTTGCCGATGCAGGTGCGCCTGATGCGCAACCATGCGCGCAGCCTCGTGCATCTCGAACAGGTCGACGCCGCGCGCAAGGAGCTGCAGCGCGCGATCGCGGTGAGCGAGCGCTTCAACGATCCCAAGCTCGGTGCCGAGCTCTACCTGGAATCGGCGCGCCTGGCCCGCAGCGAAGGCAACATCGCGGAGCAGCGCGCCAACGGCGAGAAAGTGCTGCAGCTCGGGACGACGCTGCAGAACAGCCAGCTCGCGGGCCTCGGGCACGAGGTGCTGGGCCTGGCCGCGCATGCCGCGGGCGAGCATGAAGACGCCATGCGCGAACTGGCCACCGCGCACGCCAACTTCCGCGCGCTCGGCCTCACCCGCGACGAACTGCGCGTGGCGCGCGACCTGCTCACCGTGATGCTCGACCTCGGTCGGCCCACGGCGGAACTGGAGCCGCTCGTGCGGCGCAATCTCGAACTCCACGCCGGCATCATGGCGGCCGACCGCGCCCAACAGGCCGACGATTTCGACGCGCGTCTGAAATACGCGCAGCAGGAATTCGACGTGATGCGGCTGCAGACCGAGGCCGCGCTGGCGCAGGAACGCGAAACCTCGCTGGCCGCGACCAACCGCCTGACGCGTTTCCTCACGGTGCTCGCGGTCGGCACGCTGATCGTGCTCACGGCCTTCTTCCTGCTGCAGCGGCGCTCCAATGCCAGCCTGCGCCGCGCGCTGCTCGCCTTGCGCGAGAGCGAGGCGCGCGCCACCGATCTGTTGCGCCTGTCCACCGGCTACGTGTTCCTGCACGATCGCGAAGGGCGGCTGCTCATGGTGAATCCCGCCACCGCGCAGGCCCTGGGCCTGCCGCCGCAGGCGCTCGAAGGGCGCAGCGTGCGCGAGTTCATCGCCGAGCCCACGGCCGAAGGCTTCGAACGCTATCTCGAGCGCGTGCTGCAGCACGGCCACGACGAAGGCCTGCTGCGCATCCGCACGCCGGAAGGCAGCCTGCGCCACTGGCGCTACGGCAATCGCCTTTCCAGCAACGGGAGCGCCGCGGCCTACGTGGTGGGCCATGCCGTCGACGTGACCGAGCAGGTGGAACAGGCCGAAACGCTGCGCGAACACAGCCAGCGCGATCCGCTGACCGGCGCCTTCAATCGCCGCCACATCGAGGAGTTCGCGCGGCGCCATCACGACGCACGCTGGGCCGCGATCAACGTCGACCTGGACCACTTCAAGCGCGTCAACGATCTGCACGGACACGATTACGGCGACCGCGTGCTGATCGAGTTCGCGCAGTTCCTGCAGCAGCGCGTGCGCGCCGAGGATGCCGTGATCCGCGCCGGCGGCGACGAATTCCTCGTGCTGCTGGGCGGCGCGGGCGAAAGCGCCTTGCCGGTGCTGGTGGAACGCCTGCAGCAGGACGCGATCCGCGCGCCGTGCCCGTTCTCGCTGGGCTGGGCGGTGCGCGAAGACCACGAATCGATCGCCGAAACGCTCTCCCGCGCCGATCAGGCGATGTACGAGCGGCGCGCGAAGGCACGCTCGGCAACCTGACGTCGTTCCCGCGAAGGCGGGAACCCAGGTCCGATGCGCGTGGCGGTCCTGTGCGGCTGGCCCCTGTGTCGGGGCATCAGGCAGACGCCGGCCGCTGCCAATGGCATCGCCGGCCGGCCCGACCGGAGCGACGTCAGGCCATCAACATCTTCGCGATCGCATTCCCCGCATCGCGCCCGTCCTTCACCGCCGTCACCACCAGATCCGCACCGCGCACGTTGTCGCCGCCGGCGAAGATCTTCGGATGCGCGGTGCGGTACGCCACGCCCTCGTCGCCCACGCGCACGCGGCCGTCGCCGCCGGTGTCGATGCCGTGTTTCGCGAACCACGGTGCCGGGCTGGCACGGAAGCCGAAGGCCAGGATCACGGCATCGGCGTGCAAAAGCGTTTCGCTATCGGGCACCGTCATCGGCATGCGGCGGCCATCGGCATCGGCGGGGCCGAGCGTGGTCTCGACCACGCGAACGCCTTCCGTCTCGATCGCCAGCGGCTGGCGGTTGAAAAGGAACTCGACGCCTTCGTCGCGCGCGTTCTTCACCTCGCGCCGCGAGCCCGGCATGTTGGCCTCGTCGCGCCGATACGCGCAGGTCACCTGCGCGGCGCCGAGACGGATGGAGGTGCGCACGCAATCCATCGCGGTGTCGCCGCCGCCCAGCACGACGACGCGCTTGCCGACGAGATCGAGGCGCGGGTCGTCGATGCCGCGCAGCACGCGGCGGGCGTTCGCGACGAGGAACGGCAAGGCCTCCTGCACGTGGGCCGCGTCGCGTCCCGGCAGATCGCCGTGCAGCGCGCGATAGGCGCCGGTGCCGAGGAACAGCGCGTCGAAATCGCGCAGTAGTTCGTGCGAGCGGGCCTCGTCCACCTCCTTGCCGAGATGGAAGCGCACGCCCATCGCTTCGAGCACGCCGCGGCGCGTGGCCACGACCTCCTTTTCGAGCTTGAACGGCGGGATGCCGAAGGTGAGCAGGCCGCCGATCTCCTCGTAACGGTCGAACACGTGCGCCTCGATGCCGCGGCGCGCGAGGCGATCGGCGCACGCCAGGCCGGCCGGACCGGCCCCGACGATGGCCACGCGCTTGCCCGTGGCGCGCACCTGCGAAAGATCGGGCCGCCAGCCGAGACGGAAGGCTTCGTCGACGATGTACTTCTCCACCGCGCCGATCGTCACCGCGCCGAAATCGCCTTCCAGCGTGCAGGCGCCTTCGCAGAGGCGATCCTGCGGACAGATGCGGCCGCAGATTTCCGGCAGCGGATTGGTTTCGTGCGCGAGCGCCGCGGCCTCGAACAACCGCCCGGCCTTCACCAGGGCGAGCCAGTTCGGGATGTAGTTGTGCACGGGGCACTTCCACTCGCAGTACGGATTGCCGCAATCCAGACAGCGGCCGGCCTGCTCGGCGGCGTGCGCGGGTTCGAAGCCGCCGTAGATTTCCTGCCAGCCCAGGACGCGCAGCGCGGTCGGCACTTCGGCGGGCATGCGGCGCGGGAGGTCGAGGAACTGGAAGACGTTGTCGGGCATCACGCCGCCCTCCGCAACGCATCGATCAGCGTATCGAGCGATGCAGCACGCGGTTTCACGACCCAGAACTTGCCGATGAAATCGCGGAACTCCTCGAGGATCTGCTGCCCCCAGGCACTGCCGGTCTCATCGACATGCGTCTGCACCTGCAGCCTCAGATGCTGCAGCTGCCCCTCCATGCCCTCGGTCGACAAGCGATGGATGTCGATCAGTTCGTGGTTGTAGCGATCGACGAAATCGCGGTCGAGATCGAGCACGTAGGCGAAGCCGCCGGTGAAGCCCGCGCCGAAGTTCATGCCCACGCGGCCGAGCACGGTGACGACGCCGCCCGTCATGTATTCGCAGCAGTGGTCGCCCGCGCCTTCGATCACCGCGATCGCGCCGCTGTTGCGCACGGCGAAACGTTCGCCGGCGCGTCCGGCGGCATAGAGTTCGCCACCGGTCGCGCCGTAGAGGCAGGTGTTGCCCATGATCGGCGTGTCCTGGCTGGCATAGGCCGCGCCGCGCGGCGGGCGGATCACGATGCGGCCGCCGGCCATGCCCTTGCCGACATAGTCGTTGGCATCGCCTTCCAGGTACAGGTGCAATCCGCCCGCGTTCCAGGCGCCGAAACTCTGGCCCGCGATGCCCGACAGCTTCAGCGTGACCGGCCTGGCCGCCATGCCGTGATCGCCGTGATGCCGCGCGATCTCGCCCGACAACGCCGCACCGATGGCGCGGTCGAAGTTGCGCAGCTCGAAGCGATACTCGCCGCCGCGCTTGCCTGCGATGGCGTCGCGCAGGTTGTGCAGCATGCGTGCGGCGAGCGCGCCCTCGTCGTGCGGCACGTTGCGCGGCTCGGTGCAATAGCGCGCGGCGTCTGCAGGCGCCGGGCCGGAGGAAAGCAGCGGCGCCAGATCGAGACCGCGCTGCTTCCGGGTTTCGCCTTCGATGGCACGCAGGAATTCGGTGCGGCCGATCAGTTCCTCGAGGCGGCGCACGCCCAGCACCGCCATCCATTCGCGGGTCTCGCGCACCACGAAGCGGAAGTAGTTCATCACCATCTCGGGCAATCCGGTGAAGAACTGCTTGCGCAGGCGCTCGTCCTGCGTGGCCACGCCGGTCGCGCAGTTGTTGAGATGGCAGATGCGCAGGTACTTGCAGCCCAGCGCCACCATCGGCGCGGTGCCGAAGCCGAAGCTCTCGGCGCCGAGGATCGCGGCCTTGATCACGTCGAGCCCCGTCTTCAGGCCGCCGTCGGCCTGCAGCCGCACCTTGTGGCGCGCGCCGTTGGCGCGCAGCGCCTGCTGCGCTTCGGCGAGGCCGAGTTCCCACGGCGTGCCGGCGTACTTGATGCTCGACACCGGCGAAGCGCCGGTGCCGCCGTCGTAGCCGGAGATCGTGATGAGGTCGGCATGCGCCTTCACCACGCCTGCCGCGATGGTGCCCACGCCGGCGTGCGAAACGAGCTTCACCGACACCAGCGCGTCCGGATTGATCTGCTTCAGATCGAAGATCAGCTCCGCGAGATCCTCGATGGAATAGATGTCGTGGTGCGGCGGCGGCGAGATCAGGCCGATGCCGGGTTTCGCGAAACGCAATCGCGCGATGAGATCGTTGACCTTGTGGCCGGGCAGCTGGCCGCCCTCGCCGGGCTTGGCGCCCTGGGCGATCTTGATCTGCAGCACGTCGGCATTGATGAGGTACTCCGGCGTCACGCCGAAGCGGCCGCTGGCCACCTGCTTGATGCGCGACATCTTCTCGGTGCCGTGGCGCGCGGGATCCTCGCCGCCCTCGCCGGAATTGCTGCGGCCGCCGAGACGGTTCATGGCGACGGCCAGTGCCTCGTGCGCTTCGGGCGAGAGCGCGCCCAGCGACATGCCGGCCGAATCGAACCGCGGCAGCAAGGCTTCCTCCGGTTCGACGTCCTCGAGCGGAATCGATTCGCGCGTCGTGGTGAGTTCGAGCAGATCGCGCAGCGTGGCGACGGGCCGCCGATTCACGTGATCGGCGAAGATGCGGTAATCGTCGTAATCGCCGCTGCGCACCGCGCGTTGCAGTGCCCCGATCACATCCGGGTTGTAGGCGTGATATTCGCCGCCGTGGATGTACTTGAGCAGCCCGCCGGGCAACAGCGGCGCGGCTTCGTCGAAGCTTTCGCCGGATTGTTCCTCGGCCTCCGCCTGCAGCGCGTCCCAACCGGCGCCCGAAACCCGCGAAGGCGTGCCCTCGAAGCACAGGTCGACGATGTCGCGCTCCAGTCCGATGATCTCGAACAACTGCGCGCCGCGATAGCTGCCGATGGTGCTGATGCCCATCTTCGAAAGGATCTTGAGCAAGCCCTTGCGGATGCCGCGGCGGTAACTGCGGCCCAGCTGCGCCGGCTCGTTGCCGCGCTTGGCCTTGAGGATGTCGGCACGCCCGAGGTCGAACAGCGTCTGGTAGGCGAGATAGGGGTACACCGCCGTGGCGCCGTAGCCGATCAGGCAGGCGAAATGATGCGGATCGCGCGCCGTGGCGGTTTCGACGATGAGGTTGCAGTCGCAGCGGATGCCGGTCTTCACCAGGCGCGAATGGATCGCCCCGGTGGCGAGCAGCGGATGCACGAAGAAGCATCCGCGCGGCGGGTCGAAATCGCTGAGCAGCAGGATCACCGCGCCGTTGCGCACGGCGGCTTCGGCCTCGTCCGTCAGCCGCAGCACGGCTTCGCGCATCGATTCGGTCTTCGGGTCGAAGAACAGCTTCAGCGTGGCCTTGGCCTCGCGGAACTCTTCCATCGCCAGGATCTGGCGCAGCTTGCGCTGCGAAAGGATCGGCGAGTTGACGATGATCTGGTAGGCGCTTTCCGGCGAGAGTTCGAACGGGTTGCCTTCGCGTCCGATCGGCGTGACGAGGCTCATCACGCAGTCTTCGCGCAGCGGATCGATGGGCGGGTTCGTGACTTGCGCGAAGGCTTGCCGGAAGTAGTCGTAGAGCGAGCGATGCTGGCGCGAAAGCACGGCCATCGGCGTGTCGTCGCCCATCGAGCCGGTGGCTTCCTGCTCGGTTTCGGCCAGCACGCGCAGCACCGATTCGCGCTCCTCGCGCGAGAGGTTGAAGAGCTTCTGGTAGCGCTTGAGCGTGGCCGGGTCCATCGGCTCGGCCGCGAGCGAGGGATCGATCAGATCCTGCTCGAGATACTTCAACCCGCGCTTGAGCCAGCGCTTGAACGGCGCGCGCGCGGCGTTGATGCGGTCGATGGCCGGCGAATCGAGGAAGGTGCCGCTGTAGAGATCGACCGCGATCATTTCGCCGGGGCCCAGCTTGCCCTTGGCGACGATGCTCTCGACCGGGCAGTCCCACACGCCGGTTTCGCTCGCCACGGTCAGATGCCGATCCTTCGTCAGCATCCAGCGCGCGGGGCGCAGGCCGTTGCGATCCAGCGTGCAGCCCGCGTAACGCCCGTCACACAGCACGATGCCGGCCGGGCCATCCCAGGGATCGCTGTTCAATCCGAAGTATTGATAGAACGCGGCGAGGTCGGCGTCCTTGTGTTCCAGCGCGCCGGTCGCGGGCGGGATCAGCAGGCGCATCGCCTGCAGCACGTCCATGCCGCCGGCGAGCAGCAGTTCGAGCATGTTGTCGAGCGATTGCGAATCCGAGCCGTGCAGCGACACCGGCGGCACCAGCTCGCGCAGATCGATCGCGGGGCTGCGCCACTTGGCCACGCGCGCGATGGCCCAGCGCCGGTTGCCCTCGATGGTGTTGATCTCGCCGTTGTGCGCCAGCAGACGGAAGGGCTGCGCCAGCGGCCAGCGCGGCGCCGTGTTGGTGGAGAAGCGCTGGTGGAACAGCGCCACGCTCGCCGCGAGCTTCGGATGCCGCAGATCCGGGAAGAACTGCGGCAGCGCCGGCGGCAGCACGAGCGCCTTGTAGCCCAGCGTCCAGGCCGACAGCGACACGACATAGAAATCGGGCATGTCGGCGAGCCGCATCTCCGCACGCCGGCGCGCCAGGAACAGCGCACGCTGGAACGAGTTCTGGTCCATGCTCGCGGCCGGGCAGACGAACACCTGCTCGATGCGCGGCAGCGAGGCCAGCGCGATTTCGCCGCAGGCCGATTCGTCGACCGGCACCACGCGCCAGCCGGCGACGCGCACTTCGGCGTTCGCGAGTTCTTCGGCCAGCACGCTGCGGGCGCGTTCGGCGAGGTCCGCATCCCGCGGCAGGAACACGTTGCCTGCGGTGAAGCTGTGACCGACGCGCAGGCCGGCTTCGTTCGCCACCTGGCGCAGGAAGGCCTCGGGACGATGCAGCAGCACGCCGCAACCATCGCCGGTTTTCCCGTCCGCGCCGATCGCGCCGCGATGCGCCATGCGCGCCAGCGAGGCGAGCGCGGTGTCGA
>CAMLOR010000145.1 GCA_946481615.1 uncultured Aquimonas sp.
ACTACCGCAACGAGTACTCCGGCCTGGCCTCGCGCATGCCGCGCGGCTGGTGGCGTGCGCCGGTGCACACCTTCAACGCCTTCGCCATCCAGAGCTTCATCGACGAACTCGCGCACGCTGCCGGACACGATCCCCTCGCCTTCCGTCTGGCGCTCTACGGCGAACCGAAGGTCTACGACTACGAAGGCCACGGCGGCCCGAAATTCGACTCCGGCCGCCTGATCGCGGTGATGAAACGCGCCGCGGAGCACATCGGCTGGGGCCGCGACTTGCCGAAGGGCCACGGCCTCGGCCTCGCCACGCACTTCACCTTCGGCGGCTACACGGCCCACGCGATGGAAGTGAGCATCCAGAACGGCCGCCCGCGCATCCACCGCTGCGTCTGCGCCGTCGACGTGGGCCGCATCGTCAATCCACTCGGCGTGGAAGCGCAGATGATGGGCGGCACGATCGACGGCCTCTCGACCGCGCTCGGCCTCGAAATCACGGTGCAGGACGGCCGCGTCCGCCAATCGAACTTCCACGACTACCCGCTGCTGCGCTCCATCGACGCGCCCGACATCGAAGTGCTGATGACCGACAGCACCGCGGAGCCGTCAGGTGCCGGCGAAATGGGGCTACCGAGCGCCTTGCCCGCGCTGACGAATGCGATCTTCGCGGCGACGGGCAAGCGCATGCGGCGCTTGCCGATCGATCGTCAATTGGCCTGAAAACCGGCGGCAGCCAGCGCCGCCGAAACTACACCCGGGGACGCCAGTAACCAGGCTCCCGCCGGCAGTGCATGACCGCAACGATGAGGATGTGGTCGGCTTCGATCGTGAAGAGAACGGCATACGGGAAGACGTGCGCAAGACACCTGCGAACGTCCCCATCGAACCTCCGCCATCCCTCCGGGCGCTCGAGAATGCGCACGATTGCATTCTCTATGCTCTCGATGAATCGCAACTCGAGCCCGTTGCGCCGCTCGTGGTAGTACAGAGCCGCCGCCTCGTACTCCGACAAGGCGTCGGGATGAAACGCGAATCTCACCGCCCGACAGCCCGCCGTACCTGCGCCAGCGCCTCTTCACCCGGGATGGTCTGCACCCGACCGGACCTTACGTCCTCGATGCGCCGACGCGCCTCCACTACCCACAGGTCGTGGACGCGGCTCGCCTCGGCTGGATCGAGACTCTCGACGAGCCGATCCGCCAGGAGGGCCCGCGCCTCGTCAGGCAAAGCCAGGGCGCCTTCGATGATCTGTTCGATTGAAGCCGTCATGGAACAGACGATACGACCGTGTCCTTCACCTGGCAACGGTGGCCGCCGGCCAGCGCGCTGCGAGCACGACTGCTAACTCGGCGCTAGAAGGAAGGGCAAACATGAGAGCTGACCCGAAGCACCGCTTCCTGCTCGAAACGTGCCTTGTAAGCCTCCACGATTTCGACCACCGCCTTCTCGTTGGCTGCGTCGTCCGGATGGACGAGCATCAACACATGTGATGCCTCACGAACAACGGCGCCGTCAGCGCCACGCCACTGCCCCGAGGCTGGCCAAACGGTCAACCCCTGCGGAAAGCGCGGAGTGACGGTGCTCCGCAGGAACTCGGTCCACTCATCGGGCGTTACCACGCCGCCCGCGGGCTTGGCCATGCCGAAGTACAGCGAATCCTGGATGGACAACGGCTCGCCATTCGAGCATGCGCGTTGTTGCATGGACGCGCAGCCGGCGAGCGCGATGGCCAGTGCAGTGGCGGAGGCATTTCGAAGAAACGGCATGGGCAGACGACCTGCGGCGGCTGACGTCGGAGTTGGGCCGGGCCGCGAATGGCTTCGGCTTGAATGGATTGCTAACCGAGTTCCTGGGCCAGCCCGATGAGGATTCCGTCGGGGCTCCGGAGGTAGCAGAGCCGATAGATGTTTTCGTACTCGCTCACCTTGCCGACGAGTTCCGCCCCGCGTTCCACGAGCCGCGCAACCGTATCGTCGATGTCCTCCACGGTGAACATGACACGCAGGTAGCCGAGGGCGTTCACCGGGGCGCGGCGGTGATCGGCGACCACGGGCGGCGCAAGGAAGCGGGACAGCTCGAGCCGGCCATGACCATCCGGCGTACGCATCATGGCGACCTCGACACGCATGTCGCGCAATCCGGTGACGCCATCGGCCCAGTCGCCCTCGATCGTTGCGCGCCCTTCGAGCACGAGGCCAAGCTCAGTGAAAAATCCGATGGCGGCATCGAGGTCTTCCACCACGATGCCGACGTTGTCCATGCGCTTCACCGTCATGATCGCTCCTTGGCGTTGGTGACGTTTCCCATGTTGGAGATCCCGCCGACTCCGTATCCGTTGGTGCAACGAAGCTCGATCAGCGTCGTGAGAAGTTCGAGTACCAGTTCCATTCCCAGGTTCGGCCCGCATCGGCGGAGAATGCACGGCTGTAAACCGGGGCATCCGGATCACGCTTGTCCCAATGGAATCTCACGATGACGTCCTTGTCGGCGTCAACCTCTCGGCCGAAAAAGTCGCCTTCGTCGCCATCGAACGAGCCCACCTTGCCACCATCGAGCTTCATTGCGTTGCTGTCGGCCCAATAGATCGTCCACAGCCGTGTTTTCGGATCGAACAATCGCACGGTGAGGCCCTCGAAGGGCTTGCCGTCCAGCTCCGCATGAAAAATGTCGAAGTTGCCTTGGTCCAGCAGGATCGGGCTGCATTCCTGAGTCGCGTCGAACGCGTTCCATTCGTCGCTGCCTGTCAGCGGCTCCTTCAGTGCGCGATTCCTGATGTTCCAGCGACCTGTCAGATAGTCGAAGTCCCGGTTCGACGAGGTCTTGCTCGCCGCAATTTCGAGATTCCCATCGGATGAAGGCGAAAAGGCACGCATGCGTCCTCCTTTGGATGAGCTTGGCTACAGATCCGAATGATCGTGGATTCTCATCATGAGGGAGAGTAGCTCCGGCCGAGTGAATCGTTCAGGCCACGGGCGCGGTGAAGTTCAGCCAATCACCGTCCGGCATGCGCACCTGAAACTCCCGCTGGCGGTAGGGCATGTTCTTCAACGGCTCCACACGATCCGGCGGCAGTCCGGCGAGCGCCGGACCGAGCTTGTGATACAGCGCATCGATATCGGCGACATCGATGCATATCGCGACCCTGGCCTTGCCATCCGGAGTGAGCTTGCGGGCGGGCTCTTCGAGAAGTCGCAACCCGCAGCCACCAAGTTCCAGGTAGGCGTAGTTGCTTTCTCTATGCTTGAGTTCGAACGCAAGGACGTCGCAAAAGAAGGACAGCGCTTCACTCATGTCCGGCACGTGAAGGAACGGTGTGATCTGGTAGATACCCTCCATGCGGTTCTCCCGAACGTTGTGTTGGCGATCCGGCGTCGCGGCAAGCGACTGCGGGCCGAGAATCCGTCAATGCCGCGAGGGTTGGGTCACCTGTTCGACGCTACTTGAGGATGCGCCTTTGCTCGGCGCAGGCCTGCATGAGCTGGTCGAGGCGACGGGCGCGTGTCGCGGGCTGCTTGGCGCTGACAACCCAATGCGTAATGACCCTTCGGTAGCTCGGGGCCACGGTCTCGAAATACTTCCAGGCCACGCGATTCTTCTTGAACTCGCGAACCTCGGCTGGCGTCAACTCGGCCGGACTTTCGCGCTCGAACGCGTAGACACCCGTTTTCTCCTGCTTCCTGGTTTCGTACGCGGCGACCCCGGCAGGCCGCATGCGACCCGCCTTGGTGAGCTCCCGAACCTTGTTGATATTGATGAGGCTCCAGATCGATCCCTTCCTGCGGGGCGAGAAGCGGATCTGATATGAAGCATCGTCGATCCTCTTGCGCACCCCGTCGATCCAGCCGAAGCACAGTGCCTCGTCGACCGACTCCGGCCAGGTCATGCTCGGCATGCCGCTGCCCACTTTTCTGAACCCGACTATCAGCTCCGCGGCAGAGGCATGGTTGGCCTCCAGCCAGCTCCGAAATTGCAAGGCGGTTTCGAAGAATGTGGGAGGCATGAAGTGTGGTCGTTGTGTGGCCTGATGCCGTCAAGCCGCCGTTGCATGCAGCGCGCGGATAGCCCAACAGGTTCTCGCGGGTTGGCTCGGGCACATTGTCAAGGATCGCCGGCGGGAAGCGACCTGGCTTCGACGTTGATTCGCCGGAACGGCGAGTGCCAACCGAGCCCATAAGACAGGAACCACCAGCCAAATAAAAACTGGGCGACAGCGGTCAACAGGTTTCGACCAGACAAGACATCGGTCAGCACGGCGAATAGAAACATCACGCCTGCGACCAGCATGAAGGAGCCGAGCACGGCTGCCGCAACGCGTGTTGATGTCTCTCGAAACGATGGCATGTGATGCCTACAGCCGCGTCAAGCCGCCGCTGCGTACGGCGTGCAGATGACCCAAGGATACCCTTTGGAGCGCACGGTGCTACAGGCGTGACCAAGCCTGCCGCAAACCGACGAGGTGTACCAGCCCGAACGCCAGGCAGAGGCACGAGCTTACGAGCCAGAACGTCATCGAACTGCCGGGAAAAAGCGGCATGAGCGGCATGAAGGCCACGCCGCGCAGCAGATAGACCGCGGTGATGGCGCAGAGCACTCCGCGCAGGAACGGCAGCCGGCGAATGACCCCCGCACCGGACAAGGCGTAGGCGGCCCAAGCCAGCAACACTGCCGAGATGAGCGCAGTGACCGCGGCCGGATACCAATGGCCAGCCTCCGCCATCCGAGCCATGCGCTCGCCGGCCCCCAGAGCGCGATACCAGGCACCGCCGAAAACGATGCAGCCGAGATGGGCCAATGCAGCGATGGCGCTCAGGCTGGCGCCAGCTACCAGAAAGCGATTGAAGGCCAACATGCGTGCGATGCGCTCCACTTGAATTCCCGACCTGAGCCGAGACTCTTGTAAGCCACAGGTGAGACAACGACGGGTCGGAGCGGATTTCTCCAACTATTCGACGCAACGCCTCTCCGACCCCGCTGCAGTCAGGCTGCGCTGGATTTGGCATCCTCGGAAGGAAGCTCTTGAACCCAGCCAGTGCCACCGCAGATGCAGATTGCAGTAGCGGAGATCGCGCCAATCCCACTGCATGCACGACAGACGGCGGCATTGGCAGGACGAGGCAGGAGTGCCGACGACAATTCGGGGAAGCGCTTCGCGCCCTCCACCAGAGCCATCGCGAACTCCGCATGGTCCGCGGGCTCACGCAAGCCTTCGTACTCGGCGGTATTTCCGTCTGCGGAGAACTTGCGCACACTCCCATCCGGCAAGATGCCGATGGTCTCCAGCCACCCTGCGAAGAGCGGCAGAATCCCGAAGCGCTCCACATACGGAGCAAGCCAGAGCTGATTTTGAGCGGCTTCTTGGCGGTAGCGCGCGATGCGATCGGCAATGAACTCCGCAAGCTCGGGCGACAGGCAGACGCGACTCGCATTCATATGGCGCTGGCACCGTGTTAGTAAACGCGGTCAGAGCGGCTTTCTCCAGCCACTGGAGAGCAGCTCCGCCCCTACTTTCTCCTCGTTTCTTATGGGCCCGGCGGAAGATCCTTTGCGACGGCTTCGTAAATCCGCTTGAACGCCGAACCGATATCGTCGCCCTGGCCGACGCTGGTATTCGAGGATGACGTCACGACTCCGGCTGCGAGCGCGGCCTTGAGAATCTCGGTTGCCATTTCTTTGTCTGTCATGCTCATGCTCCCTTGTTTGTCCACGACCGGGCGCTGCCGGAGTGGCCTAGATCATTTGAGCTTCACTCAATGATCGGGCTTCTGCTTCTTGTCGTCTTGCTGGCCTGGCTCGCCAGCCCCGTCCTTGTCCAACGTCGACAACGGCAGGACTTCGACGACGCCTTGAGGCGGCTTGGCCCAAGCCAGGTCCACGTGTTCCCAATAACTTCGGGGATTCCAGTATCTCGCTGCATAGTACTGCGGCCGATAGGTGCCTTGCGCTTCGCCGCGCAAGGATGTGCGCGAAATTTCGGTATAGACGTCGACGAACGCCGAGCTTCCACCGACGCGGCTGCCGGGCGATTGGCGCTTTCCGCTGCGCAGAATGGCCTCCAGGCGCGGCTTTGCCACGTGATCGGCGAATTCATCGAAAACATTTCGGCCTTCTGTCACCGCTCTTTGCTGTTCGGCCGACGACAGCGCGTTCCAGTATGACTCCCGCTTTCCGATCATCAATGGGTAGCCGCGCTCGGCTGCGAGGTCCATCCAGATGTATGCCAGGACGCGATCTTCGGATACGCCCTGACCGGACCAATACATCTCGGCAATCATGGCCTGACTGCCCTTGTCGGCAAAAAAAGCCGATCGCTTGAATTCCTCCATGGCGTCGCCGAACTCGCCATCCTCGAGCGCCGCGAGGCCCCGTTCGCGGTGGAGAACATCCGGATGATGGAGTTCGTAATGACTTTGGGCGGCGACCTGGCACGCACCCATCAAGGCGAGGACGGCGAGCAGTTCGCGGATTCGCATTGTCGTAGTCCTGAAAGGAGGGCGCGCCATGTCTATGGCAGCAAAGCTTCGCTCAGTCGGATCAACCTTACCGTTGGAAATTCGACTCCAAAAGGTGACAGATTCCTAGCTGCAACGCAGCAGGTAGGGCTGCACCACAACGCGTGCGCTGTGATTCTTGCGCACAATCATCCGAGTGGCGTGGCGGTGGCCAGCGCGGATGATGTCGCTTTCACTACGCGCTTGCGCAAGGCGTTGCGGTTGTTCGACGTGCGGCTGCTGAAGCATTTCGTCGTGGGGGACGGTGCCGGGGTGGTGCGGGGATAGCAGGAAGCGCGGAGGGTGAGGCGGCGGTTCGACAGGCTCACCGTGAACGGTTGAGGGGAGAACCGTTGAGGCGCGGACGGTTGAGGCGTGCACGGTTGACGCGTACGGTTTAGGCGTACGGTTTAGGCGTACGGTTTAGGCGTGCACCCTTGAGGCGTGCACGGTTGGAGAGCGCCGCACACAAAAAACGCGAGGCCCGAAGGCCTCGCGTGGCCTCGCGGTTGCCCTGTCCGGACTCGATCAACGGACGGGGTGGTGGTTCACCGCGATGCGGATACGGTCGCCCGGGTGGTAGTCGGTGACCGTGTGGTAGTTGCGGCCGCGGTAGCGGTAGGTCACGTCGTAGCCGGTCACGCGTTCGTCGCTGACGTAATCGGTACGGGTGGCGCAGCGCTCTTCGTACGTGGTGTAGACGCGGTCGCCGTAGTAGCTGTTGCGGCGCTGCGAATCGCGGGCGACGTTGTAGCCGATCAGCGCACCGGCGGCGGTGGCGGCGTCGCGGCCGCTGCCGGAGCCGATCTGGTTGCCGAGCACGCCGCCCACGATGCCGCCGACGATGGCCGGCGTGCGGTCGCGGCTGCGGTAGCCGGATTCACGATAGGTGACGGGCTGTTCCCAGCACTCGTCGCGGCGGATCGGGCGCGAATCCACGTCGACGATCGGGTCGACGTCGATGACGCGGGCGTAGTCGTACTCCGGGCCGTACCGATCCTCGTAATAGCCCTGCGCCGACGCGGTGCCGGCGGCTGCGAATGCGGCGACAGCCATCAGCGCAGCGGTGATGCGGGTCAGTCGGGATTTCATCGTTTTCTCCTGCAACGGGCGCACGAAAGGGTGCGCCCTCGCAAGCCAACCTAGGACCGCCGCACTTAATTCGCCGTGAACTTTCTACACGGTATTCAGGCCGGGTCAGGCCAGCGTCGCCTCGAGCGTCACGGGGATGGAGAGCACGCGCGAGATGACGCAGTTCTTCTTCGCGTTCTCGGCGATTTCCGCGAATTTCGCGGCATCGAGGTTGGGCACGGAGGCCTTCACGATGAGGTTGATGCCGGTGACGCTCGGCCCGCCGTCGGTGGTCATGGTGGCCTCGGCCTTGGTGTCGATGCGCGTGGCCGTGAAGCCGGCCTGTTCCAGCATGAAGCCCAGCGCCATGCTGAAGCAGCCGGCGTGCGCGGCGGCCAGCAGTTCTTCCGGATTGGTGCCTTTTTCTTCGCCGAAGCGGGTGTTGTAGGAGTATTTCTGGCCGTCGAACAGGCCGCTCTGCGGCGTGCTCATGCCGCCCTTGCCCGCCTTGAGATTGCCTTCCCAGTACGCGGTGGCGTAGCGCTTGAAAGCCATGGTCGTGCTCCTGCGAACGAGGGCTGTGCCCGGGGGCCGCCAGTCTAGCTCTTGACCGTGCCGGGCAGGGCTGGGAGGCTACCGTGACAATCTGAAGACGGGAGGATTCGCGCATGCCTGCCTACCGCACCGATGACATCCGCAACGTGGC
>CAMLOR010000146.1 GCA_946481615.1 uncultured Aquimonas sp.
GTGCCGCGGAGAGGGCTTTGGCGTCCCGATCCTCGGAGGCCCCGGATCCCGCCCGGACCGCCGCCCAGCTCGCGAAGCCGCCCAAGCCTGCGCGCGGCTTCACGGTGGAAGGCGTGGGCAATCTCATGGTGCAGCTGGCGCGTTGCTGCCAGCCGGTGGCCGGCGACGCCATCGTGGGTTACCTCACGCAGGGGCGCGGCGTCACCGTGCACCGCGACAACTGCCGCTCGCTGGCCAGCCTCACGGCCAGCCATCCGGAGCGCCTGCTGCCGGTCGAGTGGGGGCGGGCCGGCGAGCAGAGCTACAGCGTCGACGTGCTGGTGCGCGCCTTCGACCGCAAATGGCTGCTCAAGGATCTGACGAACATCATCGGGGCCGGGAACGCACACATCCTGGCCTTGAACAGCCGCGTCGACGGCGCGCGCGGGCTGGCCGAGCTGCGCTTCACCCTCAAGGTGAGCGACTACGGCCAGCTCGGCGAACTGCTCTCGCGGCTGTCGGCCGTGCCGGGCGTGAGCGAGGCCCGCCGCACGCCGTAGCGCTTGCTATGCTTGGGGCATGATCGAGATACCCGGTTACCGCGTCATCCGCCCGCTGGGCCGCGGCGGCATGGCGACGGTGTACCTCGCGATCCAGGAATCGGTGCAGCGCGAAGTCGCGCTCAAGGCGATGTCGCCCACGCTGCTGGCCGACGACCAGTTCGGCGAGCGCTTCGTGCGCGAGGCGCGCATCGCCGCCAAGCTGCGCCATCCGCACGTGGTGCAGATCTACGACGTGGGGCGCGTGGGCGACCACCCCTACATCGCGATGGAATACCTGCCGGGCGGCGCGGTGATCGCGCGCAACGCCGAGCCGCGCGAGCCGCGCTTCGCGTTGCGCGTGATCCGCGAGATCGCCGGCGCCCTGGGCTACGCGCAGAACAAGGGCGTCGTGCACCGCGACATCAAGCCCGACAACATCCTGCTGCGCGAGGACGGCGCCGCGGTGCTCACCGATTTCGGCATCGCGCGCGCCTCCGACAACTCGCGCATGACGCGCACCGGCGCCATCATCGGTACGCCGCACTACATGAGCCCCGAGCAGGCACGCGGCCTGCCGCTGGACGGGCGCGCCGACCTCTATTCGCTCGGCATCGTCTTCCACGAGCTGCTGCTCGGGCGCGTGCCCTACCAGGCCGACGATTCGCTCGCCGTGGGCATCATGCACATCACGGCGCCGCTGCCGCGGCTGCCGGCCGAACTGGGGTATCTGCAGCCGATCCTCGACCGCCTGCTCGCCAAGGAACCCGAACAGCGTTTCCAGAACGGCGCGGAACTCGCCGCGACGATCGAGCGCATCGAGCGTGAACTGGCGCTCGATCCGCGCGATGCGCCGCCGCCGTTGCCCACGCGCGAGTTTGAGCGTGCCTTCGATGCGCCGCGCGAACGTTCCGAACCGGTGCTGGGCCGCATCGACGATCTGCTCGACGAACCGCGCCGCCGCCCCGCGCGCCCGGATGACCCGCACGAGGACTACGCGCCCTACGACACGCTCGGACGCGAGCGCGAAGCGCCCTTCGACACTCTGGGCCGCGACCGCGACGAACGCCGCCGCGGCGACGAACGCCGCCCGGGGCGCGACGGCGACGACCGCCGCCCTCACCAAGCGCGCGGCGGCCGCGACGCCGGTTTCGCGGACGACTTCGGCGACCGCGACTGGCGCAACCTCGCCGCGGCACGCAGCGGCCGCACGCCCGATGCGGAACATCGCGACGCGCGCGGCCGCGCCGAACCGGGGTTTCCGCGTCATCCGCACGAGGAGGGCGCGCGCGATCAAGGCGAGCCTCGTGCGGCGCGCGATGGCCGCGACGCACGCGTCCGCCCGCGTGAAGTGCGCGCCACGCGCAGCGCGGGCACGCGCGAGCCGCGGCGCTCGGCGCGCGGTTGGCTGATCGGTACGGTGGTGGTGCTCGCGACGCTGGCCGGCGGCGCCTGGCTGTTCCAGGACCGCCTGCGCGATCTGTGGCCGCAGACGCGCATGAACGATCTGCTGGTGAGTGCCGATCAGGCGCTGCTCGAGAACCGCCTGGACGGTCCCGGCGGCGCGCGCGAACTCTACGCCGCCGCGGCCGCGCTCGACCCGGATAGCCTGCCCGCGCGCCAGGGCCTGCAGCGCGTCGGCCTGCGCCTGCTCGACAGCGCGCGTTCGATGCTCGCCGCCAACGATCTTTCCGGCGCCCGAACCGCGCTGGCGCAGGCGCGCGAACTCTCCGTGCCCGCGACCGATGCCGATGCCCTGCAGCGCGAGCTCGATGCGCGCGAAACCCGCGGCGTCGAACTCGGCGCGCTGCTCGAACGTGCGCAGCAGGCGCTGCGCGAAGGCCGCCTCGATAGCGGCGACGCCAGCGCCGTGGTGCTGTACCGCCGCGCGCTCGCCGCCGAACCCGGCAATGCGCTCGCCGCCGCCGGCCTGCGCGACACGCTCACCGCGCTGCTCGACCGCGCCCGCGCGCTGGTCGCCGCAGGACAGTTCGATCGCGCCGCCGCGCAGATCGAAGCCGTGGCCGCGCTCGACGCCTCGCACCTCGGCCTGCCCGATGCCCGCGCGCAACTGGCGCAGGCACGTTCGCAGCGCGAGGACGGGCTCGCGACGCAACTCGACGAAGCCGATCGCCTGGCGAAGGCGGGACGCCTGACCGCGCCGGCGAGCGGCAACGCGCGCGATCTCTATCGCGCCGTATTGCAGTCCGATCCCGCCAACCAGCGCGCCCACGATGGCCTGCGCCGCATCGCGCAATCGTTGCTCGCCCAGGCGCAGCGGCGCATGGCCGATTTCGAGTTCGAGCCCGCGGCGAAGTTGCTGGATCAGGCCGAAGCCGTGGACGCGAAACTGCCCGGCCTCGCCGCGGCGCGCACGCGCATGGCCGAGTTGCAGAAGCGCGCGGGCTCGATTCCCGATCCGAACTCGCCGCAGACGCAGGCGCGCGTCGCGCAGCTGCTGGCGGAAGCGAAGACCGCGGCTGCGGCAGGCAATCTGCTCGCACCGCCCGGTGACAGCGCCTACGACAAATACCGCGCCGTGCGGTCGCTCGATCCCGACAACGCCGAAGCGCGCAGCGGCCTGGCCGCCTTGCCGGGGCTCGCACGCGAACGCTTCGAACAGGCGCTGGGCGCGAACCGCCTGGTCACCGCACGCGGCACCATCGAAGCGCTGGCGACCCTGGCGCCGACCGATCCTTCGCTGCGCGACATGCGCCGCAAGCTCGCGCGCAGTCTGCTCGGGCAGGCGGCGGAGCGCTTGGGCGCGAACGAGTTGCCGAGGGCGCGCGAGGCTTTCGAACAGGCGCGCGAGCTCGATCCGACGAACCCGGAATTGCCGGCGATGCAGGCGCGCCTGGAACAGGCCGGCGGCTGACGTCATTCCCGCGAAGGCGGGAATCCAGGCGCGAGCTACATCGAAACGGCGCGCACCCGAGTACCCGCTTGCGCAGAGACGACGAAGATCAGTCGAACAACCGCCGCACCGCCTCGCGCGCGGCCTCGAACGAGAAATGCCTCCGCACGTTCTCGATCCCGTTGTCCGACAGCGTTGTCCACAGCGCCGCGTCGGTGTAGGCCCGCACCACGTCGCGCGCGAAGCCGTCGGCATCCTCCGCCACCAGCACGTCGCGCCCGGCCTGCGCGTGCATGCCTTCGATGGCGATCGGCGTGGCCACCACCGGCTGGCCGTAGCTCATGCTCATGTTGACCTTGCCCTTCACGCCCGCGCCGTAGCGCAGCGGCGCCACCGCGACGCGGCAGCCGTCCATGAAGGGCGCGATGTCCTCGACGAAGCCTTCCACCACCACGCCGGGCTCGCGCGCCAGGGCCAGCACCGCCTCGCCGGGTTTGCTGCCGAGGATGTGAAAGACGATGTCAGGCAAGGCGTCGCGCACGCGCGGGAAGACCTCGCGCACGAACCAGGTCACGGCATCGGTGTTGGGCGGGTGCGCGAAGCCGCCCATGAACACCAGGCCTTCGCGCTGCGCGTAGTCGCGCCGCCGGCCGAACACTTCGTGCACGTTGGAGAGGATCTCCACGCGCGCGCCCGGCGCCTCGCGCGCCAGCAGTTCGCGCTCCACCGGACTCACCACCAGCGTGATGTCGCTGCTGCGGATCAGCGCCAGCTCGCGCGTGCGGGTGACGTCCGCCGCGTGCATCAGGTCCGCGCGGCCGGTGAGCTCGGCCTCGCGCTGTTCGCGCAGGTAGTGCAGATCCACGGTGTCGAACACCAGCCGCGCCTGCGGTGCGTGCAACCGCACCAGGCCGAGGTAGGAAGAAGCGACATAGTGCCGACTGATGAACACCAGGTCGAAGCGCGAACCGTTCTCGCGGAACCAGCGCACCGGGTCGGCCAGGAAAGGGTGCCAGAGCACCTCGACGCCCAGCTGCTGCAGGTCGGCGGTATATTTCTCGATCCAGGCGCGGTTGTCGGCGAAGAAGGCGACGGCGTGGCCTTCGCTCTTCATCACGCGCATGCAATTGACCAGGCGCAGCGAGCCCGAGTCGTGGTCGGGCTGCGGCGTGGTGGCGTCGATGATCAGCACGCGCTTCTTCGCGCGGTGCTCGCGTGCGAGCGCGATGTCGGTGCCGGGCGCCGGATGCGTCGCCAGCGCTTCGCGCCAGCGCTCGAGGAATTTCTGCTGGTTCACCACCTGGAAGCGCTTGGTGCCGGTGCCCGCGGTGTCGGTGCCCGAGGTCACGCCTTCGAAATGCACCACCACCGACGCCGGTTGGTAGAGCACGCGCAGTCCGGCGGTGCGCACCTTCATCGCGAGGTCGGTGTCCTCGTAATAGGCCGGCGTGTAGTGCGGATCGAAGCCGCCGAAGCCGTCGAACAGATCCTTGCGGATGGCGATGGCCGCGCCCGAGCAGTAATCGACTTCGCGCACGTAGTTGTAGCGCGGGTCGGCCGGATCGTCGAAGCGTCCGTAGTTCCAGCCGGAGGCGTCGGAAAACACGATGCCGCCGGCTTCCTGCAGCCGCCCGTCCGGATACACCAGCTTGGCGCCGGCCAGGCCGACGCGGTCGTGCTCGTCGAAGGTGCGCAGCAGGGCATCGATCCAGCCGGGCTGCGCGGCGGTGTCGTTGTTCAGGAAAATCAGGAATTCGCTGCGCGCCTGGGCCGCGCCCGCATTGCAGGCACCGATGAAGCCGAGGTTCTGCCGGTTGCGCACGTAGCGCAGACCTTCGAGCGACTGCAGCCGTTCCTGCGTCTCGTCGCTGGAGCCGTCGTCCACCACGATCACCTCGAACGGCGTGGCATCGCTGCAGGCGGCCAGCGCCTGCAGGCAGGTGCGTGTGTGATGGAAGTGGTTGTACACCGGCACGATGATGCTGGCGCGCGGCGCCGCCACGGCGCGCAACACGGGCAGTGCGGTGTCCTCCTGCGAGGGCAGCAGGAATCCGGTCGCCGGTTGTTGCGGGCGGAACTCCTCGCGCACGCGGCGCAGCGTGCCGAGCGCGCCGCGCGTCTTCATGCTGCGCAGCAGGCGCCCGGCGATGCTGCGCGCACGGCGCACCTGGAAGGCGGCGCGCACCGGCGCGGCGGTCAGCGTGCGGCGGGCGAATCGCAGCGGACGCGTGAGGCGCCACGAGGCGCTGCGCAGGATCGATTCGATGCGCTCGCGTTCGATGGCGACGTTCGCGCGTTCGCGTTCGACCTCGGCTTCCAGGCGCTTCTGTTCGGACACCACGAGCTCCTGCAGGCGCTCGACGTCCGCGATCAGCGACTGCGCCCACGCGCCGCGCGCATGCACTTCGCGATCGAGTTCACGATTGAGCTGCGCCGTGCGCTCGGCCTCGGCCTGCGCCGACCTGGCCCAGGCGGTGCGTTCGCGCGCGAGGCGTTCCTGCGTGTGCGCCCACTCGGCGCGGCGTTCCAGATCCGCCTGTTGCTCGGCGAGGCGGGCCGTGGCCTGCGCCAGCGCGGCCTGCGCGACACGCAGTTCGCGGGCCTGGCGGGCGGCACGCGCATCGGTGCGCACGCACGTGCGAGGTCCATGCGGCCCGCCCAAGGGCAGGGCCGTCCGATAGTCGGAGGCCATCGCTTCGAGCGAGCGCAGCGCCGGCGGCGGAGCGGCGCGCAGCGCGGCGAGCGCAGCGCGATCGTCGCGCAGCCGCTCGAGCAGCGCAGCGAGCGCGTCCGCCTGCGGAGCGAACAGCAGGCCCGTGCGGCCATCCTCGATGCGCTCCGCGAAACTGCCGAGCTTCGTCGCCAGCACCGGCACGCCGAGGCTCCACAGTTCCGAGAGCAGATAGCTGTAGGTTTCGGCGACCGTCGAGGCCAGCAGCGCGGCGTCGGGTCGCAGGCGGGCCAATTCGGCGGGCAGATCGTCGCGCCGGTAGTCGAGCACGACGTGCACGCCGCGCTGCCCGAAGAAGCGCATCGCGGCCGCGCCGGCGCCCAGCAGCACGAGTTCGACGCGCTCGGGCAATCGCTGCAGAAGTTCCGCGATCAGCGCTTCGCCTTTTCCGCCATGGATGCGGCCCGGCACGACGATGCGCAGCACGTCGCGTTGCGCATCGGATTCGATGCGCGGCGGCGTGGCGCCCCACGGCGCGAGGCCATGTTCGATGACCGTCCACGGCCGCTCGCGCAGCGCCGGTTCGATGCGCTGCAGGTTCTCCATCACGCCGCGCGAAGGCGCGATCAGGCGTGCATCCGCATCGGCCAACGCCACCGCGTACGCGGCCCGCAAGGCGCGCCAGCTGGCCGGCTCGCGATGAGGAAACTCGAACTGCCCGCCCGCCGCCAGCACGGCCGGCTCCATTCCGGCAGGCGAAAAATCCTGCACCGCATCGCCGAAATCGGCATGCAGGCGCGGCCACACCGGGTAGTAATCGTGCGTCACCACCGCCGTGGGCAGGCGCGTGCGCAGCGCATCGAGCGCGTGCCCGATCAGCGAGGACACGATCACCGCGCCCACGCTGAAATCGCGCAGCACCGTTTCGAGGTGGGCGCGGTATTCGGGGGAATGGATGACGGTGTCCGCGATGGGCGCCGCCAGCGGCCAGCGTCGCAGCGGCGGCGCCTGCAGATCCGCGAACAGTTCGAGCGTTTCGCCGTAGCGCTTGCGCGACGAACTGCCGCGCGCGACGAGCACCAGATGCCGGCGCTGTTCGTCGCCTTGGGCGAGATCCTGCACGAAGCGCTGCGCGCCGCCGCCCCAGCCGTGCAGCACGTGCAGCACGACGGGCCGGCCGTCGAGCCCGAACGCGGGCAGGGCTTCGGGCAGGACCTGCGCGCGTTCGACCACGTCCTCGACGATCTCGCCGCTGCCGTCGATCGACAGGTGGTCCAGCGTGCCGAACACGTCACTGCCGCGCACGGCGCGGTGATAACTGAATTCGCGGCACCAGCCCGTGGCCGGCACCACCTCGCGATCGGACGCCGCCCAGCAGCGCGCATCCAGCGCCAGGCCCGCGCCCATCGGCGAGAGCACCGTGAATTGCGGGGCTGCCGCGGCTGCGCGCCGCAGACGTTCGAAGGCCTGCGGCGGGAGGCGGGTGCCGCGTGCGAGCACGATGACATCCCGCCCGGCCGTGCGCTCGTCGAGCAGCGCCTGTCGCGCGTCGCCCGCCGCGGTTTCGATGAGGTCCATTCCCGGCGGGGCCACGAAGGCCGGATCCTGGCCGGACGCGGCGCCGTACACACACAGCAGGGGCGCGGGCGCGCGATCCGGGGACGAAGCGTGGCTCAAAGCGATTCCGGGCAAGGCAGGCGGTGCAAGACCTGAATTATCCCTTGCCCGGCCCGCGCGCCGCCACCTGCGGCCCGCCCGCCGCCCCGGGGCCATCCGCTACACTCGCCGCGGTTTTTCGCCTCCGGGCCCCGATTTGCCCCCTCGCAATAAGACTCCCGCAGCCCCCTCCCGCTGGAAGCCCTGGCTCAAGCGCCTGTTGCCCTGGGCATTGGCCGTGGCGGGCCTGATGGCGGGCTTCCTCGTGCCCTACGTCTGGTATCTCGATCAGCGCGTGCAGGCCGAGTTCGAGGGCCTGGAATGGCAGGTGCCCACGCGCGTGCTGGCACGCCCGCTGGAGCTCGAGCCCGGCCTGCCGATGTCGCCCGAGGCGCTGGAGCTCGAACTGATCGCCGCGCGCTTCCTCGACGACGGCGACGGCACGCGCCCCGGCACTTTCGAGCGCGACGGCGCGCAGTTCGCGATCGGCACGCGCGGCTTCCTCGACGTCGACGGCAGCGTGCCGCCGCAGCGGCTCG
>CAMLOR010000147.1 GCA_946481615.1 uncultured Aquimonas sp.
CCGGCGGCTATCCCGCCTCGCGCACGCCGATGGACCTGCCGCTGGCGCGCGACGTAGCCGCCGCGCTGCGCCGCGTCGCGGGCGATTCGCTGCTGCTCACGCCCACGCTCGGCGGCAGCCTGCCCCTGAGCGTGATCACCGAAGAAACCGGCGCGCCCACGCTCGTGATCCCGCTCGCCAATCCCGACAACAACCAGCACGCCGAAAACGAAAACCTGCGCGTCGGTGCGCTGTGGGACGGCATCGCCGCGATGGCGGCGGTGATGCAGTTGCCCGAAGCCGCCGAAGGCGGCTCGCGCTGACTCGTGCTAGCGCGCCGGTCCCGGCGGATTCTTCGCGAACCATTCCACGATGTCGTGCATGTCCTGCTCGAAACCGCCGGGCGCCGAAATGTTCAAGGCGCCCGTGCGCGCATCGCTGCGGTTCGCGAAATCGTGCGTGGTGCCACCCGGCACGAGCACGAAGGAGCCCTTCGGGCAGTCGATCCAGGCATCGTCGACGAGGAAGCTCATCGTCCCCTCGAGCACGTAGAAGACATCGTCTTCGGCATGCGAGTGGGCGCCGGGACCGTGCGTGTCGGGCTCGAGCCACCACTCGGAAATCGAATAGCGCGATCCGGTTTCCTCGCCATCTGCCTTGAACAGGGCGGACATGCGGCCCATCCCGTAGCCGCGCCCTTCGTCCGGACGCAAGACGATGGGCCGGCGAACGTTCACGCCGGCACCGCGTACACGCGCAGCACGTCCAGCGTCACCACGCCCAGCGTGTTGAGGTGCGTGGCTTCGAGCACGACGTTCGGCGCCGCGCCGGCTTCGTAGGCTTCGCGCCAGCGCGCCGCGCACAGGCACCAGCGGTCGCCGGGGCGCAGTCCGGGGAAGTCGTATTCGGGTTGCGTGATGAGGTCGTTGCCGCGCGCGAAGGAGAAGCCGAGGAATTCCTCGGTCACTTCCACGCAGACCGTGTGCAGGCTGCGGTCGGCCGGATCGCTGCGGCAGCAGCCGTCGCGGAACCAGCCGGTTCGCGGATGCATGCTGCACGGCTGCAGCTCGGTGCCCAGGACGTTCAGTTGCGCGGACATGGGCTACAGCGTAGTAGCGTGCAGCCCGCAGCGCATCCAGGGTGTGCCTTACTCCGCGCCGGGCGCCGTCAGCGGGCCGATCTCGACCACGCCGCCGGCCGTGTCCTGCCATTCGGCATCCTGCAGCGCCCAGTAGCGTTCGGGTTGCCACCAGCGTTTCTCGTAGTAACTCGCACCAGCCACTTTCACCGGCTCGTTCTCGACATTGAGCGTCACGCTCAGGTTGCCGACGTAGCCGACGTTGCTGCCGGTGCGTTCGTAGGTCGCGCGGCGCAGCTTGCGTTCGAGCCGCTCCTTCGCCACGTGGTCGCCGAATTCCGCATAGAGCGCCTTGCCGATTTCCAGGGCGGCGTCGCGCTCGGCGGCGCTCATCGCGGCCCAATAGGTTTCGCGTTTGGCGAGCAGTTGCTTGAAGCCTCGTTCGGCGGCGAGATCCATCCAGGCGTAGGCGGCGGCGCGGTCCTGCGGCAGGCCTTCGCCGCGCCAGAGCATTTCCGCGAGCATGGCCTGCGAGGGCTTGTCGGCGAAGCGGGCGGCGCGCCTGAAAGCTTTGGCAGCCTGCGCCAGGTCGCCCGCGTCGTAGGCGGTGAGTCCGGCCTTGCGATGCTTGATGTCGGGGTGGGCGTAGAGGAAGGCGTAGCTGTTGAGCATCTGCTCTTCGCGATGCAGCTGAAAACCGGTCGGTGCGGCGATGGCGGGGGTGCCGGCCAGCATGGCCAGCGACAGGGCGAAACGGAAAACCTGGCGCATGCGGATCACCTCGTTGCGGGTTCTTTCCGGATAACGCATTTCCGGCACAGGACCGATCATGCGCTTTCGCGCACGCGCGCAACCCCGCGCCACCCGGCGGCGTCCCACGGACATGGCTCTGGCGCCGGACCTGTTTTCCGGCCGCGCGGCCCGTCCGGCCGCAGGCATGCGCGGCGCGGGTGCTCCATGCAACGGGAGATCGACATGAAGGCTCGAATCATCGCGCTCATCGTGGCCTCGGCGTTCAGTGCCGGCGCGTCCGCCCAGGACGACGTGATCGGCGCCCTGTCGCGGGAAACGGGGTTGAGCGTGCGCGACGTGAAGATGGTGCTGGGCGCGCGCAGCGGGTATGCCGAATACCTCGCTCCCTACGATCAGACGCACAAGCGCTTCGTGCGTGCGCTCGGCAAGCCGCGCTATCTCGAGCTGATGGCGGGACGCCGAATCGAGCTGCTGCAACCGGGCCAGCGACTGGCCTACGTGGAAGTGAAACGGCCGGCCCGTTGACCATCGCCGGGCCGGCCGTACGCCTCTTCGCACGACCGGCCCCGGCCTAGAAACTCGCCGGCTCGATCAGCCCGTGGCGTAGCGCGAGCCGCGTCAGTGCCGGCAGATCGTGCATGCCCAGCTTCGCCATCGCGTTGATCTTGTGCGTGGAAACGGTCTTGTTGCTGCGGTGCAGCTGCGCCGCGATGTCGACGCTGCTGAAGCCGCGCAGCAACAGCAGCACGACTTCCATCTCGCGCGAAGTGAGCAGGTCGAAGGGCGACGCCTCGCCGGCGTCCGAGCGCGCCAGCACCAGCCGCCGCGCCACTTCGTTGCCGACGTAGCGCTCGCCGTCGAAGGCGCTGCGGATCGCGGTTTCGATCTCGCGCGCCGAGCAGCCCTTGGAGAGATAGCCATGCACGCCCATGTCCAGCATCCGCCGCGGCAAGGGCCCGTCCGACTGGGCCGAGAGCGCGACGATGCGCGTCGGCGAGCGTGCCGCGATCAGGCGGTCGGCCACGGTGATGCCGCTGATGCCGGGCAGATGCAGATCGCACAGCAGCACGTCGGGCTGCAGTCGCGCCACGGCTTCCAATGCCTGTTCGCCGTTGCGGCACTCGCCCACCACCACGATGTCGCCGGCCCGTTCGAGAATCAGCCGATAACCGGTGCGCGTGAGTTCGTGATCGTCAAGCAGCACGACCCGGATCACGGCAGCGCTCCTGCTGCGCCGCGAGCGCGCGCAGCGTCGCGATCACCGCCGTGCGCTCGCACAATTCCGCCAGCCGATCCTGCACCCTGTCGGCGCTGCATAGGAGATCCTCCAGCGAGTCCGGCCCCCTACCGGAAACGACGCAGCGGGCGGCACGTGCGAGGCGGTGCTGGTGGCGCTCGATTTCGTCCAGGCATTCCGCCAGCCAGGGGCTGCGGGCGCGGCGCCCCGCCAGGCTGGCCAGGGCATCGATGCAGCGGACGATCAAACCGGACATGGCCACCTCCGGACGGGCAGCGGACCCGCCTCGGAGCGATGGTGCGGGCCGCCGGACGCGTCAAGGAAGCAGGGACCGCCGAAAAACGCGTCGGACATGTCTGATACGTCCGCGCCGACTAGAATCGCCGCATGACCATTCTCGTCACCGGCAGCTCCGGACACCTCGGCGAAGCCCTGGTGCGCACGTTGCGCGCGCAGGGACGTGCCTGCCGCGGGCTCGATATTGCGCCGTCCGCCTTCACCGACCTCGTCGGTTCGATCGCCGACCGCGTCATGGTGGAGCGGGCCATCGACGGCATCGACGCCGTACTGCACGCCGCGACGCTGCATAAACCGCACCTCGCCACCCATACGCGCCAGCAATTCGTCGATACCAACATCACCGGTACGCTCAACCTGCTGGAAGCCGCGGCGGCGCGGCGCGTGCGCGCCTTCGTGTTCACCAGCACCACGAGCGCCTTCGGCGATGCGCTGAAGCCGGCGCCGGGCGAGCCCGCGGTGTGGATCACCGAAGCGGTGGCGCCGGTGCCGAAGAACATCTACGGCGTCACCAAGACCGCTGCCGAAGATCTGTGCCGCCTGTTCCATCGCAACCACGGGTTGCCGTGTCTCGTGCTGCGCACCTCGCGCTTTTTTCCCGAGGCCGACGACGACGAGGATCGCCGCGGCGCCTACGACGACGCCAACCTGAAGACCAACGAATTCCTCTATCGGCGCGCCGACGTGCAGGATCTGGTCGATGCGCACCTGCTGGCGATCGAGCGCGCGCCGGCGATTGGCTTCGCGCGCTACGTGCTGAGCGCCACCACGCCGTTCCTGCGCGACGATGCCGCCTTGCTGAGCCGCGATGCCGGGGCGGCGATGAAGATTCGCGTGCCGGAATACGAGCCCGAGTACGCGCGACGCGGCTGGCGCATGCACCGCACCATCGACCGCGTCTACGACAACACGCTGGCGCGCGAACAGCTCGGCTGGAAGCCGGTCTACGACTTCGCGTATCGCCTGGCGCGATTGCGCGCCGGGGAAGATCCGCGCAGCCCGCTGACGCAGGCCATCGGCATCAAGGGCTATCACGGCGACGACTACGCCGACGGGCGCTATCCCGTCGAGCCGAAGTCGCCGGCCGCGTGCTGAGGGTTACGAGAAGAACGTCGAGAGGAACTGCGCGACGAGGCCCAGCGCCAGGAACGCGCTGATCGTCGGCAACGGACGTTCCTTCAGCGTCAGGCCGAGATCGACGAGGAAGGCGCCGGTGAAGCCGGCCACGCCCAGCATCATCGCGTTGCTCGAATCGACCAGGCCCGTGAGATGGGCGAGGCAACCGCAGATCAGGCCCAGCGAGAACGCGAGGAACAGGCCGCGTGGCGTGGGGCTTTTGCGGAGTTGGTTTGGCTTGTTGCGCATGTCGTCGATCACTCGGGGTAGCAGGCAGGGCACGCGCGCTTCGTCTTCGTCGTAGCAGGACCGACGAAGCCGCGATTCATTGGGGTTGGCCGGGGTGGCGAGGCGCCGCAAGTCCGAAGCCCGTTCCGGCGGCGCAGCAGGCGCCAACGAAGCCTCGCAAGAGCGCGCGGAGTCCGCCGGTAATTCCAGCGGACCCGGCAATTCCGCGCGAATACAGCATAACCCACGCTTCGCCGGCGGTCCGCGGATGCCATCGCAAACTTCCGTCATCCGGGTCGCGCCGGGATGAAAGTCAACATTTGTGTGCAATTCAGATCGGCATTTCGTTCATTGGCTCGGCGTCCGTTGCGCGACGTCGTCACCGACAACGAGAGGGCACGATGCATCGAGGCGCGATAGGCGTGCTCGCGGGGTGTCTTGCGTTCGACGCAACCGCGGGCGGAGGCAGGGTGGTGTTCTTTTCCGACTTCGAAGGCGCGTGCGCGCCGGAGGACGTCGATGGCGACCGGTTGGGCGGCTGCGTCGAGCGCGGGCTGAAGCTCGACGCGGCGAATGCGGACACCGATGGCGACGGGCTGACCGACGGCGACGAGGTGCTCGGGACGCTCAGCGGTCTCGATCTGCCCGCGATGGGCGTCGATCCGCGCCGCAAGAACATTCTCCTCGAGTACGACTGGTTCGTCGACGCGAACGAGGCCGGTGGGCCGAACAACTGTGCCGCCGGACTTCACTCGCACCAACCCACGCCTTCGGCGCGAAGCATCGTGGCGGCGGCGTTCGCGAACGCGCCCGTCACGAATCCGGACGACAGCGCCGGCATCGACGTGATCCAGGACGCCGGGCAGGGCGGCGCGTTCACCGGCGGCGGACAAGTACCCGAAGGTGACGGAATCGTCGACGGCTCGGCAACGGGCCTGGGGTACTCCCAGTACTACAACAAGCATTTCGCGCTCAACCGGCGCGGCTATTTCCACTACGTACTACTGCCGCACCGATACCTCTACAAGGGAAAGGACGGCAGCAGCGGCAGCGCCCAGGTCGTCGATGGCTATCGGCGCGACCGCATGATGGTGTCGCTGCATTGCATCGTGAACGACACGCGCGTCTCCAACACGATCATGCACGAGCTTGGACACAACCTCGGGCTCCGCCACGGTGGCAACTCCGACTGCAACCACCACCCCAACTACAACTCGGTGATGAATTACCGGTTCCAGCTCGCGGGTATCGATCTGGATTGCAACGGATGGGGCAACGGCGCAGCGGACTACTCGAGCGGCCTGCGGCCGCCGATCGATGAACACGCCGTCGACGAAAGCCGGGGCGTCTGCGGCGACGTTCCGATCGATTTCACGGCGCAGAACGGCATCGAGACGGCGGTCCCCGCCAATCTCAACAAGTACGCCGATGAGGTGCTGGAATGCGGTGGCGAGCTGACGGTGCTTGCCGATCACGATGATTGGAGCGTGCTCGAGATCGGCGTCGACGCGACCAACACCAACGACGGCGGCAAGCCCGGCGACGAGGCGGCCATATGCGCGGAATGAGCCGATACGGGGTGCTGGCCGCAATCCTCGTCGCCTTGGCGGGGGCAGGCGCGGCATCCGCCCAGATCCAGCCGCCGGACCCTCCGCCGATATCGATCTGGAGTATCCAGCCGCCTGATCCGACCACACGCGACGTCGTCTTCGTGCGCAACGTGTTCACCGGCTGCGACGATCATTCCTTCAGCCAGTACTCGCCCATTCGCATCGATCACCAGGCCCGTACGGTGACGGTGGAAATGTGGGGCAGCGACGTGTGCGACAACTATGTCGTCGAGCGCGAAGCCAACGCCATCGTCGGCCGTTTGTCGCCGGGAAACTGGCGATTGACATGGCTCGGCTGCAACGGTGCCGAACCCGACCCGGCGGATGCCTGTACGCCCGCGCTGCTGCCGCCGATCGATTTCGTCGTCGCCAACGCCGGCCTCGCTCACGCAACGATCCCGGCCTCCTCGACGGCATCGCGATTCGCGCTTGCCGCAATCCTCGCCGCGATCGGCTTGTGGCTGGCGCGCCCGCGTCGCTGAGACTGTTCCGATCCTGCGCGCTTTTCCCGCTCCCGCGTCGCATGCCTTCCGGCACTGCGGCGCGGGCTGTTTGCCGCGCAGCATCGCCGCGGGGCTGGCAATGGGAGGGTGGCGATGAAGCGGGCGATGGTCGCGTTGGCAGTGGCGGCGGGCGGGGCGCAGGCGGCGGGGTTCGAGCAGTCGTTCGAGCGCGTGCCGGTGGCCGAGGGCATCGTGGCCTACGTGGCGACGGAATCGCCCGGCGGCGTGGTGCAGGGAAACATCACGGTGATCTCCGGCGCCGACGCGAGCCTGGTGATCGACTCCGGCCAGTATCCTCAGCTGGCGCGCCGCATCGCGGATGACATCAAGGCCTCGAAGCTGCCGGCGCCAAAGTACCTGCTCAATACGCACTGGCACGGCGATCACCTGCTCGCGAACTTCGTGTTCGACGAAGCGTTTCCGGGGCTGGTGGTGTTGCAGCACGCGGAAACCGCGCGACTCGGTCCGGCGAACTACAAGGACTGGAATCCGGCCAAGGTGCAGGAGCTTGCCGACTACGCCGTCAAGCTCGAAACCGCCGCCGACAAGGGCGTCACGTCGAAAGGCGTGAAACTCGACGACGACATGCGCGAGAGTTTCCGCGTCGATGCAGACCTGATCCGCAAGTGGGCGGCGCAATCGAAGGATTCGCGCTGGGAAGCGCCGGACGTCACGATCGCGGCCGATACCGGCATCGATCTGGGCGGCCGCGTGGTTTCGCTGCGTCATCTGGGCAAGGCCAACACCACGGGCGATGTCGTGGCCTGGGACGAGGCGACCAGGACGCTGGTCACCGGCGACATCGTCGTGCATCCGACGCCGTACTCCTTCGGCTCCTGGCATTCGGAGTGGATCGACGTGCTGGCCGCGATGCGCGCGCTGCAACCCGCGCAGATCGTGCCCGGCCACGGCGCCGTGATGAAGAACGACGATTACCTCGAACTGCTCGAAGCTTTGCTCGCCGAAACCCGCACGCAGGTGCGCGCGGCGGCGGCTGCCGGCAAGACGCTCGAGGACGTGCGCAAGGGCGTCACGCTGCCGGATTTCGAGCGCCGCTTCGCAGGCGACAGCATCGAGCGCCGCCGCGCCTTCCGCCAGTTCTATCTGCAGCCCGGCATCGAACGCGCGTGGAAGGAAGCGAAAGGCGAGCCGCGCACGGAGTGACGCGGCCCGCCGGTGCGATCACTCGCCGCGGAAGGCCGCTTCGAGTTTCGCGATGTCGAGCTTCACCATCTTCATCATGGCTTCGGCCGCGCGCTTGGCGGCGGCGCGGTCGGGCGAGGCCATCATCTCATTGAGCACGCGCGGCACGATCTGCCAGCACAGGCCGTATCGGTCGCGCAGCCAGCCGCATTGCTCGGCGCTGCCGCCTTCGAGCAGGGCGTTCCAGTAGCGGTCGACCTCGGCCTGGGTGTCGCAG
>CAMLOR010000148.1 GCA_946481615.1 uncultured Aquimonas sp.
TCACCAGGCCGGCCAGCTCGAGCACGCCGACGTGTTTCTTCATGCCCGTGAGGGTCATTTCGAACTTGTCGGCGAGATCGGTGATGGAGGCGTCGCCGCGCGCGAGCTGGTCGAGGACGCCACGGCGCGTGGCGTCGGCGAGTGCGGCGAAGGAGGCGTTGAAGTGGGTCGGCGAACGCTGAACCATGTGGTTCAGTATGGAGAATCGGTGGCGGGCACGCAAGCGGTCTCGCCGCCGGCCCAGGCTCGCGCCATCACTGCCGGCATCGCCGGCGCCTGCAGAGGATCGACGTCTAACTGCCCGATCACCTCGTCGTCGGCTGCGGTACGCCGGCATCGTGTGGCGCGCCGCGATGGCGCACCTGGCACTGATTCGATCCCTGCAACCTGCTCAAGCCCGGCACGCGCAGCGAATACCGCGAGGAGTATCGCCGTCGCCAGCGCGGCGGGGGTTACGTCTGCGTGGATTCGAGCGAGGATTGACGCTCGCCTGCGCCGCTACATCGGCTTGCGCACCATCAGCCAGAAGATCGCCATCACGCCGAGGAAGGCGGGCCAGCCGAGCCAGAACCACCAGCGCATCGCGCGGAAGTAGGCGGCCGGCAGCGGTGCGCCGGAAGCGGCGGCGGCGAGGGCCAGGTCGCGCGCGCGGATCTGCAGCCAGAGTACGGGGAGCCAGCAGGCGCCGACGACGAAGTAGAGCGCCAGCGCGGCGCGCACCCAGGGCACATCGAAGCCGAAACCGAGGTAGTGCATCAGCCATAGTCCGCTGGCGAGTTGCAGCACCACGGACGGGGCGGTGAACACGGTGTCGGCCAGCACCACCGTGCGGGCGGTCTGCGCGATGGCGTGCACGTCGCCGCGGCGGTGTGCGATCCACAGGAAGAAGGCGATGCCAAGGCCCGTGCCGAACAGCAGAGTGGAGCCCAGCACATGCAGCCACTTGACGATGAAATACGTCATCAGCGGCGCTCCGAGACGAGCCACAGCACGGCCAGCGCCGGCAGCACGAGCAGGTTCTTGGCGAGGCCGCCGAGCGGATCGGCCCATTGCGCCGGGGTGAGCAGCCCGAACACCAGCGTGTAGACGAGGACGCTGAGGAACATCAGCGCCACCGGCACGCGCGGTCGCCTCGAAAGCATCAACCAGAGGGCGAGTGCGAGATCGAGCCACGCCGCGCCCCGCGCGAGCGCCACCGGCGAAAGCGCGGCGAGCGGGCTGCCGGCGGCGAGCGTCTCGATCACGATGGCGGAAGTGCGCAGGCCGGCCCACGCCGACAACAGCCACACCGACACCGTCAGCCACTTGAGCGGAACGGCGAGTTGGTAGAGCCCGGCGTGCCATCGATCCTGCGTGTGGCTCGGGTGCGCGGCGAGCACGTCGTCTAGGGCGCGCGGCGCGAAGCCGAAGGCTTCCTGCAGCGCGGTGTGCGCATCCGGCGCCGTGACGTTGCCGCGCCGGAGCATGCGCCACATGGTCGCGCCCAGCGAGCCGCGGCCGAAGCGTTCGCCGAGCGCCGCGATCGTGCCGATCAGGGCGACGGGTACGGCCACGACGCGCTCTGCGCGCACGCCCAGCCATCGCCGCCATGCCAACAGGTAGTCTCGCAGCGTGAGCGCTTGCGGGCCACCGACTTCGAACGTCCCGCGCACGCCGCGTTCGAGGCCGTGCACCACGAGCGTCGCGAGATCTTCGGCCGCCAACGGCTGCACGCGCTGCTCGCCCGCGGGCACGAACAGCGCCGCCGGCGTTGCGGCCAGCGCGCGCAGCAGCGACGTGCCGCCATACGAACCGGCCGCCGAATACACAACCGACGGCCGCAGTACGAGCGCCGTCGGCAGCACCGCAGGCAGAGCAGCGTCGAAGCGATGCTTGCTCGCCACGAATTCGCCGTCGGCCGGATCGCCCAGGGCCGAGATCTGCACGAAACGCGTGATGCCGCGTTGCGCGCAAGCCTGTGCCAATGCCAGGGGCGCGTGGTGATGGACGGGTTCGAACGACTGCGCGGCGTTCTCGCGCAGCACGCCCGCGGCGTTCACGACGGCGTCGACGTCGTCGAGCAGGGGGACCCAATCGCCAGGGGTGAGCATCGCGCCGAGGTCGCGCACGATGTCGCCCTCGCGCACCGTGGTCCGCACGACGCGGCGCACATGCCAGCCGGCCTGCCGCAGCGCCGCCTCGACGAATCCGCCGATGAACCCGCCGGCGCCCAGCAGCAGCACGGTGCCGCTCACGCCGGCTGCAGCCTCCTGCGCGTGTCGGTCGCCACTTCCTCGCGCAAGGCTTGCAGCGTCTTCGCCTTGTCGTCGCGATAGAACAGGTTGAACGATTCGAACGGGATCAGGCGCCCGTCCGGCTGCGCGATGTGGATGCAGCTCTTCTTGAGCGAGCGGATGTCGAGGCTCAGGGCATCCATGAACTGCACGATCAGCACGCGGAAGATGTCGCGGTAGCCGAAGCCCGACGGCGCTTCGATCTTCGGCAGGCAGCACAGCAGTTCGGCGAGCTTGCCGGCCTGGCCCTGCGGCGAATGGTTGGTGGCGAACAACTCGAAGATGCGCTGCTTGAGCGCCGGGTCGTGTTCGAAGGTGATGGTGTTGGACTCGCCCGCCAGCAGCACGGAAGGATCGACCAGGCGCGTCAGCGGCAAGGCGCCGCCGCTACCGGTCTTGAGCGCGTAGCCCATCGCCAGCGTGTCCGGATTGCAGGGCACGGGGATGATGTCGGCGGCGGTGAAGGCCGTGGTCTGTTCGGCGATGCGGCGGCGGATCTCGCTGACGGTCAAGCGATTGATCGCCGCGTCGTAGTGCTGCACGCGCCCGGCATCCTGGATCGGCTGCAGCGTCACGCCGCGCACGCAGGGCTGCGACAGGCCGTAGTCGATGATGCGGCCGATCTCGTGGTCGTTGACGCCTTTCTTGAGCGTGACGACCAGCGTGGTCGAGATGTCCAGTTCGTTGAGGCGCGCGATGGCCTGTTCGTGGATGCGGCGCGTGTCCGCGCCACGCAGCTGTTTCAGCGGGCCGGGCTCGAAGGAATCGAATTGCAGATAGACCTCGAAACCCTGCCGGTACTGCGCCAGGCGCTCCGCGAAGGCGGCGTCCTGCGCGATGCGGATGCCGTTGGTGTTCACCATCAGATGGCGGATCGGGCGTGCGCGGGCGGCTTCGACGATGGCGAAGAAATCGGGGTGCAGCGTGGGTTCGCCGCCGGAAAGCTGCACCACGTCGGGCTCGCCCTCGTTCGCGACCACGGCATCGAGCATCGCGATCACATCCGCCAGCGGCTTGTGCGTCAGCCGTTCCGGGCCGGATTCGGCGAAACACACGGGGCAGCGCAGATTGCAGTGGTCGGTGATTTCGACGAGCGTCAGGCAGGAGTGCTGCATGTGGTCGGGGCACAGCCCGCAATCGTAGGGACAGCCGAATTCCATCTTCGTATTGAAGCGCTGCGGCATTTCCGGCGGCTTCAGATACACCTCGCGGCCGAGCCGGTAGTAGTCGGCGTCGTCCGAGACCAGCACGCGCTCGGTGCCGTGCGCCGGGCACCATTTGTCCATGAAGACGCGGCCGTCCTTGAACAGGATCTTGGCCTCCACCACGCGCAGGCAGGTCGTGCAGATGGCGCTGGTGGTGTCGTAGAAAAGATAGGGACGGTTCTTGCGGGTCATGCGCGCATCCGTTGGAAGGCCCGGGCCACGAAGGGCAGGTAGATCGCTAGGGCGACGAGGCAGACGAACTGGATCCCGCTGAAGCCGCCCGGCCATTCGTAGGGGACGGGCTTCAGCGCGTCGATGGCGAAACGCCAGGCGAGATAACCCGCGAGCGTGAGTTTGAATGCCAGGCCCGGCACGCGCGCCAGCGTCGCGCGATTGGCCTGCAGCAGCGCGAGCGCGGCCAGCGCGAAGGCGATGTCGTAGAGCTGCGTCGGATGCCGCGCGATGCCGTCGCCGAAATCCACGCCCCAGGGCAGCGTGGTGGGATTGCCGTAGGTGTCGTCGAGCAGGCCGGCGAGGAAGCAGCCGATGCGGCCGACGGCCAGACCCACGAGGATGGGCACGACGAAGCGGTCGCCGGTCGATTCGCGTACCCCGGCGAGCCGCTTGCCGATCTCCACGCCAAGCAGGCCGCCCAGCAGTCCGCCCACGATCGATTGCCCTTGCAGCACGAGCCATGGCGAATCGTGCAGCAGCGGCCACTGGTCGACGCGCTGCAGCCAGTGCACGAGCTTGTTGCCGATCGCCGCGCCCGCGACGCAGCCGAAGATCACCGCGAAGCGGCGCGTTTCGCCGAGGCCGCGCAGGCCGGTGCCGCTGGAACGCAGATACAGCCGCGCGCCGACGAAGATCGCCAGCCACTCGAAGGCGGTGTGGATGGCCGCCAGACCCGCGGGCGTCACGGAGCGGAAGGCGGTTCCCGCCGCGTCGAGCGCACGATGGCCCGGACGCCGAAGAACAACGCGATTGCGGCGGCCCCTCCTATGGCGGAAAGGCCAAGGGCCAATGGCCAGATCTCGATGCGCGAGTTGGTCGTGAGGTCTTCGATCGACAGCGCAACGCCGCACAGCGCGCACAGGCCGAAACCGGCCATGGCGATCAGTGAGATCACCAGCGCCACCGCCTTCACTGCGGTCCAGCCGCCCTCCGGCGCCGGCGTGTTCACTACTCGCTCCCGAACTCGCGATCGAGCACCTTGTGGATCTCGCTCTCGATGGGTCCCTTGAGCGCCATCATGAGGAAGCCCAGGTTCGCCACCACGCGCACCTCGCCCTTGCCCAGTTCGATCTGCCCGTGCACGCCGCTGCGTTCGAAGGCCAGGGTGTCGCCGTCCCAGGCGCAGCTGACGTCGAACTTCTGCTGGATCTTCTCGGCCACGCGCACCACCGAGGCCCGCGCTTCCTTCATCGGCTTGTTGTGGCGGTGGCGGATGTCGATGCTGGGCATGGCGCGCTTCCGTGGGTGAGTGGCCGCATTCTGCGTCGGGACGGGCGCCGGCTGCCAGTTCCCGGGCCTTTGGCTATGATGCGGCGGACGCAACCGCAGGACGCAGGGGGAAACGTGCTCGCGAGGGGGTGGTGGTTGGCGGCGCTGCTCGCGGCCGGGTCCGCGCCGGCGGCATCGCTGCAGGGGCAGGTGAGTCTGTCGCTGGACGGCAAGCCGCTGCGCGCCGGCGAGGCCGGCGAAGCGGTGGTGTACTTCCGCGCCGCGAAGCCCGTGACGCCCGCGCCTCCCGCCGAGGCGGTGGAGATGCGCATGGAGCGCAAGCAGTTCCTGCCGCGCGCCTTGCCGGTGTCGGTCGGCACCACGGTGCGCTTCCAGAATTTCGATCCCATCCTGCACAACGCCTTCGCGCCGCGCGGCCCGCACGAATTCGACGTCGGCCTGTACGGCGAAGGCGAGGGGCGCGAACACACCTTCGCAAGGCCGGGCCTGGTGCGCGTGTACTGCAACGTGCACCACGACATGGTCGGCCACGTCCTCGTGCTCGATTCGCCCTGGTTCGCGCGGCCCGATGCCAACGGCCGCTTCGAACTCGACGTGCCGCCCGGCACCGCGGGCGAGCTTTACGTCTGGCACGAACGCGCCAAGCTCTGGCGCCGCAAGCTCGTCGCCGGCGAAGGCGGCGAGCTGTCGATCGCGCTCGACCTGAGCCGGCCGCGCGTGCCGCCGCACATGAACAAGTTCGGGAAGCCTTATGGCAGCCAGCGCAGCGGCTACTGAGCGCGGCGGGTCGCGCATCCCGCTGGCCCTGCGCATCTTCCTGCTGTGCGCCCTGCTGGTGCTGCTGGCGGTGGCGGCGGCGACGGCGGCCACCTGGTACGTCGGCCAGCGCATCGCCGCGGAGGCCGTGAGCGAGGCGCTGGAGAAAAGCGCCGAGGCGCAGACCAGCCAGACGCAGCAGCGCCTGCGCCTGCTCGAGCGCACGCTGCTGCTGCTCGGGCGCGACCCGGCCCTGGTCAACTACGTGGCCACCGCGCTGTCGGGGGACGAACTGGGCTTCGGTGACGGCGGCGGCGCCGACACCACGTCGATGCGCGATCTGCTGATCGAGCGCAAAGAGCAGTTCGGTTTCGATCTGGGGCTGGTGCTCGACGCGGACGCCGCCCTGCTGGCCCGCAGCGACGAAACCGAAGCCTTCGAAATGAGTTTCGCGGAAGACCCGCTGGTGGCCGCCGCGCGCGAACGCACCGCGCCGCAGAGCGGCTTCTGGCGCATGGGCGACGATCTCTATCAGGCCGCCATCCTGCCGCTGGCACAAGACGACACGCTCGTCGGCTACCTGCTGCTGGCGCAGCGCGTGGATTCGGCCCTGAGCCGCGACATCGCGCGCGCTTCCGATGCGCAGATCGCGTTCTGGCTGCCGACCGAGACGGGCCTGGGACTTGCGGCCAGTTCGCTGCCGCAGGAGCGTGCGGAAGCCCTCGGCAGCGCGCTCGCTGCGCGCGACGACGTGGTGCAGGCGGTGCGCCTGGGCCAGCCCATCGATCGGCTCGACATCGATTTCGGCGGCCAGCACTGGCTGGTGCGCCTGCGTCCCACCGCGGTGGAAGGCGAAACCAGCCTCGGCGCGGTCACCTCGCTGGCCTCGGGCGATGCGGTGGCGCGCGGCTACCGGCAGATCCTCGATCGCGTGCTGCTGGCCGGGCTGCTCTCGCTCGCCATCGCGCTGCCGCTCTCGTTCTGGCTTTCGCGCCGCATCCTCAAGCCGGCGCGCGTGCTGGCCGATGCCGCCGAGCAGGCCGCGGGCGGCAATTACCAGGCCAAGATCGCGATCGAGGGCAGCGACGAACTCGCGCGCCTCGGCCGCGCCTTCGATTCGCTGCTGTCGGATCTGCGCGAGAAGCGCGACATCGAAGGCTACGTCGCCAACTTCTCGCGCTTCCTGCCCGAAGCCGGCGAGGAGGAAGCCGAACGTGCCGCCGAACGCCCGCCGACGCCCGCACCGCGGCTGGTGCGCGGCACCTTGCTCGGCGTGGAGTTCGCGCCGGCCGATGCCAGCGTGGGCGAACCTGCGGCGCGGCTCGAAGCGCTGCAGTCGCTGGGTGCCGAAGTCGGCCTCGTCGCCAGCACCTGCGACGGCAAGGTGCTGGCATCGAACGGCCAGCGCTGGGTGCTGGGATTCGAAGGTCCGCAGGCGCGCCTGCGCGCGCTGCAGGCCACCGCCGCGCTGCTCGGCGAAGTGCAGGTCGCGGGTTTCCGCGCGCCGGCGCTGGCCTTGCTCGACGGCGAGACCACGCATGCGGTGATGCCATTCGGCGAACGCGAAGTGAGCGCCGTGCTGGGCGCCGCCGGTTACCAGATCGAGCGCCTGCTGGGCGAATCCGGCGCGGGCCGCGCGCTGCTCACCAAGGCCACCGGCGAGGCCATCCGCGACGCGCACGGCGCCGAGCTGCTGAGCGTCGCCGAAGGCGCGCAGAGCGGCAAGAAGTTCTACGCGGTCAACACCGCCGCATTGGCCACGCTCGCGTTTCCCGAGCCGCGTGCCGTCGATCCGGCGAGCGTTTCCACGCGCATGTCGCCCGTGGCCGGGCCGGACGAAGTCGGCGAATACCGTCCCGGTTCGCGCCTGGGCGGCCGCTACGAGATCCTCACGCTGCTGGGCGAAGGCGGCATGGGCGTGGTCTACAAGGCGCGCGATCTGGAGCTGCGCGACATCGTCGCGCTCAAGATGCTCAAGCCCGGCGCGCTGCAGGACCGCGAGCAACTCGAACGCCTCAAGGACGAGATTCGCCTCGCCCGCAAGATCACCCACCCGAACGTGCTGCGCACCTTCGACTTCGGCGAGATCGCGGGCTCGCCCTTCATCTCGATGGAATACGTGCGCGGCGTGACGCTGCGCGGCCTGCTGAGCGAATCGGGCCGCCTGCCGTATTCGGCGGGCCTGCGCATCGCGCGCCAGTTCTGCGCCGGCCTCGCGGCCGCGCACGAGGTCGGCGTGCTGCACCGGGACATCAAGCCGGAGAACGTCATCCTCGAATCGGGCGGCAACGCCAAGCTGATGGATTTCGGCATCGCGCGGCCGATCCGCCGCGCGCCCGCCGCCGGCCACACGCAGCCCGGATTGTTTCTGGGCACGCCGACTTACTCGGCGCCCGAGCTGCTGACCGGCGAAGTGCTCGACGCGCGCGCCGACATCTACTCGGCCGGCGTGATGCTCTCGGAAATGTTCTGCGGTGGCGTGCCCTACGGCGGACAGACGACGATGGAAATCTACCGGCAGCA
>CAMLOR010000149.1 GCA_946481615.1 uncultured Aquimonas sp.
CGGCGCCGGCTACGCCGGAAGCTGGAGTCGGCCGGGGGTTTTCGATTCGGCATCCGTGCCTCAGCGAAAACGCGCGGGCTTCCTGCCCGCGCCCGGCTTCGCCGGCCTTGTCCGTCCGACTCCAGCCGCCTTCGCAGGGCCGGCCACCCCACCCCGGCAAGAGCACGCCGACCGCTGTCGTTCCTGCGTAGGTGGAAACCCCAGTGACTTTTTAGGCGCCCCGTGATCACTTCACGCGAACGTCCGGCGCACCCGCAAAAACCGGATAGGTAACCTATTGGGGGAGGGGATGTGAACTATTCCCCTGCTTGTGCTCTTGCCGGCAGGAAGAGGAAGGGCCGGAAGGGGCTGCTCGCTTCTCTTCATTGTCTTGGCGTTGTGGGCTTTCATGCTTCCACTTCTTCGTCCGTGCTTCAAGTTGCGGAACAACGCTCGCTCTCTGGTTGCCGGTCACGATTGACCGCGAGTTTGCTGTGATTGGTGACGGTCAAGTGCGCCACAAGGGCGGGTTTGCGTCCGCGTTACGACCCTGTGGCAGACTGGCTCCGCCACGGGGGACGCCATGTCGACACGAGCAAAGGCAAGACCGGCGCTGGACGGACTGATCCGAGGCCTATACGGGTCGCTGTCCGAGGAAGTTCACTTCGCCAATTCATTGCATTCGCTCGGCAAGGCGTTCCGATCGCATCTCACCGGTCTGCATGCCGAGGACTTCGGTGCGCATCGCGGTCGAGTCACGCTGGTTGGCGACATCAGCGCCAGCGAGTATCTCGACTTCAACGAGTCCTACAGCAATCGCTGGAATGGCCAGAACCTGTGGATGGAACGCAGCCTCGACGGCTTCCTGACGCAGGGGTACCAGCATGGCGAGGCCGTCGTCAGCGACCGCGAGTTGCGCGAGTCGCCCTACTACCGGCATGCCTTGAAACCGATCGACATCCGTTACGGCTTGGGCATCCAGATCTGGCGCAACGACCATCTCGATCTGGCCGTGGCATCGTTCCATCGCGGCCACGGCGACCGCGGCTTCGACGCCGACGACTTCGCGTTGGTCAACCAAGTGCGACCGCATCTGGTCAACGCCTACGCGATCTACCGCCGTCTCGCGCGGCTGGAAGACGCGACCGCGTCGTTGCGCACCGCTTTCGACCGCGCGCCGCTCGGCATGCTCGTGCTCGACGTGGACGGTCGCGTGCTCGAATCCAACGCCGCAGCGGAGAAATGGCTGCCGTTGGCCGGCGTCGCCCGCAGCAAGCGCGACGGTCGGCTCGGTTTCGCCGCAACGCGCTTGCAACAGCGCTACGACGAGGCCGTGAAAATGCTTGCTGGCGCACTGGTCGCGCCCCCGCACAGCCTACCGCTGGACGCAGTCGATCCCAGTCAGGCATCACGCACCGGACGTTTCGTCCTGCACCTGTGCGCCGTGCCGCTCGGTGCCGTGAGCGGCGCGCGTCCCGGCGCCCGCATTCTCGGCTTCATCGCCGAACTGCAACCCGAACAGGCCGACGCGTTGGCCGAGAACATCCTGCGCCAAGTCCTCGGCTTCACCTCCACCGAAGCTCGCGTTGTCCTCGCCCTGCGCCGGCAATCCGATGTCGCCGCCGCCGCGCAAGCGCTGGGCCTCCAACCCACCACGGTCCGCTCCCACCTGCGCAGCATCCACGCCCGGCTCGGCATCGGTCGCACCGCCGAATTGCTGCTGCTCATCGAGCGTTTGATCGGCAGCGTGCCGCGCACGTAGCGAGTCCGGGTAACGAACCCCTACTCAATTTTGACGAGGCGCCAAGCGGTCGCTTGAGCTACGCTTGCGCCCATTCCGCCCCGTTGCCGGCGACCGATCTTGCCGCAAGGAACCTCGACGATGAATCGCATGCTGTACGCCACACTGGCCGTGTCCCTGCTTGCGTGCGCGACCGGCGCAAGCGCCGCCCGCACCACCGAAACCTTCAAGGGCGAAATCGACGTCTGCACCTCCGCCTCACCCTCGTGCTTCGGCTCCGACTTTGTGCACTTCAGCGCCGGCAGCATGCACGTCAGTTTGCGCAATCGCGGCTACGACGAGCGCAGCTTCCAGTATCAGGTGGAGTTCGACAACAGCTCCGATTGCGACGTTACGATCGGCTCCACCATGCTGCGCCACGGCGATACCCTCAATGCGGAAACCCTCGACTTCGGGAATATCGACCTTCAGCCCCGGCAAAGCCTCGAATCCGGAGAAAACAATTTCACACTCAGCCGCAGCGAATCGGAGAAATACGTCTCCGTGAAATTCACCTACCACGGGATCGCAAGCTGTCCGAAGTAGAGGCGCAACGAAGGTGAATGCGGCGCTCGATTCCCGAACGCGATGAGCGCTAGTCGAGGTCCACTTCAAAGTGCAGATCGAATCAGCGCTGACGCAGTCTACTGCAACGAGCGTATCTTTCTACCTTGATAATCAAGTCTCATCACTCGATCGGCATGTCTGACTTGGAGGCCGCTTTGTGAAGCTCTCAATTGCTGCTGCCCTCTGCTTGTTCCTATGCACATTCGGGTCAGAGGCCTTCGCACAAAGCGATGCCGCCACGCTGTCTACATCACAGTGGATTCTCGATAAGCTCAAAAGGTATCGCTCGACATCGAGCACAATGGTTTCAGATTGCGTCTTTCGCTTTACGTCTCTTCCGGCAGGTGATGTTACGGACTATGCCCGTGCAACTGGAAAGGATGGGCGTAACGTTCCCGCAAACACGGTTTTTGAGATTGACTTCTCTCTCGTTGAGTCCAGCGATATTTCGTCGCATTGCGTCGGGCTCGGTTGCCTTGTCAGTGACACAGGCGCTCTGACTATCACAGTGTCCAGTGCTAGGAAAGCCTTCAAAGAAACGACTACAGGCCGGACGATTAGCGGAGATTTTGAAATTGCGCTCGACCATCTTCGGCCGAAAGCGCATGTCAATGGCAATTTATGGGCGGATAGAATGGAAACCGCATTCAAGCAGCTAGCTGAGGAATGCAATCCGACGTCCACAGACGATGCTCGTTTTGACTAGGTGATGCCGGCCCGACTTCTGGGCGGGGTCGCCCTTGTGCTGCTCAATCCACTCGCGATCTCGCGGCAGCCGTCTTCAACAGCGGCCTCATACGGGCATTGTGCGTGCGACGCGGTTCCTGAGCGTGGCGCTGGGCGCTTCGGCGCTTCGGCCCTTTGCTTTTTCCGCCGCGCGCCGCGCGGCGGACGCAGCATTTTCCACCACGCCGGCAGACGATGGCCGGGCAGACGGAGGCAACGTGTGAAGCGGGCGTGGATCGAAGCGATGGCGTGGCTGGTCATGCCGCTCACATGGGGCTTGCCCGCCCGGTCCGACGCGATGCGCGACACTCGTCCTGCCGTCGTGCCATCGGCCCCTTCCTTGCCGTGCGAGGCCGCGCTCGTCGAATGCGGACGCGCCTTGACGCTGGAACGCACGCAGACGGACGCAGAATTGCGGCGCACGACCGGCACGGGCCGGCGGAGCCTTCATGCCGCCGCTCATGTCGATGCGGTTTCGGATCTTGTTTTCTCCGGCAACAAGGCCTATGTGGCCGTCACCTACGGTGCCGAAAGCATCCTTACCGAAGTATGGATTGCCGATTGCTCCGCAAAGAGCGACGACATCGCGGTGCAGGTCGTGCCGCACGCGCTGATGCGCCCCACGTTGCTGGCCACGGCGAAGGCGGTCTACCTGATCGATGCCCTGCCGTGGGGCGAGGAAGAGGTTCGTTCTCCTGTCCGTCAAGTGCCCGGCCAGCGCGAGGCTGGGTTCCAGACCCGTTACCCCTGCAAGGACGGATTCCGGCCAGTGGGGCTTTCGCTCGACCCCGACGGAAGAACCGTTCGGGCCAGTTGCTGGAACGGCGGCAATGCGCCGGACGGCAGCTATGAAGTCGACCTGTAGCGATTTCCTTCGGAGGTTGTCATGCGCCGTGCGTTGGGCATCCTGTTTTCCCTGCCATCCTTGATCGACCGCCGGGCGCTGGGCCTGGCCGCTGCTTCCGGTGTGGCCTTGGGGTTGTCGCAGCCGCTGTTGGCCGCCTGCCCCGATGGGAGCTCACCGCCATCGGGGACGTGGGCGGAGGCATTCATTGAGGCCGCCGTGGAATCGACTCCGTCGTCGGCCGTCGTGGACGACGTTATGGAACTCCAAGCGGAGGCCCGTTGCCGAGATGCAGACGCCATCGCTGCGTTGACGCAACTCGCCGCCGATCCCGATGCCGCGCCGCTGGCGATCGCGGCGCTGGCGGAGGCAGGCCAGTTGCCGGTGCTCGATCTGTTCGACGTGCTGGGGCGTGCGTCCTTGTCCTTGGATGAACCGCCCCGGCTTTTCCGGAGGCTCTTTCCTTTGAGAGGATGGAGCCATGAGGAAGTCTACGAAGTTCTCCCCCGAGGTACAGGAGCGCGCGGTGCGGCTGGTGCTGGAGCACCAGAACGAGCACGGCTCGCAATGGGCGGCGATCGGTTCGATCGCCGGCAAGATCGGTTGCACGCCTGAGACGTTGCGCCGCTGGGTGCGGCGGGCCGAGCGCGACCAGGGCAAGCGGCCGGGCCCGACGGGCAGCGAGATCGAGCGCATCAAATCGCTGGAGCGTGAGGTGCGCGAGCTGCGCCAGGCCAACGAAATCCTGCGCAAGGCGTCGGCGTATTTTGCCCAGGCGGAGCTCGACCGCCGGTTCAAGCCATGACGGCGTTCATCGACGAACACCGCGCCACCTACGGAGTCGAGCCGATCTGCAGGGTGCTGCCGATTGCTCCGTCGACCTACTACACGCACGCGGCGCGGCGGACCGATCCGGACCGGCGTCCGCACCGGGCGTGGCGCGACGATGCGCTGTGCGCCGAGATCCGCCGCGTCTTCGACGAGAACAAGCAGGTCTACGGCGTACGCAAGGTCTGGCGGCAGCTGGGCCGGGAAGGCTTCCGGATCGCGCGCTGCACGGTCGAGCGGCTGATGCGACGGCTCGGCCTGGCCGGCGTGGTGCGCGGCAAGGTCGTGAAGACCACGCACAGCGACGAGGCGACTTCCTGCCCGCGCGACCAGGTGAACCGGCAGTTCAAGGCGGATCGGCCCAATGCGCTGTGGGTGTCGGACTCACCTACGTTTCGACCTGGAGCGGCTTCGTCTACGTCGCCTTCGTCATCGACGTGTTCGCACGACGCATCGTGGGCTGTAACGTGTCGGCGTCGGCGCGGACGGACTTCGTGCTCGATGCGCTGGAACAAGCCGTCCACGCCCGTCGGCCCGTCCAGGGTGGCCTGATCCATCACTCCGACCGTGGCGTGCAGTACGTCTCGATCCGCTACACCGAGCGTCTGGGCGAGGCGGGCATCGAGCCGTCGGTCGGCCGCGTCGGCGATTCCTACGACAACGCGTTGGCCGAGACGATCAATGTTCTCTACAAGGCCGAGGTCATCCATCGGCGTTCCTGGCGCAATCGGCAAGACGTCGAACTAGCCACGCTCGCATGGGTCGACTGGTTCAATCACAAGCGCTTGCTCGGGCCGATCGGCAACATCCCGCCGGCCGAAGCGGAGGCGGCCTACTATCGGCAACCCCGTGAGCTCGCCATGGCGGCGTGACTCATACGCGAATCCGGATACCCAAAAGAAAAACCCCGCTTCCGCGGGGTCTTTCGTCACTTCATATGGCTCAGGTCGGTGAGCGGCCCCGGCTGGCTGGTGAACCAGGCGGCGAGGTCGTCGATGTCTTCCTCGCTGAGCGTGGCGGCGAAGCCGGCCATGATCGGGTTGTTGCGCTTGCCCGACTTGTAGTCGTGCAGGGCCTTGGCGAGGTAGTCGGCGTACTGGCCGCCGATCTTCGGGTACTGCGGATCCTGCGTGCCGTTGCCGTCGGCGCCGTGGCAGGCCTGGCAGGGCTGCGACTTGGTCTTGCCGGCTTCGGCATCGCCCTGCACGCTGCCGTGCGATTCGTGTTCGCCCTGCAGGCTGGACAGGTAGGCGGCGATGTCCTGCAGATCCTGCGCGTTGAAGCTCTCGGCCTGGGCGCGCATCGTCGGGTGCAGGCGCTCGCCCTTCTGGTAGGCCGTCAGCGCGGCGACGATGTAGTCGAAATTCTGCCCGCCGATGCGCGGCACGTTGTAGGTCGGATAGGCATTCTTGTAGTTCGGGATCCCGTGGCAGCCGCTGCAGGTATAGACCTTGAGGCGGCCGGCCTCTGCGTCGCCCTGGGCCAGGGCGGGGGCCGCCGCGCAGGCGAGCGCGAGGCTGAGGAAAAGGCGGGAAGTCAGGCTCATCGGGGACGCTATCCGGAGGCGGGGCGAAAGTCGGCAAGTATAAGACTTTCGCTAATCGGCGCGTAACCCCGGACCTCCGTCGTGCATCGGAAGGGTGTCGTAAGTCACTGTCACACGGCGGGGTTGCACCGGTCGTGTGACTACATGCACGCGCTTGCCGGGATAGCGCCCGGCACACTGCCTGCAGAAGGCCTACAGCTGCTTGACAACACCAGTGTTGTAGCTAACTATATCACCAAGCCTCCCAGCCGGACCTGCCATGAAGCCCACCGCCCCGACCTCCCCCTTGCGCCCCCTGCTGCTCGCCTTGCTGATCGGCGCGGCCCTCACCGCGTGCGGCAAGAAGGAGGGTGACACTGCCGATGCCAAGGACGACAAGCCCGCCGCCACGGCCGAGGCCAAGGAAGAAGAGGGCGCCGACGGCGAGAAGAAGAAGGAAGACAAGCCGGTGCCGGTCGAAGTGGCGCAGGTCGCCAAGCGGCCGATCCAGGCCAGCTACCACGGCACCGCCGCGCTGGAAGCGCCGAACGAAGCGCAGGTGGTGGCCAAGACCTCCGGCGTGCTCTTCACGCTGATGGTGGAAGAGGGCGACATGGTGAAGAAGGGGCAGGTGCTGGCCCGCCTCGACCCGGAACGTCCGCGCCTGGAAGTGCAGCGCGCCGAAGCCATGCTGCACAAGCTCGAAGCGGAGCTCGCGCGCTCCAAGGAACTGTATTCGCGCAAGCTGATCGCGGCCGATCTGTACGAGAAGCTGCGCTACGACGTCGAGACCCAGCGCACCGTGGCCGAAATGGCGCGCCTTGAACTCTCCTACACCAACATCGTCGCGCCGATCGACGGCGTGATCGCGCAGCGCATGGTCAAGCAGGGCAACCTGATCCAGCTCAACACCGCGCTGTTCCGCATCATCGATGCCACCGAACTCGAAGCCGTGCTCAACGTACCCGAACGCGAACTGGCCACGCTGCGCGAAGGCCTCGATGTCGCGATGCAGGTCGATGCGCTGCCGGGCCAGACCTTCACCGGCACCATCGACCGCGTCAGCCCGGTGGTGGATGCGGGCTCGGGCACCTTCCGCGTCACCACGCAGTTCGATAGCAAGGGCGTGCTCAAGCCCGGCATGTTCGGCCGCATCGGCGTGATCTACGATCAGCGCACCGATGCGCTCACCGTGCCGCGCGCCGCGCTGCTCGACGATGCCGGCGAAGCCGCGGTGTTCGCAGTGCGCGAAGGCAAGGCCGTGCGCGTGCCGGTGCAGGTGGGCTATCTGAGCGGCGAGCTTGCCGAGATCCGCGAAGGCCTCGCCGAGGGCGAGAATGTCGTCACCGCCGGCAAGGTCACGCTGCGCGACGGCACCAAGGTCGAAGTGCTCAATCCGCCCGCCGCGGCCACCGAAGCCGCGGCCCTGGCCCAGGCCTCCACCGTCGCGGAAGCGCCGAAACAGCCATGAGCCTCGTCGAAGTCTCCACCCGTCGTCGCGTCACCGTCGCGATGGCGACGCTGACGTTCGTCCTTTTCGGGCTGATCGCGCTGCGCGACCTCAAGGTCAACCTGCTGCCCGACCTCAGCTACCCGACGCTGACGGTGCGCACCGAATACACCGGTGCCGCGCCCAGCGAAATCGAAACCCTGATCACCGAGCCGGTCGAAGAAAACGTCGGCGTGGTGAAGAACCTGCGCAAGCTGCACTCGGTCTCGCGCACCGGCCAGTCCGACGTGATCCTGGAATTCGCCTGGGGCACGGACATGGACCAGGCCGGCCTCGAAGTGCGCGACAAACTCGAGCTGCTGCGCCTGCCGCTGGAAGCCAAGCAGCCCGTGCTGCTGCGCTTCAATCCGAGCACCGAGCCGATCATGCGCCTCGTGCTCTCGGCCAAGGACAGCCAGGGCGGCAGCGCCGAAGCCGAACTGATGCGCCTGCGCCGCTACGCCGACGAGGAGCTCAAGAAG
>CAMLOR010000150.1 GCA_946481615.1 uncultured Aquimonas sp.
CCGAACAGCGGATCGACGGCGCGATAGTCGGCGATGTCGTAGCCGAAATCGGCCATCGGCGATTTGAAGAACGGCGACACCCAGATCGCGTCCACGCCCAGGCTCGCCACGTAGTCCAGGCGTTCGATGATGCCGGGCAGATCGCCCACGCCGTCGCCGTCCGTGTCCTGGAAGCTGCGCGGGTAGATCTGGTAGATGACGGCGCCGCGCCACCAGGGGGAATCGCTCATGGCACGGAAGCGTACCGACATCGCACCGGCGCGGGCCGCCCTGCATACGTATTCATGCGCCGCGGCTGCCGTCCGGCGCGCCGATCCGATACCTTGGCGCCGCGTTCCTTGGGAGGGGAAGCCGTGGATACCAGTGCCGTCCAGATCGCGGTGTTCGTCGCGATCACCGCCTTCATCGCCGCGCTCACCTGGTGGCGTTGCCGGCGCAGCGCGCGCAGCGCCGATGCCTCGCACGATTACTTCCTCGCGGGCGGCACCCTGTCCTGGCCCTTCGTGGCCGGTTCGCTGCTGCTGACCAACATCAGCGCCGAACAGATCGTCGGCATGAACGGCGCGCAGATGATGCTGGTGGCGTGGTGGGAATTCGGCGCGGCGGCCGGCCTCATCATCCTGGCGCGCGTGCTGGTGCCGATGTACTACAGATACAAATGCACCACGACGACGGAGCTGCTGGAACGCCGCATGGGCGATCCGGGCCTGCGGCGCGGCGTGTCGTTGCTCTTCATGCTGGGCTACATGTTCATCCTGCTGCCTGTGGTGCTCTACACCGGCGCCGTCTTCATGAAGTCGACGTTCCAGCTCGAGGCGCCGCTCGTGGTGATCGCCGGCGCCTTCGCGCTGGGCGGGCTGCTCTATGCCTTCTTCGGCGGGCTGCGTGCCATCGCCATTTCCGACACCTACAACGGCGTCGCGTTGCTGCTGCTGGGCCTGGCCGTCACGTTGTTCGCGCTGAACGCCGTGGGCTGGGATCTGTCCGGCATCCCGGCCGAGCGCTGGACGCTGATCGGCGCCGACGATTCCGACATCCCCTGGCACACGCTGCTCACGGGCATGGTGTTCATCCACGTGTTCTACTGGGGCACCAACATGGTGATCGCGCAGCGCGCACTGGCCGCGAAGGACATGCGCGAAGCCCAGAAAGGCGTGTACGCGGCGGCCTTCTTCAAGATGCTCACGCCGCTGGTCGTGGTCTTCCCCGGCATCATCGCCTACAAGCTCTACGGCGACATCGGCGACGTGGCCTACGGCACGCTGGTGGCCGACGTGCTGCCCTCGTGGTTGTCGGGCGCGTTCGCGGCCATGATCGTGGGCGCGGTGCTGTCGAGCTTCAATTCCTGCCTGAACTCGGCGGCGGCCCTGTACACCATGGATTTCCACGTGGCCAAGGTGAACCCGGACGCGGACGTGAAGTTCGTGGGGCAGATCGTCACGGTGGTGTTCACGCTCGTCTCGGTGGCGATGGTGCCGCTCTACCAGAACTCGCAGAGCATCATCGCGACGCTGCAGCAGTTGAACGGGTTGTACTCGATGCCGGTGCTGGCGGCCTTCCTGGCCGCGGTGTTCATGAGCCGCGTGAGCGCGCTGTCGGTGAAGATCGGCATCGCCTTCGGCGCCGCGCTGTACGCCGTGTTCACCTTCCTGTGGTCGCCGCTGCACTACATCCACCTGATGTTCATCACGCTGGCGTCCACGCTGCTGGTGATCGCGCTGCTCGACCGCGCCATCGGGCGCACGCCGGTGCCGGTGGCCGCCACGCCGTGACGCGAGCCGCCCTCGCCGCCGCGCTGTGGCTGGCCGCGCGCGCGGCCATGGCGGACGATGCGCCCGACGCCTGCGACGCGCCCACGCACGCCAGCGTGCTGCAGGCGGCAGCCGACACCTCGCTCGATGCGCGCGCGGTGTGGCTGGACGACACCCGCCTGCGCTGGCCGGGCGTGACGCCGGAAGGGCGCTTCCGTCTCTACCACTCGGCGGCCGGCACGCTCGCCGTACGCAGCGGACGCATCGCCGGCGCCGACGGTTTCGTGCCGCTCGAGCGTGTGCCCGGCATCGACGCGCCGCGCTTCCGCTGGCTGGGCGCGGGAACCGAACTGCGGCTCGCCGAAGGCGCGTCGGCCCGCGCTCACCTGCGCTCGCAACTGCTGGCCGTGCAGGAAGATGCCGACGGACGCGTGCTCGATGCCACCGGCACGCAGCTGGCCGCGGCGATCGATGCGGTGCATCCGGCGGCGGTGTCGTTTCCGCTCGGCGTGTCGTTCGCCGAACGCCCGACGCGCTTCGGCGTGTGGGCGCCGACGGCGCGCGAGGTTTCGCTGTGCCTCTACGACACGCCCTCGTCATTCCCGCGCAGGCGGGAATCCAGCGACTCGAACCTCGCGAAGAGCAACGTCGCCGGGTCCCCGCCTGCGCGGGGACGACGGATCGCGATGGCACGCGACGACGCCAGCGGCGGCTGGTCCGTCGACCTGCCCGAAGACGCGCGCGGCAAGTACTACGCCTACGTCGCCGACGTGCATGCGCCGGGCGTCGGTCTCGTGCGCAACCGCGTCACCGATCCGTATTCGCTTGGCCTCACCACCGACTCCGCACTGAGCTATGTCGCCGACCTCGCGGCCCCCGCCCTGAAGCCCGATGGCTGGGACGCCACGCCCGCACCGCAGCGCGTGAAGTCCGCCACCGACATGGCGATCTACGAGCTGCACGTGCGCGACTTCTCGCGCGACGACGCCACCGTGCCGCCAGCACATCGCGGCAAATACCTCGCCTTCACGCACGGCGATTCGGCCGGCATGCGGCATCTGCGCGCGCTGGGCCAGGCCGGCATCACCGACATCCATCTGCTGCCGGTATTCGACATCGCTTCGGTACCGGAAGCCGGCTGCATCGTTCCCGACGTGCCGGATGCCGCGCCCGATGCACCCGCGCAGCAGGCCGCGCTCCTGGCGACGAAGGAGCGCGACTGCTTCAACTGGGGCTACGACCCCTGGCACTACACCGCGCCCGAAGGCAGCTATGCCACCGACGCGGCCGACGGCGCCGTGCGCATCGTCGAGTTCCGCCGCATGGTGCAGGCGCTGCACGCGGCCGGCCTGCGCGTCGGCATGGACGTCGTCTACAACCACACCAGCGCCTCGGGGCAGCAGGCGAAATCGGTGCTGGACCGTATCGTGCCCGGCTACTATCACCGCCTCGACAAACTCGGCAACGTCGAGCGCTCCACCTGCTGCGACAACACCGCCACCGAACACCCAATGATGGCGCGCCTGATGATCGACAGCGTCGCGATCTGGGCGCGCGAATACGGGATCGATTCCTTCCGCTTCGATCTGATGGGCCACCAGCCGCGCGACGCGATGGAGCGACTGCAGAAGGCCGTCGACGCCGCCGCGGGCCGCCACGTCGAGCTGCTGGGCGAGGGCTGGAACTTCGGCGAGGTGGCGGACGGCGCGCGCTTCGTACAGGCCTCGCAGCTGTCGTTGAACGGCAGCGGCATCGCCACCTTCAGCGATCGCGCGCGCGACGCCGCGCGCGGCGGCAGCGCGGGCGACAACGGCTTGGCGCAGGTGCTCGAGCAGGGCTGGCTCAACGGTCTTTCCTACGCGCCGAACGAACACACGCGCGGCCGGACCTCTCACGAACGCCTGCTCGCCGCGGCCGATCTCGTGCGCGTCGGCCTCGCCGGCTCGCTGCGAGATTACGAACTGCATACCTGGCGCGGTCCGCGGCTGCCGATGTCACGCATCGACTACGCCGGCCAGCCCGCGGGCTATGTCTCGCAGCCCGGCGAGGTCGTGAACTACGTCGAGAACCACGACAACCAGACCCTGTTCGACCTCGACGCCTTCAAGCTGCCGCCGGACACCTCGCGCGAGGACCGTGCCCGCGTGCAGCTGTTGGGCGCCGCCCTCGTCGCCTTCAGCCAGGGCATCGCCTATTTCCACGCCGGCATGGACGTGCTGCGCAGCAAGTCGATGGACCGCAACAGCTTCGATTCGGGCGACTGGTTCAACGCGCTCGACTGGAGTTACCGCGACAACGGCTTCGGCCGCGGCCTGCCGCCGGAAGCCGACAACCGCGCCAGCTGGGAATGGATGCAGCCGCGCCTGGCCGACCCGCGCATCGCGCCGCGCGCGCAGGACATCGCCTTCATGCGCGACGCCTTCCGCGATCTGCTGCGCATCCGCGCCAGCAGCTCGTTGTTCCGGCTGCGCACCGCGCAGGACGTGCAGCAGCGCCTGCATCTGCTCGATACCGGTCCCGCGCAGAATCCGCTCGTGGTGGCCGCGCATCTCGACGGGCGCGGCTACGCAGGTGCGAACTTCGACGACGTGCTGTACGCGATCAATGTCTCGCCGCAAGCCCAGGTGCTGCGCCTGGAAAGCGAGCGCGGCAAGCGCTACGTGCTGCATCCGGTGCATCTTGCGAAGCGCGCGGCCGACGGCCGTATCATCGCGCAGGCGCGTTTCGCGCCGGAAACCGGCGCGCTCACGATTCCGCCGCGCGCCGCGGTGGTCTTCGTCACGGGGAACTGACACAGCATGGACGACCTGCGCCTGCGCAGCATCGTGATCGTGGGCGGCGGCACCGCCGGCTGGATGGCCGGCGCGGCGCTGGCGAAACTGCTCGGCCGCAGCATGACGATCCGCCTGATCGAATCCGACGAGATCGGCATCGTCGGCGTGGGCGAGGCCACCATCCCGCAGATCCGCCTGTTCAACGGCACGCTCGGCCTCGACGAAGACGATTTCATCCGCAAGACGCAGGGCACCTTCAAGCTCGGCATCGAATTCGTCGACTGGGTGCGCCCCGGCCATCGCTACCACCATGCCTTCGGCGGCGTCGGCGGGCGCGACCTGGGTCTCGTGCCCTTCCATCACTACTGGCGCAAGCTGCATGCACGCGGCGAGGCGACCGAACTCGGCGACTACACCTTCAACTGCGTGGCGGCGCGCGCCGGCAAGTTCCTGCGCGGCGCCAACATCCCGAATTCGCCGCTCTCGAACGTCTTCCACGCCTTTCATTTCGATGCGGGGCTGTATTCGCGCTATCTGCGCGCCTTCGCCGAGCCGCTCGGCGTGCAGCGCACGGAAGGCAAGATCGTCGACGTGCAGCTGCATCCGGAAACCGGGTTCGTGCAATCGGTTCGGATGGAAAGCGGCGAGACGATCGAAGGCGATCTCTTCATCGATTGCTCGGGCTTTCGCGGTTTGCTGATCGAGCAGGCGCTGAAGACCGGCTACCACGACTGGAGCCAGTGGCTGCCCTGCAACCGCGCACTCGCGGTGCCCTGCGCCTCGGTTTCTCCGCTGACGCCGTTCACGCGCTCGACCGCACGCGACGCCGGCTGGCAGTGGCGCATCCCGCTGCAGCACCGTATCGGCAACGGCTACGTCTATTGCAGCGATTTCATCAGCGACGACGAGGCGGCGGCCACGCTCGTCGCCAACCTCGACGGCGAGAAACTGCAGGACCCGCGCCCGCTGCGCTTCGTCACCGGCATGCGCAGGAAGTTCTGGAACCGGAACGTGGTGGCGCTGGGCCTTGCGAGCGGCTTCATGGAGCCGCTGGAATCGACCAGCATCCACTTCATCCAGTCCGCGATCAGCAAGCTGGTCGCGCTGCTGCCGGACCGCCGCTTCGCCCAGGCGGAAATCGACGAATACAACCGCGTCCTGCAGTTCGAATACGAACGCGCGCGCGATTTCATCGTGCTGCACTACAAGGCGACCGAGCGGCAGGGCGCGTTCTGGCAGCGTTGCCGCGAGATGTCCGTGCCCGACACGCTGGCGGCGAAGATGGAACTGTTCCGCAGCGGCGGGCGCGTGTTCCGCGAGCACGAGGAACTGTTCACCGAATCGAGCTGGATCCAGGTGCTGATCGGGCAGGAAGTATTGCCCGAGCGGTGGCACCCGATGGTGGACCTGCTTTCCGACGCCGAGCTGCGGCAGTTCGTGGACGGCATCAAGGCGCTGCTGGCGCGGTCGGCGGCGGCGATGCCGACGCACGAGCAGTTCATCGAGAAACATTGCAAGGCGGGCTGAAACCATGTCGCGAGTGTTCGCACGGCCGGGAATCACGATGACGCGCTGGCTGCTCCTGTTCCTGCTTCCCACGGCAGCCATCGCCAAACCCGAGCCCGTCGCCCACATCGACTCTCCGAACCGGATCCTCCGCATCACCGTCGAACTGGACGACGGCCGCCTCGGCTACCGCGTCGACCGCCTCGGCGAACCCGTGATCGCGCATTCGCGCCTCGGCTTCCTGCTGCGCAACGGCCGGCTGGAACGCGATCTCGAACTCGCCGCGCAATCGTCGTCCAGCCACGACGAAACCTGGGAACAGCCCTGGGGCGAGTCACGGCTCGTGCGCGACCATCACAACGAGCTGCGCGTCTTGCTGCGCGAAAAAGTGAACGCGAAACGGGAGTTCGGCGTCGTGTTCCGCGTCTTCGACGACGGCCTCGGTTTCCGCTACGAGTTCTCCGAGGCGATGGGCGAGGTCGTCATCGACGACGAACTCACCGAGTTCGTGATCGCGCCGCCGGCCACGGCCTGGTGGATCCCGGCCGGCGAGTGGAATCGCTACGAATACCTCTACCAGCGCACGCCGCTGCAGGAAGTTTCGCAGGCGCATACGCCGATGACGGTGCGCACCGAACAGGGCCTGCACATCGCGTTCCACGAAGCGGCGCTGGTCGACTACTCCGCGATGTGGCTGCGCCGCACCGAAGGCCAGCGCTTCCGCGCGCAGCTCGCACCGGCTTCGGAAGGCTGGAAGGTGAAGCGCGCCGCCCCGTTCGCAACCCCGTGGCGCACTTTGCAGATCGCCGACCGCGCGGGCGGCCTGGTCGAGTCGAACCTGATCCTCAACCTCAACGAGCCCAATGCGCTGGGCGATGTGAGCTGGTTCCGGCCGAGCAAGTACGTCGGCGTCTGGTGGTCGCTGCATCTGGAAACCGAGTCGTGGGCCACGGGCGCCAAACACGGCGCCACTACCGGGAACACGAAACGCTACATCGACTTCGCCGCGAAACACGGTTTCCGCAGCGTGCTGGTGGAAGGCTGGAATCCGGGTTGGGACGGCCAGTGGTTCTCGAACGGCTGGGGCTTCGATTTCACCCGGCCGACGCAGGACTTCGACATCGAGGAATTGTCGAAGTACGCCGCCGCGAAAGGCGTGCATCTGATCGGCCACCACGAGACCGCCTGCGCCGTCAGCCACTACGAACGCCAGCTCGACGAGGCGTTCGCTCTGTACGCGCGTCTTGGCATCGACGTAGTGAAGACCGGCTATGTCTGCGATGCGGGGCAGATCGAACGCCAGGACGAACCCGGCGGCCCCGTGCTGCGCGAATGGCACGACGGCCAATGGAACGTGCGGCATCACCTGCGCGTGGTGCAGGCCGCCGCGAAACATCGCATCGCGGTGAACCCGCACGAACCGATCAAGGACACGGGCCTGCGCCGCACGTATCCGAACTGGGTGTCGCGCGAAGGCGCGCGCGGCATGGAGTACAACGCCTGGGGCCAGCCGCCCAACCCGCCCGAGCACGAGGCCAATCTCGTGTTCACGCGCCTGCTCGCCGGTCCGATGGATTTCACGCCGGGCGTGATCAGCCTGAAGGGCCGCGGTGGCCTGCCGTTCCAGAGCACGCTCGCCAAGCAACTGGCGCAGTTCGTGGTGATCTACAGCCCGATCCAGATGGCCGCCGACCTGCCCGAACATTACGATGCCAACCCACAGGCCTTCCGGTTCATCGAGGAGGTGCCGGCCGATTGGGAAGAAACCCGTGTGCTGAACGGCGAGGTCGGCGACTACGTCACCATCGCGCGCCGCCAGCGCGGCACGCGCGACTGGTACCTGGGCGCGGTGACCGACGAGAACGGCCGCGTGCTGCCGGTGCCGCTGTCGTTCCTCGAACCCGGCGTCGCCTACGAAGCGCAGATCTATCGGGACGGCGACGGCGCGCACTGGAAGAGTGCACCGTTCGAGTTCGTGCGCGAGACGCGCGAGGTGGGCAGCGGGGATACGCTCACGCTGCGCCTGGCGGCCGGCGGCGGCCAGGCCATCCGCTTCACGCCGAAGCGCCGATAGCCCTCTCCTTCGGGGAGAGGGTTGGGTGAGGATGGTGTTCAACCCGCGACCACGCATCGAAGCCATCGATATCGCGCCCGGCCACCAGGC
>CAMLOR010000151.1 GCA_946481615.1 uncultured Aquimonas sp.
ACGAACTCGTGGAAGTGACGCCGCTGCAGATCCGCCTGCGCAAGAAGCTGCGCACCGAGACAGACCGCAAGCGCGCCTCGCGCGCCGCCTGATACCCGTCGTTTCCGCGCGAAGGCGGAAACTCGGGCGCGAAACCCATCGTCGTTCCCGCGAAGGCGGGAACCCAGTGTCGTCCGTCACGCCGCGAAGTCGCTGGACACTCCCGCCGGCGCGGGAATGACGAGGCGTGATCGCGGTTCGGGAGCCGCCGCAAGCCGGCCCCGCAAAGCATGCCGAACCCGAACCGCCGTCAGTCGGTAGCGCGCCCTTCGACCGCCTTCCAGACGCGCATGAGGTTGCCGCCGAGCAGCTTGCGCAGATCGGCCTCGGCGTAACCACGCTTCATCAGCTCTGCGACGAGGTTCGGGTAGTCCGCCGTCGAGTTCAGCCCCACCGGCAGCGTGGGACCCACGCCGTCGAAATCCGACCCGATGCCGACGTGATCGATGCCTGCGAGCTTGACCACATGGTCGAAATGGTCCGCCACGTCGGACACCGTCGCGAACGGGAACGGATGCTCGGCCAGGTATTTCTTCGACCAGGCCGATGCGGCGTCGCTGTCGCCCGACAACCCGTTGCTCGCCAGATACGCCTTCTTCGCCGCGCTCTCGGCCGTCGACCAGTCGTGCGCGGCCTTGGTGATGAAGGTCGAACCGAAGTTGATCTGCACCACACCGCCCTCGGCCGCGATGGCCTCGATCAGTTCATCGCTCAGATTGCGCTCCCATTCCGGCGTGAACGCGCGCGCCGAAGAATGCGAGGCGATCACGGGCACGTCGCTGGCTTCGAGCACATCGCGCACTGCGGCATCGGAGAGATGCGAAACGTCGACCATGATGCCGAGCGCGTTCATGCGCTTCACCACCTCGACGCCGAACGGACTCAGGCCGTCCCAGGGGCGCTTGGGGTCGTAGCTCGAATCGCTGATGTGGTTGGACAGCCCGTGCGCCAACGTGATGTAGCGCACGCCGCGGTCTCGGAAGACTTCAAGGTTCTCCAGCTTGTGCTCGATCGGCGACCCGTTCTCCATGCCGATCGCCAGCAACAGACGATCGGGCTTTGCGAGGCGCTCGACATCGCGCACCGAACGCACGACCGCGAATTTTTCCGGTGCGCGGGCCTGCAGCGCCTCGACCGAGTCGATCAACTGGTGCGCGAGTTGCGCGCTACCGCCCTCGGCTTCCAGCGACGGCGGCGTGTAGATCGACATGAAGGCCACATCGAGGCCGCCGGCCGTGGCTCGCACGTAATCGAACTCGCCATCCTTGGTGGCCTGCGTGACGTCGGCCCAGCCTTCCACGAGGCGATAAGGCACGTCGATGTGGGTGTCCACGAGCAGCGCGTCGTGCGTGAGGCGCTTGGCGCGCGCCAGTTCGTCGGCAGCGGAGGCATCGGCGGCCAGGAAGACGAAGGCCAGGGCCAGGGCGGTGTCCAGTCGCATCGGAGTTTTCCGTTGGGCGTGAAGCGCGCAGACTAGCGCGGGATTCGGGGAGAACGCCATGTCCGCAGTTCCGGAACGCACGTGGTTGCAGCGCAACACGAAGTGGATCGTCCTCGGCGCCGTCGTGCTGGGCGTGACGCTGCTCGGGCTTTTCATCGCGGCCATCGTGATGATCGCTTCCGCCGCGATGAAGTCCAGCGATGTCTATCGCGAGGCGCTGGCGCGCGCGCAAGCGCATCCGGCGCTGATCGAGCGGCTGGGTACACCGATCGAGGCGGGATTTTTCACCAGCGGTTCGATCAACGTGAGCGGGCCGAGCGGCGAGGCCGATCTGGCGATTCCCATCCACGGGCCGCGCGGCGAGGCCACCGTCAACGTGGTCGCCGAGAAGCGCGGCGGCGTCTGGGTCTACGAGTCCATGCGTGCCGGCGAGGTCGATCTGCTGGGCGGGAACTGAGGCGACGGTTCGACAGGCTCACCGCGAACGGATTTCGCGACTCGAACTGCCGCCTGTTTCCATTCCTCGCCTCACATCACTCCACTGCCGGCGCCCACCCGCCCCACCCGTTCGGGGGTGAGCTTGTCGAACCCGTGCCTCGACGTTCCAGCGTCCCACCTCGCCTCGCCCGTTCGGGGTGAGCCTGTCGAACCCGCGTCTCGAGGCCGCCTCAGCGAGTCGCCTCGTACTTCTGCCGGTACTTCTCGTACAACCGCGACTGCCGGTTGGTCAGATCGATCTCGCGCCCGCCGATCCAGGCGCGTTCGACGTTCGTACGCGCATCCATCGGATCGCCATCGGCCAGGAACAGCGTGGCGTCCTTGCCCGCTTCCAGCGAGCCGACGCGATCGGACACGCCGAGGATCTGCGCCGGATACAGCGTGATGGCCTTCAGCGCTTCGTCGTGCGGCAGCCCGTAGGCCACCGCGCTGGCGGCCTGGTAAGGAAGATTGCGCAGGTTGCTGGTGTCGAAGCCATCGCCCGGCGTGGCGATGGCGAAACGCACGCCGGCCTTCGCGAGTTTCGCGGCGTTCGCGTAGATCGCATCGACCGGATCGTTGCGCCGCAACGGCAGCACATGCGTGCCGCCCACGATCACCGGCACCGCGTCGGCGCGCAAGCGATCGGCCACGCGCCAGGCTTCGTTGCCGCCGACGATCACGGCTTTCAGGCCGTGCTCCTTCGCAAAATCCAGGGCATCGTCGATGGCCTGCGCATCGTCGGCGTGGAAGAACACCGGATGCTTGCCGTCGAGGAAGCGCTGCATCGCCGCGAAACGCAGATCGGGCGTGCCGGCCCCGTCGCCACGTGCGGCGTAGGCGCGCGCATCCTCGAAGGCCTGTTCGAGCGCTTCGCGTTTCTCCTTCGCGCCCTTGATCGCGGCTTCCACGGCCTCCGCCGGAAAGCCGGCCGGCACGTAGCGGCTCGGCCAGGCCACGTGCAGCGCCACGGGAGCGGCGATCGTCATTTCCTCCCAGCTCCAGCCTTCGAGCTGCAGCAGGGCCGAGGTCCCGGCGATCACCGACACGCCGTTGGCCTGCGGCACCGTGAGCGCGAGCAGCACGCCGTTGCTGCGCGTCACGGGGATGACTTCGCTGTCGGGATTCACGGCCACTTCGGCGCGCACGTTGGCGGCGTTGAGGCCGACTTCGGTGGTGTCGACGGTGGCGCGCACCGCGCCGATCTCCACCAGACCCATCACGCTGTTGGCGCTGATAAGCCCCGGATACAGATGCTTGCCGGCCGCCTCGACGATCTGCGCGCCGTCGGTGGAGACCTCGTTGCCGACGGCGACCAGCTTGCCACCTTCGAAGCGCACGGCGGCATTCGGCAGTTCCGCGCCGGAAACCGTGTGCACGGTGGCGCCGCGGATGACGACGGGCTGCGATTGCGCCGGCGGGGGCACGTTGTCGTGCGCCTGCGCCAGGCCGCAGAACGAAAGCGCGAGGACGAGAGTGCGGAGTTTCATCGGAAGGTCCTCAGTGCGCATGATCGTGTTGGCCGCAGCTCATCAGGTCGGCGCCGTTGTGGTACAGCCCACGCTGCGCCGCGTGGTCGACCTGCCAGTCGGCGTTGTTCGAAACCTCCTGGGCCCAGGCAGGATCCTGCTTCTTCTCTTCGCCCTTCTTGTCGCCGCCATCGAGCGCCAGCGTCTTCGCCCGATCTGCGAGCGCCTTCTGCACCAGGCGCTCGCGTTCGGCATCGATGCCCGACTGCAGCCTGCGGTCTTCTTCGCGATCGAAATAGGCGCGGCCGTCGACGAAGGTTTTCTCCGCGCGCGCGAAGTTCGAGAGCGGATGATCGGACCACAGCACGAGGTCGGCATCCATGCCCACGCGGATCGCGCCGACGCGGCCGTCGATGCGCAGCTGCTTCGCGGGATTGAGCGTGACCAGCTTGAGCGCTTCCTGTTCGTCGAGCCCACCGTGGCGCATGGCCTTGGCGGCCTCCATGTTGAGGCGGCGCGCCATTTCGTTGCTGTCGGAGTTGAACGAGGTGAGCACCCCGGCGCGCGTCATCAGTGCGCCGTTCTGCGGGATGCCGTCGATCACTTCCATCTTGTAACCCCACCAGTCGGCGAAGGTGGAAGCACCGGCGCCGATGCCGCCGATCTCATCGGCCACCTTGTAGCCCTCGAGCACGTGCTGGAAGGTGGCGACCGGCAGGCCGTAGTCCTTGGCCAGGCGCGCGAACATCAGGATCTCGTCCTGGCGGTAGGAGTGGATGTGCACCAGGCGCTCACCCGCGAGGATCTCGGCGAGTGCTTCCAGCCGCAGGTCGCGGCGCGTGCCCTTCGGATCGGACTTGCGCTTCGCGGCGTAGTCGCGCGCGGCGTTGAAGTGGTCGCGCATCACGGCTTCCACGCCCATGCGCGTCTGCGGATAGCGCGTGTTGAAGCCATCGCCCCAGCCGGACTGCTTGACGTTCTCGCCCAGCGCGAATTTCACACCGGAGGGCGCGCCGTCGAACAGCAGGCCGTCGGCGTCCTCGCCCCAGCGCAGCTTGATCACTGCGTTCTGGCCGCCCATCGGATTGGCCGAGCCATGCAGCAGATTGGCACTGGTGACACCGCCGGCGAGCTGGCGGTAGAGATCGATGTCGGTGGGGTCCAGCACGTCGGCCACGCGCACTTCGGTGGTGACGGCGTGCGAGGGTTCGTTGACATTGCGCGAGATCGCCGTGTGCGAATGCGCGTCGACGATGCCGGGCGTGAGGTGCAGGCCTGTGCCATCGACCTCCTTCGCGCCGCCGGCAGAAAGATCGGTGCCCACGGCGGCGATCTTGCCGCCTTTCACGAGCACGTCGGCACCTTGCAGCACGCCCTGATCGGTGTTGGTCCACACGGTCGCATTGCGGAACACCACCGTCTCCTGCGGCGGCAGCGCGGCGCGGCCGTACTCGCCGGCGGGATAACCGCGATAGGCCGGAATCGCCTGCGCCACGGTATCGTCCTTCTTCGCCGCTCCGGGTTTCGCCGCGCCGGTGCGCTGGCCGGTGAACGGCACGCGGCGGCCGTCGATCAGATCGCGATGGCCTTCCATGCGGTCGCCGTGCAGCACGGCGCTGACACGCGCGTGGCCGGTGGCCTGTCCGAACAACACCGCGGGCGGCAGCGCCAGCAGGCGTTCGCCTTCGAGCTTGGCCTTGAACTTGGTGGTGCCGGCAGCGGCATCGAGCGTGTCGCCTTCGCCGCTCAAGGTGAGCGTCTTCGGTCCCTGGCTGTCGGCCCAGGACAGCGTCCACTCGCCGGCGGCGCGGGCGGCGTCGAGCGACTTGTGCTCGTAACGCAGGCCTTCGATCCAGGTTTCGTAGAGCGCGGCGCCGTCATCGCGGAAGAGGTTGGCATCGGCGACCACGAGGTTGGCGAGCTGGCCCGGCGCGATCTTGCCCAGGCGCGCGGATTCGCCGAGCAGCGCCGCCGGCGCCACCGTAAGCGCGCGCAACGCATCGTCCTCGCGCAGGCCGGCCTTCACCGCCTTGCGCAACTCGCCCCAGAACTTCTTGTCGGCGTCCTTGAGGCCGCGCGTGGTGAGCGAGAACGGGATGCCGGCCGCCGCCACGCGCACGGGATTCGCCGGCGCCTGTTCCCAATGCTGCAGTTCGGCCAGCGAGGCGTTGAGCGCGGTCTCCGCTTTCTCGACTTCGGGTGCCGCTGGAAAATTGAGCGGCAGCACGAACGGCACGTTCGCGGCCTTGGCCTGGCCGAGCACGCGGTATTCGTAGCCGTTGCCGACGAAAGCGGCCTTCAGGCCGAATTCGCGCACGATCTTCGAGACGCGCTGCACGTCGAGTTCATCGTCGAGCGTGAAGAAGGCGAGTTGTTCGCCCTTGGCCACGGGCGCCAGCGCGTCGAGCGCGAGATTCGCTTCGCGGCGTTCCGCGCCGCCCGGCTGCATCTGCCAGCGCGCGTCGTAAAGCGTCTGGCGGATCAGCGCGATGGCGCCCATCAGCGAACCCGGATATTCGGCCGGGAATCCGGCGGGGAAATCGAAGCCGAAGGTCTGCATCGCGTCCCGTGCCAGTACGACATCCTTGTCCTGAGCCGTGTCGCGCAAGGCCAGCAATGCGCCCTGCCCGCGCACCACGCCCGCTTCCGGCGCCGACAACACCGTGGTGAAGCCGATGCCGCGCAGCAGCTTCGCTTCCTCGGGCTTGTAGTCGAGTCGATCGGCGACGCTCAGTTCGGGACGCACGCGCCGGTTCCAGTGGCGCGCGCCGGGCTGGTCCAGCGTCTGCTGGTGCGGCGGCTGCACGGGCTGGCCGAGCGCCTTGATCCCGCCGGTACGCATGTCCTCGGGCAGCGCCACCTGCGTGGCGACGTCGATGAAGCCCGCGAACACCGTCTTGCCCTGCAGATCACGCACCGCCGCACCCGCCGGCGCGTGCTGGCCCGCCTGTACGGAGACGATGCGGCCATCGCGGATCTCGATCGTGCCCTCGGCGATCACCTTGCCCGGTTCGGTGACGATGCGCGCGTGCTGCAGGGCGAAGTGGCGCGGCGGCCGTGCGGTGAGGCCTTCCGAGGGCACGGTGCTCTGCTGTGCGGCGGCGAGGCCGGAGATCGTGGTGAGGACGAGCGCGGCGGACGCGCAGGCGAGACGGGCGCCGCGGCGCGGCGTCGGTAGGTGGCGCATCGGTGTTCCCCGGTGACGCGGACGAAGCCGCGACCATAGCCGGGCCCGCTGCGGCGCCTTATGGGCCGGAAGTCATGGCTCCGCCCGCGGGATCGGCGTTTGGTGATGCAGTGCCAGTTGCCAGCCGCCGGGACCGCGGAAATAGGTCGAGCTGCACTGCGCCACATGGCGCGACGACGGCGTGCCGCGATCGGCCTCGGCGCGATAGGCGAGGATGGCGCAATCGCCGGCCGGCGACAGATGCCGGCGATCGGAGAATTCCACGCGGCTCCAGCGCGCGCCTTCGCGGATCGAACGGATCGTGGCGTCGCGGTCCATCACGCCGGCCGGCGGCGGCAACACCATGAGCGCGCCGGGCGCCAGGGAGCGTTCGTAGACTTCCGCGCCGCCGAGCCAGAACTCGCGTTCCAGGCGCCACAGCGCGGCTTCGTCGCTCATCGCAGCGCAGGTCTCACACCGCCGATCCGCGCTTGCGCACGATGCGCATCGCCAATTCCAGCGATTGTTCGTAGTTCAGGCGCGGATCGACCTGCGAGCGATAGGCGCGGGCGAGATCGGCTTCGGTGAGATCGCGGGCGCCGCCCATGCATTCGGTGACGTCCTCGCCCGTGAGTTCGAGGTGCACGCCGCCCAGGCGCGTGCCGGCCGCGGCATGCAGATCGAAAGCCTGGTCGAGCTCCGAACGGATGTTCTCGAAGCGGCGCGTCTTGATGCCGTTCGACACGCTTTCGGTGTTGCCGTGCATGGGATCGGCCACCCACAGCACGCGGCGGCCTTCGCGCTTGATGGTGTCGAGCAGCGGCGGCAGCGCCTCGGCCACCTTTGCCGCGCCCATGCGATGGATCAGCGTCAGGCGGCCGGGTTCGTCGTCGGGATTGAGCGCATCGACCACGCGCATCAGCTGTTCGGGCTTCACGCTCGGGCCGATCTTCACGGCAACCGGGTTGCGGATGCCGCGCATGTACTCGATGTGGGCGCCGTCGAGATCGGCCGTGCGCATGCCGATCCACGGGAAATGCGTGGAGAGGTTGAACCAGCCCCACTGGCGCGGCACCTGGCGCGTGAGCGCGGCTTCGTAGTGCAGCAGCAGGGCTTCGTGCGAGGTGTAGAAATCGACGCGGTCGGCGTTGTGGATGGCCTGGCCGGAGAGCGTCTCCATGAAGCGCACGCCGTCGCCGATGGCGGTGACCATGCGGCGGTATTCCTCGGCCAGCGGCGAGTGCGCGACCCAGCCCAGGTCCCAGTATTCCGGGTGGTGCAGGTCGGCGAAGCCGCCGTCGATCAGCGAACGCACGAAGTTGAGCGTGAGCGCGCTGCGCGAGTGCCCTTCGATCAGGCGCTGCGGGTCGGGTTGGCGCGATTCGAGCGTGAAGTCCGGCCCGTTGATCAAATCGCCGCGGTAGGCCGGCAGGGTGACGCCGTCGCGCGTTTCGGAATCCGACGAGCGCGGCTTGGCGTACTGGCCGGCGAAGCGGCCGACGCGCACCACCGGCAGGCGCAGGCCGTAGACCAGCACCACCGACATCTGGATCAGCACCTTGAGGCGGGCCGAGAT
>CAMLOR010000152.1 GCA_946481615.1 uncultured Aquimonas sp.
AGTACGATCGAAAACCCCGGCCGAGCCCAGCTTCCCGCGCGCAGCGCGGGCGCCGAAGCCCTCGCCGGCCACCCCACCCCGGCAAGAGCACGTGCGGCAACCCTGCGCGCACCACCTGCTCTCCACCCAAACCAGCGAAGCACCGAAAAAACGGAGCAATTCCTCAGGCCAGGAAGGACCGCAGGAGCGACAACGTCGCCTCCTTTCGATGGAGACGACGACATGCGCGCCCTGTTCGGCCTCGCCCTGCTTTCGCTTGCGGCCACCGCCGCCGCCCAGACGCCCTGCTCGCATCGCGTGCTGGTCAGCGGGTATCGCAGCAACGTGCACATCTACGATGCCTGCACCGGTGTTTTCGAGCGCACGCTCGATCCGCAGGCCGGCCGCCTGCAGGGCGCGCAGGCGATCCGGTTGGGGCCCGATGGGGCGATCTGGGTGGTGAGTGAGGTCACTGCGCAGGTGCATCGCTACGACGCCGCCGATTTCCATTACCTCGACACGCCGATCGCGGTCGGCGCCGGCTACGGGATCACGGGGCTGGCCTTCCGCGACGGGCAGGCCTGGACCGGCGGCTACGAAGGCAACACGGTGCGCGTGTACGACCTCGACGGCCAGTTGCAGGCCACGCCCGTCTCCGGCGTGGCCGCGGTGCGCGGTTTCGACAACGGGCTGACGTTCGGACCGGACGGGATGCTCTACGTGCCGGGCTACGACACCGACAACGTGCTGCGCCACGATCCGGCCACCGGCCAGAACACCGTGCTGGTGGCGGCGTCGAGCGGCGGGCTGCGCCATACGCGCGGCATCCTGTTCCGGCCCGACGGCGAAACCTTCCTCGTCAGCAGCGAAGGCAACGGCAAGATCCTCGAATACCGCCGCAGCGACGGCGGTTTCGTGCGCGAGCTGGCGAGCGGCCTGGCGCGGCCGACGGGCCTGGCGTTCGCGCCCGACGGCGCACTGACCGTCGTCACCGGACTGGGCGTGCTGCATCTGGATCCGGCCACCGGCGCGCGCCGCGACACCCTGGTGACCACCGGCAGCGGCGGAATCGATGGACCGACCTTCATCATGTACCTGCCGAAGGCCGCGACGCCCGCCGTCGACCTCACGCAGGTCGGCACGCAATACTGGCTCACGGGTCCGGGTCGACTCACCGGCCGCACGCTGCAGGTCGATGCGCTCTACAGCGCCACGGGCACGGCCTTCGGCAGCGCGTTCGATCCGCAGGACGTGTCGGTGAAGCGCTGGGGCGCCCTCGAGGTCGAATTCACCGGCTGCAGCACGGCCATCATGACCTGGGTCTCGAGCGGCAACGACAGCGCCGGCTTCGGCGACGGCGGTTACGATCTCGTGCGCTTCCTGCCCGGCCCCGGCACGCGCCGCTGCGAACAGGCCGGCTTCGCGCAATCGCCGCCGGCCGATTGGCTGGCCGGCACCTGGAGCGGCGGCCCCACGCGCAGCGGCGAGGGCTTCGTGTTCGAGTACATCGACGATGCCACCGTGGTCGCCGCCTGGTTCACGCATCGGCCTGCGGATTGAACGCGTCTTCCCGCGGCGGCGACCAGGCAGCGAGTCCGTCGAGGAAGGCATCGAACGGCAGCGGCTTCGAGAACAGCCACCCTTGCGCCAGCTGCACGCCGCGTTCGCGCAGGAAGATCGCCTGCGATTCGGTTTCCACGCCCTCGGCGATCATCGTCAGGCCCAGGCTTTTCGCCATCTCGATGATGTGCGGCACCACCTGGCTGGTGGCCGCTTCCGAGCCGACGGCTTCGATGAAGGATTTGTCGATCTTCAGGTAATCGAGCCCGAAGCTCTCCAGATACGAAAGGCTCGAATAGCCGGTGCCGAAATCGTCGATCGCGACCTTCACGCCGAGGGCGCGGATCTGCGCCACCACCTGCGCGGCGACATCGGCCTGGATGAAGCCGCGCTCGGTGGCCTCGACGTGCAGGCACTCCGGCGGGCAACGCGATTCGGCCAGCACGCGTTCGATGAGCGCCACGGTCGCCGTCGAATGCAGATCGGCCGACGACAGGTTCACCGAGACGTGCGCACGCAGCCCGCGGGCCGCCAACGTGCCGAGGTCGGCCGTCACCCGCGCGAGCACGCGCTGCGTGATCGCGTGGATCAATCCGGAATCCTCGGCCACCGGGATGAAAAGATCGGGACGCACCAGCTCGCCGGTCGCGCGCTTCCAGCGCACCAGGGCCTCGGCGCCGACCCACTGCCCCGTGCGCAGATCCACGATCGGCTGGTACTGCACGAACAGTTCGCCCTTGCGGATGCCGGCCTTCAACGCCGTCCGCAGCGAGTTCTGCTTGCGCGAGACATAGGCCAGCAACGCGGCGAGGCTCAGGCCCGCGGCCAGGCCGATCGGGACGAGCAGCAACGAGAAGCGCCGCACGCGATCGTCGAGCAGGACGAGCGGAATGGCGGCGATCGCGGCCGTGTTGTAGTTCTCCGAAGCCACGACGGTGACGATCCTGCCGCCATCGATGAAGCGCGCCACGCGGCCCCTGCGCGGGCGGTGCATCCATGCCGGGTCGACCTCTCCGCGCGTGCTCAGCAACCGCGCGTGCGACACCAGGAACACACCGAGCGAGGCGTCTTCCTCGCGCGTCGTCGCATCGATCGGCAGCGCCTTGTGCACGATCGCGGCGAAACCGTCGCGCTCCAGGACAAGGAAGCGCGCGTCGCCCGCGAAGGGAAACGCCACGCTGGTTCTGACCACGCCGCCCTTCGGCGTCACCAGTTCGCGCGGGCCCAGATCGAGCGGCGGGTCGTGTCGCCCAAGCGAGGAACACACCAGCCCGGTGCCCTCGACGCGGCCGATGGTCTGGATGTAGGTGGAGCCAAGATCGATCTTGCGCATGACCGCCAGCTCGCTTTCGGAGCACGGCGCAGCGCCGGAACCGAGCAGGAGGGCGATGCCAGCGGCCACCTGATCGGCGGTGCTGTTGGAACGGTCGAGCACGTCGCGCGCGTAGGCGTCGATGCGCTCGAATTCGACCTTCAGGGCCTCGCGCCTGGCGAGATAGATCGACAGGCCGATGGAGCCGGCCACCACGATGGCCACCAACGGCATCAGAGCGCGGGACCAGAACCATTGAGCCAAGGCGGCGGCCTCAAGCACCACGGGTCGGACCACTCTACGTCAAGCCCCTTGAACGAAGCCGCGTTCGCGCTGCGGGCGGCTCAGCCGCGCGCGGCGTCGAGGAAGGCGCGCAGCATCGGCGCTCCCGGCAGCAGATGCGGGAAGCGGTGATCGTGGAATTCCGGATGCCATTGCACGCCCAGCAGGAAGCTGGCGCCGCTGCCGCGGAGGCATTCGATCACGCCGTCGTCCGACCACGCCTCCGCCTGCAGCCCGCGGCCGAGCGCCTTCACGCCCTGGTGGTGGATCGAGTTCACCTGCGGCGTGTCGATGCCGGGGTAGAGCCGTTCGAACCAGCTGCCGGGCTCGAAGCGCAGCGCATGCACGTGTTCGTCGTAGACCGGCGCCACGTGCGCGGCGGCCGTTGCGCCGCCGCCGATCAGATCCTGGTGCAGCGTGCCGCCGTAGGCCACGTTGATGAGCTGCATGCCGCGGCAGATGCCGAGCACCGGCTTGCCGGCGGCCGCGAAGGCGCGCAGCAGGGTCAGCTCGAAGCGGTCGCGCACCGCGTCGGTCGTGCCCAGCAGTTCCGAGGGCGTTTCGCCGTAGGCCTGCGGATCGATGTCGGCGCCGCCCTGCAGCACCAGGCCGTCGAGCGCGGCGACGTAATCGTCCACCGAAAGATCGAGCTCCGTCATCGCGGTGCCGCGCTCCACCGTCGGGATCATCACGACGAGCGCGCCGGCGCTCATCACCCAATGCGCGACCGATTGCTCCAGGTATTGCAGCGTCTTGCCGCGGAAACCGAACTGCGGCGGCAGATTGCGCATGATGCGCGGCGACAGTCCGATCAGCAGGCGCCGGCTCATGCGGCCCCCGTTTCGTCGATCAGCCAGCGCACCACCGGCACCAGCGCCGCGGCGCGCGCCGTGCCGCGTTCCCTTTCGGCAGCGTGGATGGCGAGCTGCCGATGCGCGCTGGTGCCTTCGGCCACGATGCCGTCCAGCCGCGCGATCTCGCGCTCGCAGCCCAGCGCCGCGATGTCGGGCGCGCAGTGCGCGCGCAGGTCCGCCAACACTTCCAGAAACGTCATCGTCCCGCCCTCCTCGCGGATGAAGTCTGCCTGCCAGCCGAAGCGCTTGGCGCGCCAGCGATTCTCGTCGATCACGCGGCGCGTCAGCGGCGTGTGCGCCGTGCCATGGGAAGGATCGCGCAGCAGCATGCGCACCAGCACGCGGTAGAGCGCCGCCAGCGCCAGCGCGTCGTCGAGCCGCGTGCAGACGTCGGCGATGCGCAGTTCCAGCGTCGGGTACTTCAGCGCCGGACGGATGCCCCACCACAGCGAGGTGGCGTCGCCCATCGCGCCGTGCCGCACCAGCAGATCGGCGAAGCGCGCGTACTCGGCCTCGTCGGCGAAGCGGTCCGGGATGCCGGTGCGCGGCCATTCGTCGTACACCGATTGCCGGTAGCTGAGCAGCCCGGTGCGCTGGCGGTTCCAGAACGGCGAGGAGGTGGAAAGCGCCAGGAACAGCGGCACGTAGGACAGCAGCCGGTTCATCAGCTGCACGCGGTCGGTGCCGGCGGGAATCTCCGCGTGCACGTGCATGCCGCACACCACCGACCTGCGCGCCACGATGCGGAAATCGTCCACCAGTTTCAGATAGCGCGATCTGGGCGTGGCGTGCTGCTCCTTCCAGGTGCCCAGCGGATAGGTGCCGGCCGCGATCAGGCGCAGGCCGAAACGTCGCGCCACCTGCGCCAGCCCGCGCCGCAGTTGCGCGAGCGAGGCGCGCGCTTCCGCGCCGCCGGCATACACGGGCGAGGCGATCTCGATCTGCGATTGCAGCAGTTCGGCGGTGATGCTCGGGCCCAGTTCCGCACGCGCCTGCACCAGCAATGCCTTCGGTGCGCGCCTCACCAGCGCGAGCGTGTCCTCGTGCACGAGGAAATATTCCTCTTCGATGCCGAAGCGGACGTTGAGGTCGCCGTGCGTCAAGCAATTCGCCATGCGCGGAAGGGGCCCGGCGAGCATAAAGCACGCCATCGGCGCGTGTCTTTGCGGCCTCGTCACTGGCACGCTTTCTGCTGACTCCGTTCGCTTCAGGACATCCACGAAAGGAGTTGCCAATGAGCACTGCGAAGAAGACCGACAGCACCGACATGAACCGCGATCCGATCACCGGCGCGCCGGGTTCGCATCCGCTCGGCACGGGCCTGGGCTCGGCAGGCGGCGCCGCCGTCGGCGCGGTGGCCGGCGCCATCTTCGGCCCGGTCGGCATGCTGGTCGGCGGCACCGTCGGTGCCGTGGCGGGCGCGGCCGCGGGCCACAGCGCGGCCGAACGCGTCGATCCCACCGGCGAGGCCGAATACTGGAAGAACACCTACGCCACGCGGCCCTACGCCAACACCTCGGCGAACTACGACAGCGACTATCAGCCCGCCTATCTCTACGGCGTCAACAGCCGCAACCAGTACGGCCAGCGGCGCTGGGACGACACGCTGGAAACCGAGTTGCAGCGCGACTGGGACAAGCACCGTTCCAGCAGCTCGCTGGCATGGAACGACGCCCGTCCCGCCGTGCGCGATGCCTGGGACCGCACCGACAAGACCTACGCCGCCTACAACGCCACCGACCGCTACTACGAGTCGCGCTTCCAGGAAGCGCCGTACAAGCAGACGGGCGACAAGTTCGAGGATTGGCGCACCGCCTATCGCTACGGCACCTACGCGCGCAGCAACTACGCCGGGCGCGAGTGGGACGATCGCCTCGAAGCCGACCTCGAGCGCGGCTGGGACAACTTCAAGGGCAGCTCGAAGCTCGGCTGGCAGAAGGCCAAGGCCGCCACGAAGGATGCCTGGCACTCGATCGAGCGCGCGCTGCCCGGCGACGCCGACAACGACGGCCGCTGAACTTCCGGCGCAAGCAATCCGCGGGCGGCCTTCGGGCCGCCCGTGTCTTGTCCGGAGCCGATCGACAATGGCACGAGCCTTCGACGCCCGCGAACGCGCCCGACTGCGCCGCGAACGCGCGCGCCGTGCGGAAGCCGAGACGGAAAGTCTCGAAGGCGTGCGCGCCGCGCGCGCGGCAGGCCTGGTCTATGTCACCGACGACGAGCCCGGCATCCACCGCCGCCGCGCCGGCAAGGGCTTCGCCTATCTGGCGCCGAACGGGCGCAAGGTATCGGCGCCGCAGGTCGAACGCATCCGCAAGCTGGCGATCCCGCCGGCCTACACCCAGGTGTGGATCTGCGTGCATCCGCGCGGCCATCTGCAGGCCACCGGCCGCGATGCGCGCCGGCGCAAGCAGTACCGCTATCACCCGCGCTGGCGCAGGGTGCGCGACCTGGGCAAGTTCGGCCGCATGGTCCAGTTCGGCCGGGCGCTGCCGGCACTGCGCCGGCGTCTGCGGCAGGATCTCGCCCGCCCCGGCCTGCCGCGCGAAAAGGTGCTCGCGCTGGTGGTGGCGCTGCTCGCCGACACCTTGATCCGCGTGGGCAACGACGAATACGCGCGCAGCAACCGCAGCTTCGGGCTCTCCACGCTGCGCGATCGCCATGCCCGGGTCGCGCGCGGCGCCGTGCGCTTCCGTTTCCGCGGCAAGGGCGGCCAGGAGCACGAGGTGGCGCTCGACGATCCGCGCCTGGCGAAGCTGGTCAAACGCTGCCAGGAACTGCCGGGCCAGGCGCTGTTCCAGTATCTCGACGAGGACGGCGCGGCGCAGCCCGTCGATTCGGGCCAGGTCAACGACTACATCCGCGAGGCCATGGGAACGGATTTCACGGCGAAGGACTTTCGTACCTGGGGCGGCACGCTCGATGCGATCGCGCTGTTCGCCCGCACGCCCCTGCCGGCCCGCGGCGGCGAGCGCGCGCTGGCGCAGGAACAGCTGCGGCTGGTGAGGGAAGTCGCCGGTCGGCTGGGCAATACCGCGGCGGTGTGCCGGGCTTCCTACATCCATCCGGCGGTGTTCGATGCGTGGCGCGATGGTTCGCTACAACGTGCCCACGCGGTGAAGGCGCCGCGCACGGCGGGTCAGCAGGAGAAGTGGGCGCTGGGGTTCGTGGCGCGGTATGCGTGGAGCCGGCGCGTGCAAGGTCGTGGCGGCGGTTCGACTGGCTCACCGTGAAGGGTGTTCGCGATGTGCCCGAGATCCAGCACTCGACCCCGCTTCAGTCCCGCTCGCGGTGAGCCTGTCGAACCGCACTCCCCGGTCACCCGGCCTTGCGCACCGCCCGCTTCTTGGCCGCGGCCTTCTTCGCCGCCGGCTTCTTCACAGCCTTCTTCGCCGCACTCTTCTTCGCGGCCGCCTTCGCCGGCGTGCGCTTGTTGCTCGCCAGGCTCTTCTGCAGCAGGGCCATGAAGTCGACCACGTTGGTGGCCGCATCCTCGTGCGCCTCGTCGGCAACCTCCTTCTTCGGCACCTTGCCCTTGCTGCGCAGGCGCTGATCGATCACCTTCGAGAGCCGCTCGCGGAATTCGTCCTTGTATCCGCGCGGGTTCCACTTGCCGCTCATCGATTCGATCAGCTGCCCCGCCATCTGCAGCTCCTTGTCGCTCACCCGGTAGGCCTCGGCCTTGCCGGAAGGCAGCACGTAGTCGTCGACATCCACCAGTTCCTGCGGCCAGCGCAGGATGACGAGCAGCAGCGCGTCCTCGTGCGGCATCACCGCGCACAGGTATTCGCGGGTGCGGATCACGACTTTCGCGATGCCCACGCGCCCGGTTTTCTTCAGCGTCTCGCGCAGCAGCACGTAGCCTTTCTCGGCCTTCTTGCCGGGCACCAGCACGTAGGGTTTCTCGAAATACTGCGGCGAGATCTCCTCGCGTTCGATGAAGGTGTCGATGTCGATGGTCTCGTGGCTCTGCGGCGCGGCGGATTTGATGTCCTCCGGCTCGAGCACGACGTAGCTGCCCTTGTCGTATTCGTAGGCCTTGACGATGTCCTTCCACGGCACTTCCTCGCCGGTCTCGGCGTTGACGCGCTCGTAGCGGATGGGCGTGTTGTCGCGCGCGTCGAGCATGCGGAAGCT
>CAMLOR010000153.1 GCA_946481615.1 uncultured Aquimonas sp.
TTCGGCGCCGAGTTCACGCCCGAGCTGCGCGCGCAGGAAGACGCGCTGCGCGAGCGCATCCAGGCCCAGACCGGCAAGGCGCACGGCTGAGCCCATGCCCTGGTTCCGCCGCCCGCATGTCGTGCCCTTCGAATGCACCTGCGGGCGGCACCCGTCCTCTTCTTCGCAAGGAACGAAAACGATGAAATTCACGCCCTATCTCAACTTCGACGGCAAATGCCGCGAGGCCATGACCTGGTATGCCGATCTGTTCGGCGGCAAGGTCGCCGCGATGATGCCGTTCGGCGAAACGCCTGCGGCCGAGTACGTGCCGGCCGAGCTGCAGACGCACGTAATGCACGCCTGCATCGAGTTCGGCGACGGCCAGACGCTGATGGCGTCCGACACCACGCCGCAGTGCCCCTACACCGGCGTGAAGGGCATGGCGGTCGCCGTCAACATCGTCGGCACCGAACGCACCGAGCGCATCTACAAGGCGCTGGCCGACGGCGGCAAGATCGAGATGGAACTGCAGCAGACCTTCTGGGCGCTGCGTTTCGCCTCCGTCGTCGATCGCTACGGCACGCCGTGGCTGATCAACTGCGACAAGGAGGCCTGAGCCATGCGCTTCATGCTGTTGGTGATACCCAAGGGATACGAAAGTGCGCCCGCCGATGAAACGCCCGACCCCGCGGCCATCGCGCGCATGATGAAGTTCAACGAGCAGATGCAGCGCGCCGGCATCCTTCTGGCGCTCGACGGCCTCGAACCGCCGGCGAAGGGCGCGCGCGTGAAATTCAAGGACGGCAAACCCAGCGTCGTCGACGGGCCGTTCGCGGAAGCCAAGGAAGTGCTGGGCGGCTATTGGATGATCGACGTCAAGTCGCGCGAGGAAGCCATCGCCTGGGCCTCGAAGGCACCGATGGGCGACAACGAAATCATCGAGGTGCGCAAGGTGCAAGACATCTCCGAATGGCCGGAGGAAGCGCGCCGCGCCGCCGAGGGTTTCGAGCAGATGCAGCAGGACGCCGTCCGCAGGTAGCATCCATGGCATGGATGCCGTCCACCGCCGCATCGATGCCGTCTGGCGCATCGAATCCGCCCGCCTGATCGCCGGCCTCGCGCGCATGATGCGCGACGTCGGCCAGGCGGAGGAACTGGCGCAGGACGCGCTGGTGGCGGCGCTGGAGGCTTGGCCACGCGATGGCGTGCCGGACAACCCGGGCGCCTGGCTGATGGCGGCGGCCAAACGCCGCGCCATCGACCAGTTGCGGCGTCGAGAACTGATGCAGAGCAAGCACGACGACCTGGGCCATGAACTGGAATTGCACCAGGAGTCGACGATGCCCGACACGCTGGCCGACGACGAGATCGGGGACGATCTGCTGCGACTGATGTTCGCGGCCTGCCATCCGGCGCTCTCGCGCGAATCGCGCGTGGCGCTCACGCTGCGGCTGCTGGGCGGGCTTTCGACGGAGGAGATCGCGCGCGCCTTCCTGGTGCCCGAACCTACCGTCGGGCAGCGCATCTCGCGCGCCAAGCGCACGCTGAGCGAAGCGAAGATCGAGTTCGAAGTGCCACGCGGCGCCGAGCTCGAAGAGCGCCTTGCGGCGGTGCTGGAAGTGATTTACCTCGTCTTCAACGAGGGCTATTCCGCCACCGCGGGCGAAGACTGGATGCGGCCGGAGCTGTGCAACGAGGCGTTGCGCCTGGGCCGCGTGCTCGCCGGCCTGATGCCTTCGCATCCGGAAGTGCATGGCCTCGTGGCGCTGATGGAGATCCAGGCCTCGCGCGCGGCGTCGCGCACGGGGCCCGACGGCGAACCGATCCTGCTGCTGGAGCAGAACCGCGCGCGCTGGGACCAACTGCTGATCCGCCGTGGCCTCGCCGCGCTGGCGCGCGTGCAGAAACTCGGCGGGACCAACGGCCCCTACGCGCTGCAGGCCGCGATCGCCGCCTGTCATGCGCGCGCGCGCGCCGCCGAAGACACCGACTGGGAACGCATCGTCGCGCTCTACAACCAGCTGGTGCGCGTGCAGCCCTCGCCCATCGTCGAACTCAACCGCGCGGTGGCCGTGGCCATGGCCTACGGCGCCGAGGCGGGCCTGAAACTGGTCGACGCCCTGCGTGCGGAGGAAGCGCTGCACGGTTATCACCTGCTGCCGGGCGTGCGGGGCGACTTTCTGTTCAAACTCGGCCGTCGCGAAGAAGCCGCTCGGGAATTCACGCGCGCGGCCGAACTGGCGCGCAATGCGCGCGAGCGCGCCTTGCTGTTGCGGCGTGCGACGGAGTGTTCGCGGACGAACTAGACGGGAGCGCCGTCATTCCCGCGCAGGCGGGAATCCAGGTGCGAGGAGTAACGCAATGCGTCGCACCTGGGCCCCCCCTGCGCGGGGACAACGAGGTGTCGAGGGCAACCCGACGCGCGATTCAACGCAGATCGAGGAACCCGATCTGCCCCGTGCCCGCGCGGCGCGCGGCTTCGGCGGTGCCGATGGCGTCGGCGATCACCTTGTCGCCGTCCACGTGCGAGCCTTCGAAGCGCGCCAAGCCGACGCTGAACGTGAGCGGCGTGCCTTCCGTGCTCTGCCATTCGCGGCTGTTCAGATCGTAGAGCAAGGCTTCGGCATCGGCGCGCAGGCCGGCTTCCTGTTCGGCACGCAGCAGCACCAGGCGTGAGAATTCGCCGATGCCGCAGGTGCGGCCCAGGCCGCCGCACTGCGATTCGATGGCCTGCGCGATCTCCAGCGCGAGATTGCCCGCACGCACGAAGCCGAGCTTCGCCGCCACGCTGGCGATGTCGTTCATCGCGAACACCGCCACCGCCGCGCTGCCGCCGTCGCGGCGCGCGTCTTCCATCGCCTCGACGAAACGCACGCGGTCCAGGCGCAGCGTGAGGCCGCCTTCCGGGCGTTCGGCCGGCGCCGAGAGCGCCAGCGCGCGGGCGCGGCCGATACGGCTGTTGACGTTCGCCAGCAGGTGGCGCGGGCGCACCGGCTTGGAAAGGAAATCGTCGCCGCCCGCGGCGATGGCTTCGGCGCGCCGGTCGAGGTCTTCCTCGCCGGTGAGGAAGACCACGGGCACGTGCGCCAGCGATTCGCGCTCGCGGACGAGCTGCGCGAGTTCGATGCCCGTCATGTCGGGCAGGTTGATGTCGAGCAGGATGAGATCCGGCGCGCGCGCCTGCATGACGTCGAGCGCCACTTCCGCGCTGCCGGCCACGTCCACTTCGAAGCCCTGGTGGCGCAGCAGCGATTCGCAAAAGGCGGCATGGCCGCGATCGTCTTCGACCACCAGCACGCGGTAGGCCTCTTCGCGCCGGCGCGACAGCGCGCCCTGCAGCGCCTCGGCGGATTTCGCGGCGTCGCCGTCGAGCAGCAGATCGATGCCGGCGCGGCGCGCGTGCAGGCGCGCGCGCAGATCGTCCGGCAAGCCGGCGGCGGCCCACAGCACCTTGCGCCAGGTGCCGGCGCTCTGGCGCCGCCCCGACTGGTTCAGCTTCTGCACGTCGGGCAGGAAGGCGGCGTCGAGCAGGAAGGCATCGGGCAGTTCGTCTTCCAACGCCGCGATGGCGGTGCTCACGTTGTCGAGCATGCGCACTTCGATGTTGCGATCGCGCAGCGCGGCGACCAGATCGGCGTTCTCACGGCCCGGCGTGCGCAGGTAGTAGACGCTGTGCAGGCGCGGCGCGGTGCGCTCTTCGGTCTGCGGCGCGGCGGCCATCGGCGCGCCGCCACCGGGCTGCAGGTGCGATTCGAGCTCGCCCACGAGGCGCTCGAGGCGCCCGCGCTGCGCACCGTCGGGGCGCAGGTCGGAATCGGCGAAGGCGCAAAGATAGACTTCGAGCTCGGCGGTGGCGTCGGCCACCTGGCGGTCGGCGATCAACTCGGCCAGGGCCGAGAACGCTTCGATGCGCTCGAACATCGCATGGGCCTCTTCGGCCGACCACTGGTGCCCCAGCAGGGTGCGGAAATCGCGGCACCATGCCGCCATGTCGGCGCGCCAGTTCTCGGAGCCGGCCGGCATGGAAAGGCCATGAGCATGCATATCGATCTCCGTCCCCTGGGTGAGGGCTATGCTAGCGTCTGGCTCCCCGCTGTCCACCCCGGCGCGCACAATTTGCAAACCACGTGACCCCCGAACGCGCCATTCTCACGCCTTCGCAACTCAACGCGCTCGCGCGCGACCTGCTAGAAGGCGCCTTCCCCCTCATTTGGGTGGAAGGTGAGCTGTCGGGCGTATCGCGGCCGGCCTCCGGGCATCTGTATTTCACCCTGAAGGACGCGCGCGCGCAGGTGCGCTGCGCCCTTTTCAAGCCGAAGAGCCAGTGGCTCAAGTTCCGTCCGGCGGATGGCGTGCAGGTGCTGCTGCGCGCGCGCCTGACCGTGTACGAGGCGCGCGGCGACTACCAGCTGATCGTCGATCACATGGAGGAAGCCGGCGAAGGCGCCCTGCTGCGCGCCTTCGAGGAACTGAAGGCGCGGCTGGCGGCGGAAGGCCTGTTCGAGGCCGCGCACAAGCGCCCCCTGCCCCGCTACGTGAGGCGCCTGGGCATCGTGTCCTCGCCCAGCGGCGCGGCGGTGCGCGATGTCGTCAGCATCCTGCGGCGGCGCTTCCCGCTGATCGAGGCCGAACTGCTGCCGGTGCCCGTGCAGGGCGCGGCGGCCGCCGCGCAGGCCGCCGAAATGTTGCGGCGCGCAGATGAGTCGCAGCGCTACGACGTGCTGCTGCTGACGCGCGGCGGCGGCTCGCTCGAAGACCTCGCGGCCTTCAACGACGAAGCCCTCGCGCGCACCATCGCGGCCTTGCGCACGCCGCTGGTGTCGGCCATCGGCCACGAGATCGATTTCAGCATCGCCGATTTCGTCGCCGACCTGCGCGCCCCCACGCCTTCGGCCGCCGCCGAGCTCCTGACGCCGGACCGGCTGGAACTGCTCGCTGTGCTGGAACGCCGGCGCACGCAGCTCGCGCACTGCGCGCGCCGCCATCGCGAAACGCGCGCACAGCGTCTGGATCAACTGCAGCAGCGCCTGCAGGCGCAGCGGCCGCAGGTGCGACTGCAGCGCGGCGCGGAGCGGTTGCGCGACCTCGCATCGCGGCTGCAACGCCATCCGCGGCAGGCGACCGGGCTGCTGCGCGAGCGTCTGTCGCGACTGGCAGCGCGTCTGTCGCGCATGCATCCGCGCGCGAGGACCGGCGCGCTCGCCGAGCGGCTGGCTCAAGCCCGCGCGCGCCAGCAACTGCTCGCGGTGCGCGCGGTCGAAACGCGCACGCTGCAGTTGGCGGCGCTGGGCCGCGCATTGAATGCGATCAGCCCGCTGGCGACGCTCGGCCGCGGCTACGCCCTGCTGCTGCATCCGCAGACGGGCGAGGTGCTGCGCCGCGTGGACGAGATCGCGCCCGGCATGCGCGTGGACGCCCGCCTGGCCGACGGCACACTGCACCTGCGGCGCGAGACCGGATGAACGCCGGTCGAGTCCGCTCGCCGCGGTGCGCCGCGACGCGCAGAATGGCCCGCGCAGGGTATCCACCAGTGCAGGTGCCGGCCATGCGCGTGTCCGCTTGTGTCTTCCTGGCCGCGGCCATCGTGGCGCCGTTCGAGCCCGCACGGGCCGTATTGCTGTACGCCGATGGCTTCGAGGCCGCGAACCCCGCGTCGCTCGACGAACGCCGGCTGCGCTCGGCGATCGCCGCACCGGCCCCCACTGCATCGCAGCTCGCCTGGCTGCTCGAGACGGTGGCGAACAACGGCGGATGGCCCATCGCCGCCGCGGCAGGCACCTTCCTGTTCGCCGTCGACTGCGGCGCGGAAACCTGGTCGCTCGCAGGCGACTTCAACGGCAACGTCGCGGCGCCGATGAATCGCCACGGACCCTTGTGCTGGGCCGAGGTCGCCATCGCCCAGCCGACCGACAGCCGCTATCGCTTCGTCGCGCCGGGGCCCGCGCCCCGCGCCGATCCGCACGCACGCCGCTACCGCTACGAAGACCTCGACGAGTACAGCCTGGTGCGCGCCGCGCAGGAACACCTGGAGCGGTGGTTCGGTTTCGGACCGCAGGTCGGCCTAGCGCCGCGCCATCTGCAGATCCTCGTGCCCGCGGCGGGCGACTACGATCGCGTGCTCTACATGCACGATGCGCAGTCGCTGTTCGATCCCGGCGCCGTGTCCGGCGGCTGGAACCTGCAGGCGAGCGTGAGCGACGGCGTGCTCGTGGTCGGCATCGACAACACGCCGGACCGTTTCGACGAGTACACCCACGTGCAGGACGACATCGGCGGCCCGGTCGGCGGCGAGGGCGACGTCTACGCGGCCCTGGTGCACGACGTGATCCGGCCCTGGATCGAAGCGCGCTACGGTCCGTTCGCCCGGGAAGCGGTGGCGGGCGCCAGCCTCGCCGCCGTCGCCACCCTGCACCTGGTGCAGCGCTATCCGGACACCTTCGATTTCGCCGCCAGCCTGTCGGGCAACGTGGGCTGGGGCAGCATCGCGCTGCACAACGAAACCCTGATCGAGCGTTTCGACGGCGCCGGCCACGGCAGCACCGCCATCTACCTCGATTCCGGCGGCGGCCCGGGAAGCGGCTGCCTCGACGGCGACGGCGATGGCATCCAGGACGACGGGGACGACACCGACAATTACTGCGTCACGCAGCAGCTGCACGATGTGCTGCTCGGCGAAGGCTACGCCGCCGGCGTCGACCTGTTCCATGTGCATGCACCGGGCGCCGCGCACAACGACGCCACCTGGGGCGCACGGATGCCGGGCGTGCTCGCGATCTTCCTCGCGCTCTGAGCGCCCACCGTGCGCAACAGACCGCACGCGCGGCTGTCGCGCGCGCTTCAGGCCAGCACCGGATCGAGCACGGGCGCCCAGCACTGCCCGACGAGCCGCGCGAAGCCGTCGCCGGAGGGATGGATCTCGTCGGCCCACTCGTCGTCCGCCAGCACGCCGCGGCAGTCGACGACGAGGAAATTGCGGCGCGTCGCCACGACGCCGGCGAGCGTGGCGGCGAATTCGTCGATCAGGAACATCACCAGCTCACGCTGCACCGCCCGCGGCGCACCGGCCTCGTCGAAGAACGGCTGCAGCCACGGACCGTGCCGCGTGCCCGCGATGTCGAGACCGCGGCCCGAGGGCCGCGCGTAGTCGTAGGTGTGACCGAACACCAGGCAACCCGGGCGCCAGCGGTCGCGCAGGTCGAGGATGGCGTGATAGCCCGCCTCGATCCGCTGCAGCGCGTGCCCGAGCGCGTCCAGCCGCAGATGGCGGCGCGCGGACCCGGGCACGTCGCGATCGGCGAAGCGCGCGGGCACCGCCTGCACCGGCGCGCCCGCCGGTCGCACCAGATCGCGCAGATCGTCGCCTACCACATCGTTGCCGCCGCCCGAATACAGCAACACGTCGAGCCGATGCGTGCGGAAGGCCTCGCGCAGCAGCTCGTGCTGGCAGCCTTCGAGCACCGAGGCGATCTCGTCGCCCGGTTCGGCCATCTGCAGCGCGGCCGCCTGGCGTGCGTAACGCCGGCTCAGGCGCGAGTACAGATTGCCGCCGCGCAGGCCCGGATACGAAAACCAGGAATCGCCCTCGAACCCGAGCCGCAACAGGCGCGGACGATCGCGCAGGCGCTGCAGGAAGCGCCGCAGATGCACGGGCGGTATGCGACAGACCATGGCTTGCGATGTTAACGCGCAGGCGCCCACAATGCCGATGGCGTCCCACAGCGCGGAGTGCGGCATGAAGGCTTCGGACCTGTTCGTGCGGGCACTGGAAGCCGAAGGCGTGGAATACGTCTTCGGCATCCCGGGCGAGGAAAACCTCGACCTGCTCGAATCCCTGCGCACCTCGACGATCAAGCTCATCCTCACCCGCCACGAACAGGGCGCGGGCTTCATGGCGGCAACCTACGGCCGCCTCACCGGCAAGGCCGGCGTCTGCCTCGCGACGCTCGGCCCGGGCGCCACCAACTTCGTCACCGCCGCGGCCTACGCCCAGCTCGGCGCCATGCCGATGCTGATGATCACCGGGCAGAAGCCGGTGAAGGCCAGCAA
>CAMLOR010000154.1 GCA_946481615.1 uncultured Aquimonas sp.
TCGGTTCGAGCGGTTTGTCGCCGGCGTGGGCGCCCCAGGCTTTGATCGACATGAAGTGCTCCGCGCGCGATGGTCGCGGAGCACCTTACCTCAATCTTCGACGCCGCCGGCAAAGATCGGCGGCGCGAGCGCTGGACTGCGGCTGTCGCGATGAGCGCCGCGGCTCATCGCGCGCGGATCATCTCTCGTAGGTGATCGTGATGCCGGTGGCACCGCCGCTATAGCCCGTCGTGCCCGCGTTGTTCGCCGCATACGGATACACCGGTTCGTTCGGCACCGAGAACGCCTGGCAGCTGCCGGTGGCGTCGATTTCGCGGAAGCTCACGGTGTTCTGCGTGGTGACGGTGGCGCCGGTGGCGATGTAGTACACGTTGGCGCCATTGCGGAACACCCGGCCGGGCGCGCTTTGCCCGCCGGGGCTGCCAGGATCGAACGACACGCCGCTGCTGCCGCTGCAGCCGGCCCCCGTGTAGGCGATCCACAACGGCCGCAGCGATCCGTTGGCCACGGTGAACGAATAGTTCTGCGCGGTGAGGAAGGTGCCGTCCGACAGGCCGCCGTCGATGAAGGCGTAGTTGAGCGTGCGCGTGTCGATGCCGTTGAGACGGACGGTGAAGGGAATCGCACCCGGCACACAGCTCCAGGTGGTGCCGTTGTACTGCAGGATGCTGCCGTTGACGCAACCGGTGCGCTGCACGCTGAGCGTGGAGCCGGTGACTTCGAGGCCGGTGCCGATGGTGTAGGTGATGCCGTTGGCGCCGGTCGCGCCCGTGGCCCCGGTCGCACCGGTGGCGCCTGTCGGGCCCGCGACCGTGCTGGCGGCTCCGGTTGCGCCGGTGGCACCCGTCGGACCCGTCGCCCCGGTCGCGCCCGTGGGACCGGCCACGGTGCTTGCCGCGCCGGTCGGGCCGGTCGCGCCCGTAGCGCCGGTCGGGCCGGTGGGACCCGACACCACGCTGTCGGCACCCGTGGCGCCGGTCGCGCCCGTGGGACCCGTCGCACCCGTAGCGCCCGTGGGCCCGGGCACGGTGCTGTCGGCACCGGCCAGGCCCGTGGCGCCGGTCGGGCCAGTCGCGCCGGTGGAACCCGTCGGACCGGGCACGATGCTGTCGGCACCGGTCGCACCCGTGGCGCCGGTCGGGCCGGTCATGCCGGTGGCGCCGGTCGGACCGGGCACGATGCTGTCGGCACCGGTCGCGCCCGTGGCGCCGGTCGGACCGGTCATGCCGGTGGCGCCCGTCGGACCGGGCACGATGCTGTCGGCACCGGCCGCACCCGTGGCGCCGGTCGGACCCGTCGCGCCGGTGGCGCCGGTAGGACCGGGCACGGTGCTGTCGGCGCCGGCCGCACCCGTCGGGCCGGCCGGACCCGTGGGTCCTGTCGCACCGGCCGGGCCGGCGATGGTGCTGTCCGCGCCGGCGGGGCCGGTCGCGCCCGCCGGGCCCGTCGGACCGGTGGCGCCCGCGGCACCGGCCGGACCGGCGATGGTGCTGTCGGCCCCCGTGGCGCCCGTCGCGCCGGCGGGACCGATCGGACCCGTCGGCCCGGTGGGGCCCGTGGCACCGGTCGCGCCGGTGACGGCGCCTGCGGCGCAGGAACCGAGCACACCGCTGACGGCGTTGAAGCACAGCACGGAAGTCTGCGTGCCCGCCGCCGCCAGGCCGGGGATGGTCGTCACGCCGAGGGCGTCGATGCGGAACAGATCCGCCGTGTCGGCGGCGTTGCGCACCACGAAACCGCCGCCGGGCGGCGGGACCACGGCGACGTTCTGCGCCTGCGCGGCTCCGCCCCCGACTGCGGCGAGGATGGCGACGGCGAGCGCGCGCCGGTGGAAGGTCGCGGTCGTCATGCAGTCCTCCGCAGCAGGAACGTACGGCGCATCTCGCGCCGCATGAGAGGCAGGCCCGCCAGCAGGCCGATGCACAGGAGGGCGAGCGACCACGGCGAAGCCGCCGGGATGACTTCCAGCTGCGGCATCACGACCGCGCCGCCGCCGAACCAGCCCTGCACGTTGGCGTTGCCGCCCTGGTTGGTTTCGTCGGGCGCGAGCGGCTGCCCGGTGGCATGCACGTCCCACACGGCGACGTGGGTGATGTCCTGCGTGCCGGTCGCCAGCAATTGCAGGAAGGCCGTATTCCCGGCCACCGTGGAATCGATGCGCAGCGGCGCGCCCGTGCCCAGCAGCGTGAGCGCATTGGCCACGCGCTGGGTGGCGCCCGCTTCCAGCCGCAGGCGCCGGCCCTGCGTCGTCGCCGCGCGCAGACTGGCGAATTCGGTGGTGCCCAGGATCAGGCTATCGCCCGGCGCATCGAGGAATTCGACCAGCGAACTGCCGGCGAGAACGCTGCCGCGGTTTTCCCAGTCGCCCGCCAGGCGCAGCACGCCGCTGCCAAGATCGGCGCTGCCGCCGGCCAGGATGCGGAAATCGTCGAGGCGATCGAGGCGGCCCGCGCCCAGACGCAGCACGCCCTGGCCCACGTAGCTCGTACCGGCAAAATCGATGCGGCCGCCGTTGATTTCGAGCCGCGCCCCCGCGGGAACCCGGATCTCGGCGCAGACACCGGCGCTCGCCAACAGCAACACGGCCGCGAGGATGCGGCGCGCGCTCGACACAAAGGATGGCATCGGCATACGGCCCCCCACCGTTCGCACGAAGCCCGACCTTAACACAGCGGACTCGGCCGTGAAGGGCGAACGGCGCAGTAGACTGCCGGCCATGCCCCGCTCGCCCGACGCCGTCGTCGAATTCTGGCGCAATGCCGGCCCCGCCCGCTGGTTCGGCAAGTCCGATGCCTTCGACGCCGACCTGCGCGAACGCTTCGAGGCGAGCCACCACGCGGCGGCGCGCGGCGAATTCGATGCGTGGGCGGCGACGGCCGAAGGCGCGCTCGCGCTGGTGCTGTTGCTCGACCAGTTCCCGCGCAACCTCTATCGCGGCTCGGCGCATTCCTACGCCACCGACGGCAAGGCACGCGCCATCGCGCGCGCCGCGATCGCCGCCGGCCATGACGTGAAGGTCGAGCCCGCGTTGCAGGTCTTCTTCTACATGCCCTTCGAGCATTCCGAAGACCTGGCCGACCAGCGCCGCGCCGTCGCGCTCATCGAAGCGCTGTGCACGCGCATCGGCGACCGCACCTCGATGCAATGGGCCATGCTGCACCACGACATCATCGAACGCTTCGGAAGATTCCCGCACCGCAACGCCGCGCTGGGGCGCGAGACGACGGTCGAAGAACAGGCCTTCCTCGACGGCGGCGGCTTCGCCGGCTGAAGCGCGAGGCGCCGCGAGCCGCGGCGCCTGCGCGGAGCAAAAATTCAAGCCACGCGGCGCAACTCGTCGGCCGCCTTCAGCGCCTCGCGGCGCACATGGTCGGCGAGCGTCGGGTGGATGATGCTGCGGATCTTGCCCGCATCGATGCCCTCTTCGGCAGCCACCTTGAAATCGATGATCTGCTCCGTGGCGTCGAGACTCTTCTTCGCATCGGCCGCGCCCTGGTTGAGTTTGCCGAAGGCTTCGCTGGTGGCCGTGGCCTTGTCGATCAGTTCGCGTTCGCGCGGATCGAGCAGATGCGCGACGAAATCGGCATGCTCGCCCATGATGGTGTTCCAGAACTTCACGGCCTCGTCGCGCTCGAGTTCGACCTGGCCGGACGACAACCGGCCCAGGCGTCGGGCGAAGTAGTCGGCTTCCATCGCCGTGTGATCGAAGAACGTCGGCCACACCAGGCTGCGTACCTTGCCGCTGGCATGCGCATCACGCTGCGCACGCTTGAACTCCGCGAAGCGCTGCGCCTGGTCGATGGATGCCTGATTGAACGCCGAGAGCGCTCCCTTGTCGAGCCGCGCCGCCTTCGTGGCCGCGAGGCGATCCGTGAAGACCGTCCTGAACTTCTCGACCTCGGCGCGCAGCGATGCCAGTTCCGGGCCCGGCATCAGCATCAGGAAGAACGCCGTGTGTTCGAGCAGCTGTTCGTTCCAGAACAGATTCTCGGCGATCGAATGCGCGACCGGATCGTCGCTGGCGGGCAGGTAGGTGGGCTTGTGCCCGCCGGGCTCGGCTTTCACACCGGGAAACTGCGCATCCTGCGCCCAGGCCTGGGGAACGGAGCCCAACAGCATGCTCCCCGCGATTCCGATGCCCGCGAATCGGAGCAGTTGGCGGCGTTGCAGGAAATCGACTCGATGCAGCGGCGTTGCGCTACGCATGACGTCCTCCTTGGGATGGACCGTGCCGGGTGCGAATGCGCGAACTGCTGCGAGTCTACGCTCGCGGCCTGCCTTCCAAGGGACTCGCTAACGGATGTGGTTGGTCTGGGTTTTCCTCGCGTATGCGCGTCCGTGCGGGCGCGACCGCATGGACGCCATCAAACCTGCGCTTGTCTTCCGGGCCGGCCTCTACGGCGCCGGCGCCTGACAGCATCCGCACACCGACATCACGCCGGGCTGCGTTGTCGTCCACTGCCCGTTCCACTTCAGCTCGACGGCACCGCAGGCTTTCGCACAGGCGGCCGGCGCCTCGCCGTTGTTCCAGATCGGACCGGCGTCGACGTCGGCGCAGGTCTTCGTCGCCAGGCCGAGCAGGAAGCTGAAATCGGCGTCGTAGTTCTTCGGATGCTTCGGGTCGGGGCCGGTCCAGGCGAGCGTGGCGCCCTTGTGGCAATCGACGCAGTTGCCGATCTTCGGGTCGGCCTGGATGTAGGTTTCCAGCGCGCCGTTGCCCATGAAGGCGGGCACCGAACCATTCACGAGCTGCACGCCGTCGGGTTCGACGTTGCCGCCCCAGTTGGTGCCGATGAGGTAGTAGTGCTGGAACACCGAACCGGCGGCGGCCAGTTGCGCGCGCCACGCGGTGTTGAGTTGCTGCGTGAGCTTGTAGACCTGCCAGCAGTGCGAAACCTGCGTGCCGCAGAGCGCATCGCCCTGCTTCGTCGTGTAGTGCCCCGCATAAGGCTGCGTGCGGTCCCACAGATACGCCTTCTGGCCGAGCTTGGGCGTCGGCGGCTGGTTGACGCCGGCGGCGCGACAGGCCGCGTTCCAGTAACTCCACGTGCCGCTTTCGCCCTCGGCCACCGGGCACTGGTTCTTCGCGATGGTCTTGTAGCAGTTCGGGTCGGTGGCGTCGCAGGCCTGCGCGGCGAAGGGCGCATTGTCTTCGTGCTCGAACGAGGCCCAGACGAACTGCGGCAGCAGGTTGCCGAATTCGCCGTTGTTCTGGATCAGGTGCAGGCCCACGAGGCCGAGGGTCACTTCCTGGCAGAGCGGCTTGCCGTCCGCGACGTACTCGCCTTCGATGTCGAGCAAGGCGCGCTGGCTGAAGTAGTCGCCCTTCTCGCTGTCTTCGATGATGCGCCAGGCGGCCTTGATCTCGATCGCGCCCAGGGCCCCGTTCGGCTTCGTCATGTCGCCCACGGGCAGCGCGACGGTCTTGCCGGCTTCGACGAAGATCTGCTGGCCTGCCAGGCTGTCGAGGCCATTGCCGACGATGTAGTTCTTCTCGATATCGTTGAGCCGGCGCTCGAACAGCGTCCAGTTGCCGTCGACGTCGATCAGCGGCTGGCCGGTCGCCTGCTGGAATTCCTCGTCGCGCGATTGATCGCCGGATTTGGCGATGAGATCGAAGCGCGGCAGGTTGTCAGGATTGGCGCAGCTCGCCACATCGCCGCCGAACACGTCTTCCGGGCGCGACCAGGCCTGCCACACGGCCGGCGCATCGCCGGCGAGCCCCTGCTTCGGATCGCTGCCGCCGTTCGCCGACCAGTTCAGGGCGACGAACATCTGCCAGGCCATGTTGTCGAACGGCGACTGCACGTCCTCGTCGAAGGACGCGACATCGTTGCTCAGGCCCTGGTAGCCGAAGGATTTCTTCTCGATCGCAGGATCCGGACCGAGGAACGAAGGCACGACGCTGCAGAGTTTTCCGCTGCCGTCGGCGCAGTAGACCGGCTGCGGCGTATAGGTGGGCGCGGGGTCGGCGGCGGAAGCGGCCGTGGCGAAGCCCACGGCGAGAAGCGTGGCGAGGCGGCGCATGCAATCCCCCTGATCGATGGCGGTGGGGCCTGTATACGCCGCCGATGCGCGCGGCGGTAGGTGACAGATTCCTAGATCGGCACGTGGCGAAAACTGCGCGTTTCGGCGCACGGACGATGGCGCCGGCGATCGGGCCGCCTACACTGCGCCTCCCTCGTTGCCGGGAACCTTGCGTGAAACTTCGTTCGTTGATGCCGCTGTTTTTCCTGTTCGCCGGATCCGCCTGGGCTTCGGGCTACGACGACCTCGTCGCCGCCATCCGCGCGGGCGATGCCGCGCGCGTGCGCACCGTGCTGGCGTCCGGCGTGCCGGCCACGGTGCTGCAGGCGGACAAGTCCGCACCGCTGGTGATCGCGGTGGTCAACAAGCAGCACGAGATCGCGAAGGCCCTGCTCGACGGCGGCGCCGACGCCGACATCCGGCACCCGTCGTACTACAACGCCACGGCGCTGATGCTGGCCGTCAACAACCGCGACGTGGCCATGACGCGACTGCTGCTCGAAGCCGGCGCCGACGTGAATCTCACCGACAAGGCCGGCGACTCCGCCCTCAACTGGGCGACGTTCTACGGCGATGCCGAAATCGCGGAGCTGCTGCTGGCGCGCGGCATCGATGCCACGCTGTTCGGACACGGCAATGCCCTCGACGTGGCGATGCGTCGCGGGCACCAGGCGCTGGTGGAGCGCTACACCGACTATTTGCAGCGTCGCAACGCCGTGGCCGCGAAGGATGCCGCGCTGTTCGCGGCCGTGACCGGCGGCGACGTGGCTGCTGCCCGTGCGGCGATCGCATCGGGCGCGAAAGTCGATGCGCTCGACGGCACGCACCGCACCGCCCTCGCCGCCGCCGCGCGCCGTGGCGATGCCGCCATGGTCGCGGCGCTGCTCGAGGCCGGCGCGGCGATCGACGCGCCCGATCCGATCGGCTTCACGCCGCTGATGGAAGCCGCGCGCGACGGCAAGGCGGATGTCGTCGCCCTGTTGCTCGACCGCGGCGCCGATGTGGCGCGCCGCGCCGCGGTCAACGGACTCGAACTCAGCGCTCTGCATCTCGCGGCGGCCGCCGGCCAACCCGACACCGTGAAACTGCTCGTGCAACGCGGCGCCCCCATCGACGCGCTCGACAGCGAACGTGCCACGCCGCTGCTGTGGGCGACCAACCAGCAACCCGCGATCGCCGTGCTGCTGGTCGAACTCGGCGCCGATCCCGACCTCGCACCGAAGGAAGGCGCGTCGCCACGCAAGATCGCCGAGGAACGCAAGATGGAACCGCTGCTCGCCGCGCTCGCGGCGCGCAGCGCCGGCTAGGCGGAAGCCGTTCGAGATCCTGCAGCAGCGAGGCTTCCACCGGGCGTTGCCATTCCGCACACACCCAAACGAAGAAGGCGCCCGAGGGCGCCTTCCTGGTGACGTGGGCGAGGCAAATCCTTACGCCGCTTTCCACTGCCCCAGCGCGGCCAGGCCGTTGTCGCGCGCGCGGGCGAACACGGTTTCCTGCGCCTTGCCGAAGTTGCTGGCCATGTCCTGCGCCCACAGCTTGAGCGCGGCGCTCTGCATGGCGCGGCCGTAGGAGAACGAGAGCGGCCAGGGCTTCTCGTACTGGTTCATGGCGTTCAGGTGCGCGGTGGCGGCTTCGTCGCTCTGGCCGCCGGAGAGGAACACGATGCCCGGCACGGCGGCGGGCACCGTCGAGCGCAGGCAGCGCAGCGTCATTTCGGCGACTTCGTCGATGCCGGCCTGTTCCGGGCAATCCTTGCCGGAGACGACCATGCTGGCCTTGAGGATGGTGCCCTCGAGCATGACGTTGTGGTCGAACAGCGCGCCGTAGAGCGAACGCAGCGTGGCTTCGGTGACTTCGTAGCAGGTGTCGATGTCGTGGTCGCCGTCCATCAGCACTTCGGGCTCCACCATCGGCACGATGCCCTGCTCCTGGCACAGCGCGGCGTAGCGCGCCAGCGCGTGGCAGTTGGCCTCG
>CAMLOR010000155.1 GCA_946481615.1 uncultured Aquimonas sp.
TCGTACAGCGCGCGCAGGATGTTGCGGCCGATGCGGCCGTAGCCGTTGATGGCGACCTTGATGGGCATGGGGGCTCCGGGGAGGGCGGGAAAGGCGCGAATTCTAGCAGCGGACGCGCTTGCTGGCCCTTGGACGGGCTTCCTGTTGCAATCGGGCGATGTTCTTCACCGTGGGCCATTCCACCCGCTCGCCGGCGGAGTTCCTCGCCATCCTGGACGAGGCCGGCGTGCGCGGCATCGCCGACGTGCGCCGGTTCCCGGCCTCGCGCCGCCATCCGCATTTCAACCGCGAGAACCTCGAACTGTCGCTGCCCGAGGCCGGCATCGCCTACCGGCATTTCCCGGTGCTCGGCGGGCGGCGCGCCAAGTCCGATCCGGCCTCGCCGAACGGCTGGTGGGGGATCGAAGCCTTCCGCAACTACGCCGACCACGCGCTCACGCCGGAATTCCGTGCCACGCTGGCCGACCTGCGCGATTGGGGCCACGCGCTGCCGATCGCCGTGATGTGCGCGGAAGCGGTGTGGTGGCGCTGCCATCGGCGGCTGGTCGTCGACAACCTGCTCGCCGCGGGCGAGTCCGTCGTGCATCTGCTCGATCGCGGCAAGCACGAGCCCGCGCAGCTCTCCGAAGGCGCGCGCGTGCAGCCGGACGGGCGGGTGTTTTACCCGCCCGAGGCCGATCAGCTGGCGCTGCGTTTCGACTGAGCGCTACTGGATCTCGTTGCCGCAGCCGTAGGACTGCTTGGCCGTGGCCTGGTACGTGCCGTTGGCGACGGTGAGCGTGGCTTCCACCCCCTGCAGCGGCGAGCAGGTCACCGGGCGCACCGGGTTGGTCGTCGGCGGGTAGTGGGTGAGCGTGCCGCCCACGCGGATGCTCCAGCGGTAGGTCAGGTTGCCCTGGCTGCCGTATTCCTGCGGCCAGCCTTCGCAGGTCATGCCGTTGAGGCGCGGCTCGCAGAACAGCATCACCGCGATCGGCTGGTCGACGTAGATGGTCTCGGGCACGCCGTCCTGCGGATCGGTGATGATTTCGAAGCTCTTCGGGCAGGTCATGTTCTTGCCGGATTTCGCGATCGAACAGGTGGGAGGCGGGTCGGCCGCCACCGGCGCGGCCGGGCCGAGGACGGCGATGGCGGCGAGCAGCGGCAGGCTCAGGCCGGGGCGGGACAGGTTCATGGTTTGGACTCCGTGGTGACGGCAAGGGGTGAAGCGGACGGCGCGCGCAGGCGCGCCTCGATGTCGCAGGCAATGCGGGCGGCGCGTTCGCGCACCGCGTCCTGCGCGGACGGCGCCGCGCAATCGAAGGGACCGAACAGTTCGACGAGCTGATCGCGCAACGGCCCGAGATTGTCGTTCGACAATCGTTCGAGGTCCGGCTCGTGCACGTCGGGCAGCAGCACGGCACGCGCAGCGTCGAGCTCGCCGCGTTTGGCGCGCATGCGCGCGTACTCGCTGCGGAAGAAGGTCACCAGCGGATCGTTCGGCGAGCGCGCACGCGTCGCGCCTTCGATCGCCCCTTCGAACTGTGGATCGACGCGCGTGGCGTCGGCTTCGACGTAGGCAAGCATCTGCGCCGCGTTGAAGCGCGTGCGGTAGGTGTTCTCGTGGCCGGTGCCGAGGCTGGCGGCATAGGCGGCGCTGGCCGACTCCCAGGCCGCCGCCGATTCGGCATAGCGGCCAGTCGCGGTCAACGCGCCTGCGTGCGCGACCTGCGCCAGCGCGAGCATCGAGGAGTCCGGCCCGAACACCGGCTCGAGCCGCCCGATCAACCCGGCCGCCTCCTGCGCCGCGGGCCCGGCCTGTTCCTGCTGCAGCAGCACGTCGATGCGGCGCAGGCGCGTCACCAGCGTGCGCGGATGATCGGCCCCGAGCGCGGCCTGCTGCTGCGCGAGCAGTGCGTCGAGCGTGGCGCGCGCGGTTTCCACCTGCCCGGCGAGGCGCTGCGCCTCCGCCAACTGCCAGGCCGCCTGCGCATGCGAAAGCCCGTCGCGCGCATCTTCGAGCGCCGCGAGCGCGCGCTGCGCAAAGGGCAGCGCGCGCGCCGCGTCGTCCTGCACCAGCCAGTAATGCGCACGCACCGACAGCACGTCGGGATCGTCCGGCGCGCGCGCCTCGAGCGCGGCGAGCGCGGCATCGGCGGCGGCGTAGTCGTGCGCCGCGACGCGCCGGCGCGCGTCCAGCAGCTGCAACCGATGCAGTAGTCCGTCGTCGCCCTCCGGCGAAGCGGCCCAGGCCAGCGCGCGCTGCATCGCCGGTCCGCCGGCGTCCGCCATGCCGAGCGCGAGGCGCACGTCGCCGAGCTCCGCAGCGAGTTCGGCATGCAGCTGCGGATGCACGTCGGCCAGCGCATCGACATGCCGACCGGCCGCGTCGAGCACCTGCCCGGCTTCCAGCGCGCCGCCCGAGACCTGCATCGGATCGGCGGCCTTGAACGACTCCTGCAGCACCGCGAGCGCGGCCTGCGCGCGGTCGCGCTCGAGGCGCGCGACCTCGGCCTGGCGCAGCACCAGGCCCATCGCCAGCAGCAGGCCGATCGCCGCCACCGCCGCGACGCCCGCCACGGCGCGGTTGCGCGCCAGGAATTTGCGCAGACGGTAGCCGCGTTGCGAACCGGCCGCGCGCACCGGCCGCTGCGCCAGGAACGAAGCGATGTCCTCGTCGAACTGCTCGACGCTGGCGTAGCGCGCCGCGGCTTCCTTGCGCAGCGCGCGCTGCACGATGCAATCGAGTTCGCCACGCAGGCGGCGCCGCCACGCCGCCGGGTCGCGCACGCCGAGGCGCTGCGCCGCAGTGGCGTCGGCCGCGGCGTCGAGCGGCGGCGGCGGCGTGGTTTCGATCAGCCGTTGCAGCTGCGCCGCGGTGCCGTTGCCCTGGCGGAACGCCGGCCTGCCCGCCAGCACTTCGTACAACAAGGCGCCGAGCGCGTAGACATCGAGCGCCACGCTCGCGGGCTCGCCGCGCAGCTGCTCGGGTGCCGCGTAGGCCGGCGTGAAATAGCGCTCGCAGGTAACGGTTTCGTCGGCGGCGGCGAGCGGCTTGGCGATGCCGAAATCGAGCAGGCGCGCGCGCCCTTCGGCGTCCACCAGGACGTTGGCGGGCTTGATGTCGCGATGCACGATGAGGTTGCGATGCGCATGGCTCACCGCCGCGAGCACCTGGCGGAACAACGCCAGGCGCGCTTCGAGCCCGAGCCCGTGCGCCGCGCAGTGCTCCGGCAGCGGCAGGCCGCGCACCAGTTCCATCGCGACGAAGGGCGTGCCGTCGGCGGCTTCGCCGGCATCGAGCAGACGCGCGATGCCGGGATGATTGAGGCCGGCGAGCACGCGGCGTTCGGCCAGGAAGCGCCGGAGCACGGGCTCGCTCAGCACGTCGCGGCGCACCAGCTTGAGCGCGACTTCCTGCGTCATGCCGGGTTCATCGCGCGTGGCGCGGAAGACGCGGCCCATGCCGCCGCGGCCGAGCTCCTCGTGCAGTTCGTAGCGGCCGACGCGGCGTCCGGGCATGCGCAGACCGTCAGAAATATCCTCGAGTGCAGCGGCGCCGACCGCCACCGCGGACGGCACCGGCGCACCGGCCAGGCGCGCGTCGTTGCGCAGCAGGCGCATCAACTCTTCGCGCAGTTCGAGGTCGTCGCCCGCGGCCTCGCCGCACCAGGCTTCGCGCTGTTCCGTGGGAAGCTCGAGCGCCTGCTCGAACAACTCCTGCAGTCGGAGGAAACGCTCAGGCGCCATCGGTCGGCGCCATATCGAGCTGTTCGCCGAGCCAGGCGCGTGCGAAGCGCCATTTGCGGCCGACGGTGGCGACGGACGAGTCGCAGGCCAGCGCGATCTCTTCGGTGGCGAGGCCGGCGAACAGACGCAGCTCGACCACGCGCGCACATTCGGCATCGAGCGCCTGCAGGCGCGTCAGCGCCTGATCGACCGCCAGCCAGTCGACCGCATCGGGCGTGCTCGGCACGTCGTGGTCGGCCAGCGCACCGAGATCGACGAACACCTGGCCCGCGCCGCGCTTGAGCGCCGAACGTTCGCGCAGGTAGTCGACCACCACGCGTCGCAGCACGGTGGCGCAGACGGCATGGAAGTGCGCGCGGTTCTGCCAGTCCACGCCGCGCTGCGGCAGCAGGCGCGCATACACCTCGTTCACCATCTCGGTGGGCGAGAGCGTGAGCGCGCCGTTGCTGCGCCGCACCTGCGCGCCCGCCATGCGATACAGCACCGGATACAACTGCTCGGCCAGCGCTTGTTCGACGGCGCGATCGCCGTCGCGCCAGCGCCCCAGCAAGGCCGTGATGTCCGCTTCTTCCCGTGGCATGCCCCGTCCCCCGACCGGCGAAGGGCGGATTGTACGGGCGGGCCAGCACCAGGCGGGCGGACAGCAGGTCGCGCTCACTGTCGCTTCAATGCTTCGCCAGCAAGGGCTCGAGCATGGCGGGATCGAAGCCGGTGATCTGCTGTTCGCCGACGAGGAACACGGGCACGGCCCGCACGCCGAGGCGCTCGGCCAGGCGGCGCGCCTCGTCGGATTCGTCCATCACCAGTTCGACGTGCTCGATGCCGCGGTCGGCCAGCCAGCCGCGCGCCTGCTTGCACACCGGGCACGTGCTCAGGCTCAGCATCACGGGTTTGCCGGTATCGGGCAGGCCGGCGACGCTGCGGTCGAGCGCGGCGACGTCGACGCCATCGTCGATGCGCGCCAGGCCTTCCCGGCCGAGCAGGCCCAGGCCGAGGCCGAGCACGACGAACACCGCCAGCAGGCCGGCGGATTTGAGGATATTCATGCGGTTCTCCACGCGGATCGCCTGCCGCGGCGGCGCCGCGGCAGGCGGGTGCATCAGGGCAGGATGCAGCGACGCGCGGCCATGCAGTTGTTGTAGACGTTGGCGCAGGCGGCCTCGCCATAGTTGAGGACGCACTCTTCCTGCAGGGTGCGGCAACAGCCCGACAGGCCGGTGCCGTTGTCGCGCGGGTTGGCCATCACGCCGACGCTGGTGCCGAACATCAGGGCCAGGCCGAAAAACAGGGTCATTTTCATCGTTCTCTCCGGGTGATTCTGGTGGACAAGGATGGCCCGCCGCACTGCACGGCTCGCCACTCCTGTCACTCGGAAACCGGAGCCCGATTCGATCACTTTCAAAAAAAACTGTTGACAGGCGGACATGCTGCACCACAGCATCGGCCCCATGTCCTCGACGAGCCTCATCGCGAACGCCACCCCCGGGAACCTCCCGGCGGCCTCGCTTGCGCTCGTCCTCGTACTTATTAGCCGACATAGGTGCGGATCGGACACTTAGGCCTGTAACAAGCAAAACCTCCTAAGACACCGAAACCCCGCACCGGGCAACCGCTGCGGGGTTTCTGCTTTCTGGACCCCGTGAAATGCAAAGCGACGCCATTAAAACAGGCCCTGACCGCGCCCCCGCCCGCGCCATGCTGCGGGCGACCGGTCTCGACGACGCGGCCATCGCGAAGCCGCTGATCGCGGTGGTGCACAGCTGGTCCGACGTTTCTCCCTGCAACCTCAACCTGCGCGATCTGGCGCAGCAGGTGCGCGAAGGCGTGCTGGCCGCCGGCGGCACGCCGATCGAGTTCAACACCATCGCGGTGACCGACGGCATCGCGATGGGCACGGCGGGCATGCGGCATTCGCTGGCCTCGCGCGAGCTCATCGCCGATTCCATCGAGATGGCCGTGTGCGGCCACTGCCTCGACGGGGTGGTGGTGCTGTGCGGCTGCGACAAGACCATTCCCGCCGCCGCGATGGCGCTGGCGCGGCTCGATCTGCCCGGCCTGATGCTCTACGGCGGCAGCATCCTGCCGGGCTGCCACAAGGCGAAAAACATCACGATCCAGGAAGTGTTCGAAGCCGTCGGCGCGCACGCCGCGGGCCGTATCGACGACGAGGAACTGCAGGCCATCGAGAAGACCGCCTGCCCCGGTGCCGGCGCCTGCGGCGGCCAGTTCACCGCCAACACGATGGCGCTGGCGACCACCTTCCTGGGCCTGGCGCCGATGGGGCTGAACGACATTCCCGCGCCCGATCCCGCGAAAGCCGGCGCCGCGCGCGCCTGCGGCGAGCGCGTGATGCAGCTGGTGCGCGAGCAGCGCAGCGCGCGCAGCTTCGTGACGGCGAAATCGCTGCGCAACGCCGCCGTCGCGGTGACGGCCACCGCCGGTTCCACCAACGCGATCCTGCATCTGCTCGCCATCGCGCGCGAAGCCGACGTGCCGTTCGCGCTCGATGAATTCGACGCGATCAGCCGCGCCACGCCGGTGATCGCGGACCTGAAACCCGGCGGCCGCTACATGGCGCCCGACATGCATCTGGCCGGCGGCTCGCGCCTGCTGGGCGCGCGCTTGCGCGAAGCCGGGCTGCTGCAGGACGAGATCACGGCGAGCGGCGACACGCTGTTCGCCGAGATCGATCGCGCGCACGAAACCGCGGGGCAGAAAGTCATCCTCTCGCACGACGCGCCGCTGAAGGCGCGCGGCGGCTTCGGCGTGCTGTACGGCAACCTCGCGCCGGAAGGCTGCGTGGTGAAGCTGGCCGGCCACGACACGCTGCGCTTCGAAGGCCCGGCGCGCGTGTTCGACAGCGAGGAGCAATGCTTCGCCGCCGTGCAGACGCGCGCCATCCGCCGCGGCGACGTGGTCGTCATCCGCGGCGAAGGCCCGGTCGGCGGGCCGGGTATGCGCGAGATGCTCGCCGTCACGGCCGCGCTGGTCGGCCAGGGACTCGGCGGCGAAGTCGCGCTGATCACCGATGGGCGCTTCAGCGGCGCCACGCACGGTTTCATGGTCGGCCACGTCTGCCCCGAAGCTGCGCTGGGCGGGCCGATCGGAAAGCTGCGCGAGGGCGATCGCATCGCGATCGATGTCGAGGCTCGAACGATGTCGACGGATGCGCCCGTCGATTCGCGCAGCCTCGAATGGAAACCGCCGCACGCCGCCGAAACGCGCGGCGCACTGGCCAAGTACGCCGCCGCCGTCGGCTCCGCCTCGACCGGCGCCTGCACCGCATTTCCCGCTCCGCGCAGTGCGCCTGCGCGCACTTCCCGCCCCCAACCCGAATTCGCCTGATCCCACGGAGACCGCCCCATGAAGACCTATTCCGCCGCCGATGCCAACCCCGCCGCGCTCAAGGACAAGACCGTCGTGGTCTACGGCTACGGTTCGCAGGGCCGCGCGCATGCGCGCAACCTGCACGATTCGGGCTACACCGTCGTCGTGGCCGCGCGCCCGGGCGGGCCGAGTTACGAGCAGGCGAAGGCCGATGGTCTCGCCGTCGATTCGCCCGAGCGCGCGGTGCCGGTCGCCGATCTGATCGCGCTGCTCACGCCCGACATGACGCAGGCGCAGATCTACAAGGACGTGATCGCGCCGCACGCGCGCCAGGGCGCGACGCTGCTGTTCGCGCACGGTTTCAACGTGCATTTCGGCCAGATCGCCGCGCGCGGCGATCTCGACGTGATCCTGGTTGCGCCCAAAGGCCCCGGCGCGCTGGTGCGCCGCCAGTACGAGGAAGGCCGCGGCGTGCCCTGTCTGATGGCGATCCAGCAGGACGCCAGCGGCCGCGCCAAGGAATTCGCGCTGGCCTATGCCGACGGCATCGGCGGCACGCGCGGCGGCGTCATCGAGACCTCGTTCGGCGAGGAGACCGAGACCGATCTGTTCGGCGAACAGGCCGTGCTCTGCGGCGGCGCGACGGAGCTGGTGCTGATGGGCTTCGAGACCCTGGTGGAAGCCGGCTACCAGCCGGAAGTCGCCTACTTCGAATGCCTGCACGAGCTGAAGCTGATCGTCGATCTGCTGCACGAAGGCGGCCTCGCCAAGATGCACCAGTTCATCAGCGAGACCGCGCAGTACGGCGATCTCACCCGCGGTCCGCGCGTGGTCGACGAGCACACCCGCGCGCAGATGCGCACCATCCTGCGCGAGATCCAGGACGGCCAGTTCGCGCGCGAGTGGGTGGCCGAGCACCA
>CAMLOR010000156.1 GCA_946481615.1 uncultured Aquimonas sp.
AGCCGCGCCAGCGCCAGGCGCTTGCGCTGGCCGGCGGAAAGCTGGCGCGCGGGCGTGTCTTCGTAACCGGCCAGTCCGACGGCGGCGAGGGCGGGCGTGGCGCTGATGCCGGGCCTGCAGCCGAACAGGCCGATCGCGAAGCGCAGGTTCTCCTCCGCGGTCAGCTCGCCCTTGTGGCCCAGCAGATGGCCGAGCAGCGACGTGGCACGCGCGACGCGCTCGCGCGTGGCGGGCTCGCCATCCAGCAGCACCGTGCCTTCGCTGCCGTCGAGCAGCCCGGCCAGCACGCGCAGCAGCGTGGTCTTGCCGCTGCCGTTGCCGCCGTGCACGAGCAGGGCTTCGCCGCCGTGCACGTGCAGGTCGAGCGGGCCGAACACGGTCTCGTCGTTGCGCGCGAAGCGCAGGCCGTGCGCTCGCAGCAAGGGCACGGCGGAGGAAAGGTCGGGCACGGCGTTCATCGGCGCGCGCATGCTACCCGATGAACGCCGCGGCGCGCCGCAAGATGAAGCCGTGGCTGCGCTCACAGGCGCGTCTCCCGGCCGCGCCTGCGCGCGGGTACTATGCACGGCTTCCCGAAATCCGTGATCCGGAGCCGTAATGCGCGCCACACCCCTCGCGTTCGCGATCGTCCTCACCCTGGCGGCCGGCAGCGGCCGGGCCGACAGCGGCCTGCCCGCGGTTTCCGCCAAGGCGCAGGCGCGCAGCACCTGGATCGTCGAATTCGCCGAACCGCCGCTGGCCAGTTTCCGCGGCGACGCCGCCGGGCTGGATCCCAAGGTCCAGGGCCTGAAGGCGACCAGCCCGGCCGCCACCGGCGCGCGCCGCCTCGATCTGGACAGCACCGCGAGCAAGGAATACCGCGACGTGCTGGCCGAGCTGCGCGCCGAACGCCTGGCGCGCGCCGCCTCGAAGTTCGGGCGCGCGCTGCAGCCGGGCTTCGAATGGGACGTCACCACCCACGGCGTGACGCTCGAACTCACCGCGGACGAAGCCGCGCAGCTCGCGAAGATGCCGGGCGTGCGCCAGGTGCAGCCGGATTTCGTGCGCGAACTGGCCACCGATTCGGGCCCGCGCTGGATCAACGCCGACGACGTCTGGGCCGGCACCGCGGGCCTGCCGCCGAACAAGGGCGAGGGCGTGGTCGTGGGCCTGATCGATTCGGGCATCAACCGCACGCATCCCTCCTTCTCGGCCACCGGCCCGGTCGACGGTTACGTGCACCAGAACCCCAAGGCCCAGCTCTTCGGCCAGTGCGCGGTCGTCGCGACCGCCGGCAACTGCAACAACAAGCTGATCGGCATCTACGATTTCTCCACCGGCAGCGAAAGCGAAGAACTCGACAACGGCGTCGACATCACCGGCCACGGCACGCACGTGGGCGCAACCGCCGCCGGCAACACGCTCAACTTCACGCTCAGCGCCGGCACCACCTCGTCGGCGCGCCAGCTCTCGGGCGTGGCGCCGCACGCCAATCTCATCAGCTACAAGGCCTGCGAAGCGCGCGACGACGGTTCGACCTGCGTCGGCAGCTGGCTGGTGGCGGCCATCAACCAGGCCACCGCCGACGGCGTGGACGTCATCAACTATTCGATCGGCGGCAGCTCGCGCAATCCGTGGACCAGCAGCGATGCCATGGGCATGCTCGCCGCGCGCGAGGCCGGGATCGTGGTGGTGGTGGCGGCCGGCAACGAAGGCCCCGGCCCCGGCAGCATCACCGCGCCCGGCGACGCGCCCTGGGTGATCGGCGCGGCCAACGCCACGCACGACCGCACCATCGTCAACAAGCTGGCCGATCTCACCGGCGGCGCCACGCCCCCGCCGGGCGGCGGCACGCTGGCGGGTGCCGGCGACACCGTGGGCCTGGCGGCGCGCGCCATCGTGTTCGACCCGCAGTTCCCGAAGTGCTCGATCGGCGAGGCCCTCGACGAGGCCGCCAACGGCGCCAGCAGCCCGTGGCAGCCCGGCCGTTTCAACGGCGAGATCGTGGTGTGCGAGCGCGGCGTGCAGGCGCGCGTGGCCAAGAGCGCCAACGTGCGACTGGCGGGCGGCGGCGGCATGATCCTGGTCAACACCGCGGCCGAAGGCGAGAGCGTGGTCGCCGATCATCACAGCATTCCGGCCGTGCATCTGGGCTTCGCCGCCGGCCAGCAACTCCGGGCTTGGCTCGCAGGCGGCAGCGGCCACATGGGCCGCATCACCGGCGGCAGCGTCGAGAGCCTGCCGGGCAATGCCGACGTGCTGGATTCCACCAGCGGCCGCGGTCCGTCGCCGAGCGTGGCGGGGATCGTGAAGCCGGATCTCACGGCGCCGGGCAGCAACATCATCGCGGCTGCCGGCGACAACAACAATTTCATCGGCCGCAGCGGCACCTCGATGGCGACGCCGCATATTTCCGGCGCTGCTGCGCTGCTGATCGCGGCGAAGCCCACGTGGTCGCCTTCGCAGGTGGAATCGGCGCTGGTCACCACGGCGCGCGACTCCATCCGCAAGGAAGACGGCGTCACGCCGGCGACGGCGTTCGACGCCGGTACCGGCGCCACCGATGTGGCGAAAGCGCTCACCGCCGGCCTGTACTTCAACATCCCGGGCGCCGAGTTCCGCGCCGCCAATCCCGCGCAGGGCGGCACGCCGCGCAATCTCAACCGCGCCAGCATTGCGCACGAGAACTGCTTCGAGACCTGCAGCGCCTCCCGCCGCGTCACCGATCTGATCGGCGGCGGCAGCTGGCGCGTCGAGTTCGATCTGCCGGCTGGCGCCGCGGCCACCGCCACGCCGTCCGAGTTCACGCTCGCGGCGGGCGTCTCGCAGCTGATCGGCTTCGATTTCGATCTGACCGATCCGCGTTTCGCCGGCACCTGGGTGGACGGCCGCGTGCGTTTCATCGCCGGCAACGGCACGGTGCAGAGCATTCCCGTCGCCCTGTTCGCATCGGCCGGCTCCTTGCCCGCCAGCATCGGCATCGGCGGCGCCGGCGAATCGGGTTTCGCCGACGTTGCGCTGTCCGGCCTCGTGGCCTTGCCGCAGGCGCGCTTCCTCACCACCGATCTGGCGGCGCCGGAAACGACTTCGCGCGTGCTGCGCCAGGACCCGTCGCGCGACAATCCCTACGATTCCTTCGGCGATACCGAGGGCACCTTCTTCACGATGGTGACGGTGCCGGCCGACAGCGGCAGCGGTGCGAACTATCTGCTGCGCACCCGCATCATCCCGTCGAGCGCCTACGACATCGACCTGTTCGTGGGCATCGATCTCGACAACGACGGCCGGCCCGATGCCTCGGAGGAACTGTGCATCTCCGCCGGTCCCATCGACGACGAGGATTGCGAGTTGCAGGTGCTGCCGGAGGCGGCGCAGACGCGCTACTGGATCCTCGTCCAGAACTTCGATGCCGGCGTCCAGGGCGAATCCGACCCGGCCGCCAGCGACACCGTGGCGGTGGAATCGGTGCTCATCGACTTCGCCAGCGGCAGCGGCCAGGAACTCGTCGCCACCGGGCCGGGCCACACCGCATCGCGCGAACCCTTCACCGTGCGCCTGGCGTGGAACGATCCGACCCTGCTGCCGGGCGAGCGCCGCGAAGGTTTCCTGCGCATCAAGGCCAGCGATGCGTCCGTCGCCGAGCTGGGGCCGATCCCGGTCACCGTCACGCGCAGCACGCCGGGTGCGAACGCCCCCGCGCTGCTGGCGACGAATGGCACGCGGCACATGCGCCTGGCGGCGGGTGCCGCGCAGGATCGCTTGTATCTGGACGTGCCGGCCAACGCCGCCAGCCTGACGGTGTCGACCGCCGGCACCGGCGAGGTCGATCTCTACGTCGCGCGCGCCGACGCGCCGAGTTCGCCCGTGATCGCGCCGGCGCCGCCGCGCGGTGCGGCGCAGGCCACCTCGATCCATGCCGGCGCCACCGAAACGCTCACGCTGGCGGGCGAGGCGCTGGCCGCGGGCCGCTGGTACGTCACGCCGGTCAATGCCGGCACCGGTGTCGCCGAGTTCGATCTGAGCGTGGCCCTGTCGACCGCGCAGGCGCGGCCGCAGCCGAAGTACGGCGCCTGGTACAACCCGTCGCGCGGCGGTGCGGGCGCCTTCCTGTTCCCCGCCGGCAGCGCCTGGGGCCTGGCCTGGTACACCTATCTGCAGGACGGCACGCCCACCTGGTATCTGGGCGTGGGTCCGGCGCCGGGCGCGAACGACGGTGTGTGGCGCGTGAACCTCGAACGCTTCAACTGGGACGGCAGCAAGGCCACCGGCACCGTCGTGGGCCAGGTGCAGCTGCAGTTGATCGACGCCGACCACTTCACCTTCAGCTGGAATCTCGACGGCGAAAGCGGCAGCGAACCGATGGGCTGGATCGGCGATCCGGCCTGCGCGCCGCTGGGCGGTGCGCCCGCTCCGCTCACGGGGCTGTGGTATCACCCGGCGAAGTCGGGCTTCGGCTACAGCGTGATCGCCTCGCCGGGCCTGGAGAGCAACGGCGCGTATTTCTACGACGGCCAGGGCATCGCGCGCTGGGCGCTGGGCCAGGCCGCGCCCAGCGCCCCGTCGATGACCCTGCAGCAGCGCACCGCGGGCTTCTGCCCGCTGTGCGACAAGACCGTGCCCGTGGCCACCGACATCGGCACGCTCACGCGCAGCTACACCACGGCCGCCACCGGCACGATGGCGGTCGACCTGACGCTGCAGCCGCCGCTGGCGGGCACCTGGTCGGTGAACCTGCCGGTGCAGCGCATCTCGGACGCGCTGGTCTGCCCGTGACGTTCCCCGCCACCAAGCTGCCGAAGGTCGGCACCACGATCTTCACCGTGATGTCGCAGCTCGCCGCCGAACACAAGGCGGTGAACCTGGGGCAGGGTTTTCCCGATTTCGAGGTGCCGGAACTGCTGCAGGACGCCCTCGCGCGCGCCATGCGCGAGGGCAGGAACCAGTACGCGCCGATGACGGGCATCCCGGCGCTGCGCCAAGCCATCGCGGCCAAGACGCTGGCGCTCTACGGCGCGAAAGTCGATGCGGAAACCGACGTCACCGTCACCAGCGGCGCTACCGAGGCGCTGTTCGTCGCCATCCACGCCGTCGTGCGCGCGGGTGAGGAAGTGATCGTGCTCGACCCCTGCTACGACAGCTACGAGCCCGCCATCGAACTGGCCGGCGCGCGCGCGGTGCACGTGCCGTTGTCGGCGCCCGATTTCCACGTCGACTGGCAGCGCGTACGCGACGCGGTGACGCCGCGCACGCGCATGATCCTGATCAACTCCCCGCACAATCCGACCGGAGCGGTGCTGTCGCGCGCCGATCTCGACGCGCTCGCTGCCATCGTGCGCGACACCGGCATCCTGGTGCTGTCCGACGAGGTCTACGAGCACATCATCTTCGACGGCGCGCAACACATGAGCGTGCTGCGCCACGAAGAACTGGCGCAGCGCAGCTTCGTGGTCAGTTCGTTCGGCAAGACTTATCACTGCACCGGCTGGAAGATCGGCTATTGCGTGGCGCCGCCGGCGCTTTCGGCCGAATTCCGCAAGGTGCACCAGTACGTCACCTTCTGCAGCTTCAATCCGGCGCAGTGGGCCTTCGCCGAGATGATCGAACGCCTGCCGCAGCACTATCTCGAACTGCCGGCCTTCTACGAGGCCAAGCGCGACGGTTTCCGCGAACTGTTGAAGGACACGCGCTTCGTGCTGCCGCAGGTTTGCGGCGCGTATTTCCAGCTTGCGGATTATTCGGCGATCAGCGATCTGGACGATCTGGCCTTCGCGCGCTGGCTGACGCTCGAACACGGCGTCACGGGCATCCCGCTGTCGCCGTTCTACGAATCACCGCCGCCGGGGCAGCGCTTCATCCGCTTCTGTTTCGCCAAATCGGACGCCACCCAACAGGCGGCCGCCGAACGGCTCCGCATGGTGTGACGATGGAAGACCTGCGCATCAGTCTGGTGCAGTTGTCCACGATCTGGCACGACGCCGCCGGCAACCGCGATCTCTACGGCGAGGCCGTGCGTTCGCAGAAAGGCCAGACCGATCTGTTCGTGTTGCCCGAGACCTTCACCAGCGGTTTCTCGAACGAGGCCATCGGCAGCGCGGAAACCATGGATGGCCCCAGCGTGGCGTGGCTGCGCGCGCTGGCGCAGGAAGCGAAGGCGACCATCACCGGCTCGATGGTGATCCGCGAGGGCGACAAGGTCTTCAATCGGTTGATGTGGGCGCGCCCGGACGGCTCGCTCGCCACCTACGACAAGCGCCATCTGTTCCGCATGGCGAACGAGCATCAGCGCTACGCCGGCGGCGAGCGCAAACTGTTCGTCGAACTTAAGGGCTGGCGGATCTGTCCGCTGGTCTGCTACGACCTGCGCTTCCCGGTGTGGAGCCGCAACCGCTTCGGCGCGGAGGCGAAAAACCGCTTCGACTACGACCTGCTGATCTACGTGGCCAACTGGCCCAGCGCCCGCCGCCACGCCTGGAGCACGCTGCTCAAGGCGCGCGCGATGGAGAACCTGGCGTGCGTGGTGGGCGTGAACCGGGTCGGCGTGGACGGCAACGAGCTGCAGTATTCGGGCGACAGCGCGGTGCTCGATGCCCTGGGCCAACCCTTGGTCGAGCTCGGTGCCACGGCGCAGGTGGTGACCGCGTGGCTGCCGGCCGCGGGGCTTCAGGCCCATCGCGAACGCTTCCCTGCCCAGCTCGATGCCGATGCCTTCGAACTGCGATGACCGGAAATTCCCCCACTTTGCGTATTGCGGCTTACTGTCCCGGCAGCGGGGCGGAACTTCGCTAGAATGCAGTCGCCCGCTCGCGCAGCGGGATTTTCCGGAGAGAGACATGAACAAGCTTTGGGGTGTGGCTTTCGCGTTGGCCGGGCTGGTGGGGGCGGACATCGCCGCGGCGCAGGGCAAGCCGTCGATCGGCGTGGCCGAGTTCAAGAATGAATCGGGGGCAGGTTGGTGGCGTGGCGGCGTGGGCTGGGAGCTCGCCGGCATGCTGTCGAACGAGTTGGCGGCGACGGGCAAGTTCCGCATCGTCGAACGCAGCAAGCTCGAGTCGGTGATGGAAGAGCAGAACCTCGCGGCTTCGGGCCGCGTGCGCCAAGGCACCGGTGCGAAGATCGGCCAGCTCACCGGCGCGCAGTACCTCGTGATGGGCACCGTCACGGCGTACGAAGAAGACGTCGCCAGCACCGGCGGCGGCATCAGCTTCAAGGGCATCTCGTTGGGCGGCAAGAAGGAGAACGCCTATCTCGCGGTCGACATCCGTGTCGTCAATGCGGAAACCGGCGAAGTCGATTTCGTGCGCACCATCGAAGGCAATGCCAAGGGCGGCGGCGTGAGCATCGGCGTTTCGCGCGGCGGCTTCGGCGGCGCGCTGGCGAGCGAGAAGAGCACGCCGGCCGGCAAGGCCATCCGCGCCGCGGTGGTGCTGACGTCCGACTACCTCGAATGCGTCATGGTCACGCAGAACGGTTGCGAGGCGAAGTTCGAAGCGGCCGACCAGCGCCGCCGCGCCAAGACCCGCGAATCGCTCGACCTCGACGAATAAGAAAAGCGCGTCCTGCTCGTGAAAGAAAGGCCCCGGAGAGATCCGGGGCTTTTTTTGTGGGGAGAGCAGATGGTTCGCGTGAGGTTGACGCGGGTGCTCTTGCCGGGGTGGGGTGGCCGGCGAGGGCTTCGGCGCCCGCTTCGCGGGAAGCTGAAGGTCGGCGGGGTTTTTCGATCGTACGTCCATGTACGAGCGAAAAACTCGCCGGCCTCCTGCCGGCGACCCTTCGGGCGGGAACCCGCCGACCTTCAGCCGCCTGCGCGTCGCCGGCCACCCCACCCCGGCAAGAGCACTCCTCACCCTTCCGTGGTCCCCGCGAAGGCGGGGACCCAGTGACTTTGAGGCGCCTCGCTCAAGTCACTGATTCCCGTCTGCGCGGGAATGACGGCAGTGCGTTGCTGCTCTACGCGTACGAACCGCATCGACAGTCGGAGGACGCGGGGGC
>CAMLOR010000157.1 GCA_946481615.1 uncultured Aquimonas sp.
GCCGCCATCGAGAGCGGCAAGTGGACGCCGGAATCGACGGTGGAGACCGCGCCGGGCTATCTGCCGATCCACGGTTACACCATCAAGGACTTCAAGAACTACGGCACGCTCACGCTGGGCGGCGTGCTGATCAAGTCCTCGAACGTGGGCGCGACCAAGATCGCCGACACGCTGAGCAACGAGCATCAGCACGACATGTATCGCCGCTTCGGCCTGGGCGAAGCCACGGGCAGCGGTTTCCCGGGCGAATCGGCCGGCGTGCTGCCGGGGCCGGGCCAGTGGGGTCCGACAGAGAAGGCCACGATCTCCTACGGCTACGGGCTTTCGACCACGGCGCTGCAGCTCGCGCGTGCATACGCGGCGATCGGCAACGGTGGCCGCCTGATCGAACCGACCTTCGTGAAGGGCGCCAACAATCCCAGCGAGCAGGTGATCGACCCGGCACTCGCGAACCAGCTCGTCGGCATGCTGGAGAACGTCACCGGTCCGGGCGGCACGGCCACGAAGGCCAACGTGATGGGCTATCGCGTGGGCGGCAAGACCGGCACCTCGCGCAAGGCCAGCGGCGGCGGCTACGCCGACAAGCGCTACACCTCGGTGTTCGTGGGCCTGGTGCCGATCAGCGCGCCCAAGTTCGCGATGGCGGTGGTGGTCAACGATCCGCAGTCGCGCGACACGCTGGGCCAGCTCGTGTACGGCGGCGGCGCGGTGGCCGCGCCCGTCTTCCACGACGTGATGGACGGCGCGCTGCGCCTGATGGACGTGATGCCCGACAACGTCGAGCAGTACTACGTGGCGACGGAAAACGCCACGCTGCCCGTGCCGATGGAACCGGCGCCGGAAGAGGTCGTGGACGGCTACGTGCCGGAACTGCACGTGGCGGAGGCGGCGCAGTGATGGCGCTCGATCGCCTGCTCGAAGGCTGGGCCGAGGCGCCGCCGGTGACGGTGGAAGCGCTTACGCTCGACAGCCGCGAGGTGCGCGAGGGCACGGCCTTCGTCGCACTCGCCGGCGCGAGCACGCACGGCCTGAAGCACGCCGCCGCCGCCAACGAGCGCGGCGCGGTCGCCGTGCTGTTCGAGCCGCCGGCGCCAGAAGACCTCGAGGTGCCCGCCAATGCCACCGCCGTGCCCGATCTACGCCGCAGACTGGGCGCGATGGCCGACCGCTTCCATGCCGCGCCCTCGGAATCGCTGCGCGTGATCGGCGTGACCGGCACCAACGGCAAGACCTCCACCGTGCAACTCGTGACGCAAGCGCTGCATCGCGCGGGCGAAACCTCGGGCAGCATCGGCACGCTCGGCGCCGGGCTGCACGGCCAGATCGCCGCGGGCGAGCGCACCACGCCGGACGTGATCCGCGTGCACGCGCTGCTGGCCGCGATGCGCGACGCCGGCGCCCGGAACGTGGCGATGGAAGTGTCCTCGCACGCGCTCGACCAGGGCCGCGTCGACGGCGTGCGCTTCGACATCGGCGTGTTCACCAACCTCACGCGCGACCATCTCGACTACCACGGCACGATGGAAGCCTACGGCGCGGCCAAGGCGCGCCTGTTCGTCTGGCCCGGGCTGGAAGCCGCGGTCGTCAACCTCGACGACGAGTTCGGGCGTTCGCTGTTCGCGTCGATTCCGAAAGGCGTGAACCGCGTCGGCGTGTCCTCGCGCGGCGTGGCGGATCTGTGGGCCGACAAGATCTCGCTTGGCGCTGCCGGGATCGTCTTCGACCTGATCGAAGGCATGCAGCGCGAGCCGGTGCGCAGCGCGTTGCTCGGCCGCTTCAACGTCGACAATCTGCTGGCCGTGGCCGGGGTGCTGCGCGCGATCGGCTGGCCGCTGAAGCAGGTGGCCGATGCGCTGGAGGAACTCGATCCGGTGCCTGGCCGCATGGCCCGCCTGGGTGGCGATGCCTCGACGCCGCTGGTCGTGGTCGACTACGCGCACACGCCCGACGCGCTCGAACAGGCGCTGGCCTCGCTGCGCGGCCACACGGCCGGCAAGCTGATCTGCGTGTTCGGTTGCGGTGGCGAGCGCGATCGCGGCAAGCGGCCGCAGATGGCGGCGATCGCCGAGCGCGGCGCCGACGTTGCCATCGTCACCGACGACAATCCGCGCCGCGAAGACGGCGATGCCATCGTCGCGGACATCCTCGCTGGTTTCGCCGACGCAACTCGCGCCACCGTGCAGCGCGACCGCGCGCAGGCCATCGCGCTCGCGGTGCGCGATGCCAAGCCGGGCGACACCGTGCTGATCGCCGGCAAAGGCCACGAGCCGTATCAGGAAGTCGGTGGCGAGAAGCATCCGTTCGACGATCTCGACGTGGCGCGCCGCGCGCTGGAGGCTTCACGATGAAGCCCTTCCTGCTCTCCGAAGCCGCCGCCTGGTGCAACGGCACGGTCCGCGGCGCCGACGTCGAGATCGGCAGCGTCGCCACCGACACCCGCAAGGACATGCGCGGGGCGCTGTTCGTCGCGCTCAAGGGCGAGAACTTCGACGCCCACGACTTCGTTCTGAAGGCCGCGGAGCAGGGAGCGGTCGCGCTGCTGGTGGCGCGCCCCGTCGATTCGATGCTGCCGCAGCTGGTCTGCTCCGACACCCAGATCGCGCTGGGCGATCTCGCGCGTGGCCTCTCGCAGGGCCGCAGCGCGCGCGTCATCGGCCTCACCGGCAGCAACGGCAAGACCACGGTGAAGACGCTGACCCGCGCGATCCTGGCGCGCGTCGGCGAAACCTACGCCAACCCGGGCAACCGCAACAACGAGATCGGCCTGCCGCTGGCGCTGATCGAGCAGCCGGAGGACGCGCGCTTCGCGATCTACGAAATGGGCGCCGGCCAGCCGGGTGACATCGCTTATCTCGCGAACATCGCGCGGCCGTCGATCGGCCTCGTCAACAATGTGGCCGCGGCGCATCTGGAGCGCATGGGTTCGCTGCTCGGCGTGGCCGAGACCAAGGGCGCGATCTACGACGCGCTGCCCGCCGACGGCATCGCGGTGATCAATGCCGACGACGCCTTCGCGCCGCTGTTCGCGCAGCGCGCCGGTACGCGCCGCATCGTGCGCTTCGGCCTCGAAGGCACGGCCGACCTGCGCGCCGCCGACGTGCGGATCGACGCAGAGGGCGCACGCTTCGTGCTGCGCACGCCGGATGGCGAACAGGCCGTCGCGCTCGGCCTGCCCGGCCGCCACAACCTGATGAACGCGCTGGCCGCGGCTTCGCTCGCCTACGCCGCCGGCGCTTCGCTGCCGGCCATCGCCGAAGGCCTCGAACACGCCGAGCGCGTGCCGGGCCGCCAGACGCCGCATCGCCTGCGCAACGGCGCGCTGCTGATCGACGACAGCTACAACGCCAATCCGGGTTCGGTGCGCGCCGCCATCGCCACGCTGGCGCAGGGCGCGGGCGAGGCCTGGCTGGTGCTGGGCGACATGCGCGAGCTCGGCTCCGGCGAGCGCCATCTGCATGCCGAGATGGGCGACGCCGCGCGCGACGGCGGCGTCCGCCGCCTGTTCACTGTCGGCCCGCTGAGCGAGAACGCCACGCGCGCCTTCGGCCCCGGCGCTCGCCATTACGAATCGCAGGAGGCGCTGGTGCAGGCGCTCCGCCACGAACTCGCGGAACCCGAAGACATGTCCCACGTTCGCTGCCTGGTGAAAGGCTCGCGCGGCAGCCGCATGGACCGCATCGTCAGCGCGCTGCTGGGCGGCGGCGACACGGAGGTCGGCCATGCTGCTTGAGCTGGCATTGTGGCTCGAACGATTCAGCAGCTTCTTCGGCGTGTTCGAGTACATCACGCTGCGCGCCATCCTGGCCGCGCTCACCGCGCTCGCGGTGTCGCTGCTGATGGGGCCCGCGGTGATCCGCAAGCTGGCGAGCTACAAGGGCGGCCAGCCGATCCGCGACGACGGTCCGAAATCGCATTTCTCCAAGGCCGGCACGCCCACGATGGGCGGTGTGCTGATCCTGGCCGCAGTCGCGATCGCGACGCTGCTGTGGGGCAATCTCGGCAACCGTTACACCTGGATCGTGCTGGGCGTGCTGGTGGCCTTCGGCGTGGTCGGCTGGATCGACGACTACCGCAAGGTGGTGCGGCGCGATCCGAAGGGCCTGCCCGCCAAGGCCAAATACGCGATGCAGTCGATCTTCGGCCTGGCGGCCGCCATCGCGCTGTACTGGAGCGCCGATGTGCCGGCGGCAACGGCGTTCTACGTGCCGTTCTTCAAGACGATCGTGTGGCCGCTGGGCGCCGTGTTCGTGGTCATCGCGTACTTCTGGATCGTCGGGTTCTCGAACGCGGTGAACCTGACCGACGGCCTCGACGGTCTCGCGATCATGCCAAGCGTGCTGGTGGCCGGCGGCCTCGGCGTGTTCGCGTATCTGTCGGGCCATGCGGTGTTCGCGGACTACCTGCAGATTCCGAAGATTCCCGGTTCGGGCGAACTGGCGATCATCTGCGCGGGCATCTGCGGCGCGGGCCTCGGCTTCCTGTGGTTCAACACCTATCCCGCGCAGGTGTTCATGGGCGACATCGGCGCGCTGGCGCTGGGTGCGGCACTCGGCTGCATCGCGGTGATCGTGCGCCAGGAACTGGTGCTGGTCGTGATGGGCGGCATCTTCGTCATCGAGACGCTGTCGGTGATGATCCAGGTCGCCTCGTTCAAGCTCACCGGCCGCCGCGTGTTCCGCATGGCGCCCATCCATCACCACTTCGAGCTGAAAGGCTGGCCGGAGCCGCGCGTGATCGTGCGCTTCTGGATCATCTCGGTGGTGCTGGTGCTGATCGGCCTCGCCACGTTGAAGGTGCGCTGATGCTCGGCGAACGCTTCCGCCAGGCCTTCCGCCTCGACGAGATCGAGGGCCGCTACGACCGCGTGCTGTTCGCCGCGGCGACGGCGCTGGCCGCGCTCGGCCTGGTGATGGTGGCGTCGAGCTCGATCGCGATCGGCGAGGGCCTCGACGTGGGCCCGTTCTATTTCCTGACGCGCCATGTGATCTTCATGGCCGGCGGGCTGGTGCTGGCCTTCGCGATGGCGCGCATCGAGCTCAAGCACATCGAGAAGAGCAGCCACCTGCTGCTGCTGATGTGCTTCGTGCTGCTGTTGCTGGTGTTCGTGCCCGGCATCGGCAAGACCGTCAACGGCGCGCGGCGCTGGCTCAACTTCGGCATCTCCGGCTTCCAGGCCGTCGAGGCCGTGAAGTTGATGCTGATCGTGTGGCTGGCGAGCTATCTCGTGCGTTTCCGCGAGCAGGTGCAATCGCAGTGGCTCGGGATGCTCAAGCCGTTCGGCGTGGCCGCGGGCCTGGTGGCGGTGCTGTTGCTGCAGCCGGACTTCGGCTCGGCGGTGCTGATCCTCGCCATCACCGGCGGCATGGTGTGGCTGGGCGGCGTGCGCATCCGCAATCTGCTGGCGCCGGCGCTGCTCGCCGTGCCGGTGCTCGGCGGTGCCGCGATCATCGAACCGTATCGCGTCAAGCGCCTGACCTCCTTCCTCGATCCCTGGCAGGACCCGTTCAACGACGGCTTCCAGCTCACCCAGGCGCTGATCGCGATCGGCCGCGGCGAGTGGTTCGGGGTGGGCCTGGGCGGCAGCATCCAGAAGCTGTTCTACCTGCCGGAAGCGCACACCGATTTCATCTTCGCGGTGATCGCGGAGGAACTCGGCTTCTTCGGCATCCTCTGTGTGCTGGCGTTGTTCGCCTTGCTGGTGGGACGCGCCTTCGTGCTCGGCCTGCGCGCGGTCGAACTCGGTCGCCATTTCGCGGGTTACTGCGCCTTCGGCGTGGCGCTGTGGATCGGCCTGCAGGCGCTGGTGTCGATCGGTGTGAACCTCGGTGTGCTGCCGACCAAGGGCTTGACGCTGCCGCTGATCTCGTCGGGCGGTTCCTCGGTGCTGATGACCTGCGCCGCGGTCGGCCTGCTGCTGCGCGTGAGCTACGAGCTCGATCGCGCGCAGCGCCAGGTGGCACGCGTGCGCACGGCGGTGAACGCGGCCACGCTCGATGCCGAGACCGCCGATGCCATCGATCCGGTGCCGCCGGTGGTCGATCCGCGTGCGAATCCGCGCCATCGCGTCGAGCCCACGCTCGGCACCTTCGGCACCGCGCCGCTGCCCTCGGGAGCGCGCGCATGAACCGTCCGGACGCGCCCGTGATGATCCTCGCCGGCGGCACGGGCGGGCACATCTTCCCCGGGCTCGCCGTGGCGCGCGTGCTGCGTGCGCGCGGCGTGCCGGTGGTGTGGCTGGGTTCCTCGCACGGGCTCGAGAACAAGCTGGTGCCGGCCGCCGACATCACGCTCGACACCATCGCGGTGAGCGCGCTGCGCGGCCGCGGCGCCTTGTCGCTGCTGCTGGCGCCGCTGCGGCTGGCGCGTTCGCTGTGGCAGGCGCTGGGCGTGCTGCGCCGGCGTCGTCCGCGCAGCGTGTTGAGCCTGGGCGGTTTCGCGGCCGGCCCCGGCGGCGTAGCGGCGTGGCTGCTGCGCCGGCCGCTGCTGGTGCACGAGCAGAATCGCGTGCCGGGATTCACCAATCGCGCGCTGGCCTCGATCGCGCGACGCGTGCTGACGGGTTTCCCGGAAGTGTTCCCGCGTTCGCTCGATGCGGAAGCGGTGGGCAATCCGGTGCGGCCGGAAATCGCTGCGGTGGCCGCGCCGGGCGAGCGCTTCGCGGCCCGCAACGGCCTGCGTCGCGTGCTGGTGCTGGGCGGCAGCCAGGGTGCGCGTGCGCTCAACGAGGCCGTGCCGCAGGCGCTGGCCGCGCTGCGCATCGAGCAGCCGATCGAAGTGCGCCATCAGTGCGGCACGCGTCATCTCGAACAGGCGCAGCAGGCCTACGTCGGAACAACACTGGCCGCGCGCGTCGAGCCTTTCATCGACGACATGGCCGAAGCCTATGCCTGGGCTGATCTCGTGATCTGCCGCGCCGGCGCCTTGACGCTGGCGGAACTCGCCGCCGTCGGCGTGGCCGCGGTGCTGGTGCCTTATCCGCATGCGGTCGACGATCATCAAACGCGCAACGGCGAGTTCCTGGTCGCGAATGGCGCCGCGCGGCTCGTGAAAGAGAACGACGGTCTCGCTGCGAATCTCGTGCGCGAGCTGGGCGAGTTGCTGCCGTCGCGGTCGCGGCTGCTGCAGATGGCGAACGCGGCGCGGGCACAGGCGCGCATCGATGCCGCGGAGCGCGTCGCGGATGTGTGTCTGGCGGAGGCGCGGGCATGAAGCGTCTGCAGACCGGTGGCGATCTCGCCAGCAGCTTCCGCCACGTGCATTTCGTCGGCATCGGCGGCGTGGGCATGAGCGGCATCGCCGAGGTGCTTTCGACGCTGGGCTACACGGTGTCGGGGTCCGACCAGGGCGACAACGCCACCACGCGCCGGCTCGCGGGCCTGGGCGTGAAGGTGTTCCGCGGCCATGCGGCCGCGCAGATCGACGGCGCCGACGTCGTCGTCGTCAGCAGCGCGATCAAGTCGGACAATCCGGAGCTGCTGGCCGCGCGCGAGAAGCGCGTGCCGATCGTGCCGCGCGCCGAGATGTTGGCCGAGCTGATGCGCTTCCGCCGCGGCATCGCGGTGGCGGGCACGCACGGCAAGACCACGACGACGAGCCTCGTCGCCAGCGTGCTGTCGGAAGCCGGCATGGACCCGACCTTCGTGATCGGCGGCCAGCTGCTGTCGGCCGGCGCCAACGCGCGCCTGGGCGGCGGCGAGTGGCTGGTGGCGGAGGCCGACGAGAGCGACGGTTCCTTCCTGCGCCTGACGCCGCTGATCGCGGTGGTCACCAACATCGACGCCGATCATCTCGAGAACTACGGCGGCGACTTCGCCAACGTGCAGAAGGCGTTCTCGGAATTCC
>CAMLOR010000158.1 GCA_946481615.1 uncultured Aquimonas sp.
GCGTCAGCAAGACCGTGCCGCCGAAGCGCCAGATCATCAAGGACATCTCGCTGTCGTTCTTCCCCGGCGCCAAGATCGGCCTGCTCGGCCTGAACGGCGCGGGCAAATCGACCGTGCTGCGCATCATGGCCGGCACCGACACCGATTTCACCGGCGAGGCGCGCCCGCAACCCGGCATCAAGGTCGGCTTCCTCGAGCAGGAACCCAGGCTCAACCCCGAGCACACCGTGCGCGAAGCGGTGGAAGAAGGCGTGGGCGATCTGCTCCACGCGCAGGCCGCGCTCGATGCGGTGTATGCCGCCTATGCCGAGCCGGACGCCGATTTCGACAAGCTCGCCGCCGAACAGCAGCGTCTCGAGGCCATCCTGGCCACCGGCGACGCCGACACGCTGAACCTGCAGCTGGAGATCGCCGCCGACGCGCTGCGCCTGCCGCCGTGGGACGCGAAGATCGGTCATCTCTCGGGCGGCGAGAAGCGCCGCGTGGCGCTGTGCCGCCTGCTGCTCTCCAAGCCCGACATGCTGCTGCTGGACGAGCCCACCAACCATCTCGATGCCGAATCGGTCGAATGGCTGGAGCAGTTCCTCACGCGCTTCCCGGGCACCGTGGTGGCGGTGACGCACGATCGCTACTTCCTCGACAACGCGGCCGAGTGGATCCTCGAGCTCGACCGCGGCCGCGGCATTCCGTGGAAGGGCAACTACACCGAGTGGCTGGTGCAGAAGGACGAGCGCCTGAAGCAGGAAGAGAACCAGGAAAAGGCGCGCCAGAAGGCGATCCAGAAGGAACTGGAATGGTCGCGCCAGAATGCCAAGGGCGGCCGCTGCAAGGGCAAGGCCCGCCTGGCCCGCCTGGAAGAACTGCAGTCGGTCGACTACCAGAAGCGCAACGAGACCAACGAGATCTTCATCCCGCCGGGCGAGCGCCTGGGCAACAACGTCATCGAGTTCAAGAACGTCTCGAAGAGCTTCGGCGACCGGCTGCTGATCGACGATCTGTCGTTCACCGTGCCGCCGGGCGCCATCATCGGCATCATCGGTCCGAACGGCGCCGGCAAGTCGACGCTGTTCAAGATGATCACGGGCGAGCAGAAGCCCGACAAGGGCGAGGTCAACATCGGCCATACCGTGAAGGTGGCCTACGTCGACCAGAGCCGCGAGAAACTCGAAGGCGACAAGAACGTCTGGCAGGAAGTGTCGGGCGGCTCGGACATCCTCAAGATCGGCAACGTCGAGATCCAGTCGCGCGCCTACATCGGCCGCTTCAACTTCAAGGGTCCGGACCAGCAGAAGCTGGTCGGCACGCTGTCGGGCGGCGAGCGCGGCCGTCTGCATCTGGCCAAGACGCTGCTGCAGGGCGGCAACGTGCTGCTGCTCGACGAACCTTCGAACGATCTCGACGTGGAAACGCTGCGCGCGCTGGAAGACGCGCTGCTCGAGTTCCCGGGCTGCGCGATGGTGATCTCGCACGACCGCTGGTTCCTCGACCGCATCGCCACCCACATCCTGGCCTTCGAAGGCGACTCGCACGTGGAATTCTTCCAGGGCAATTACCGCGAGTACGAGGAAGACAAGAAGCGCCGCCTGGGCGAAGAAGGCGCCAAGCCGCATCGCCTGCGCTTCAAGGCGCTCAAGTAATGAGTTTCATGCAGCAGCTCCGTGCGCGCTGGCGCGAAGCGGAGTCGCTGCTGTGCGTGGGGCTCGATCCGGAGCCCACGCGGTTTCCGGCGTCGTTGCGTGGTTCGCACGACGCCGTGTTCGAGTTCTGTCGCGCCATCGTGGATGCCACGGCCGACGCGGTCTGCGCGTTCAAGCCGCAGATCGCGCATTTCGCGGCGCTGGGCGCGGAAGCTGCGCTGCAGCGGCTGATCGCGCATGTGCATCGCGAGCATCCCGGCGTGCCGGTGATCCTCGATTCCAAGCGCGGCGACATCGGCAGCACCGCGCAGAACTATGCGACCGAAGCCTTCGACCGCTACGTCGCCGATGCCGTGACGGTGAATCCGTATCTCGGGCGCGATTCGGTGCAGCCTTTCCTCGATCGCGCCGACAAGGGCGTCGTGGTGCTATGCCGTACCTCGAATCCGGGATCCGGCGAGTTCCAGGATCTGGTGATCGATGGGCGACCGCTGTACCAGCACGTCGCGGTGCGCGTCGCGAACGAATGGAACGGCAACGGTAATTGCCTGCTCGTCGTCGGCGCGACGTGGCCGAAGGAACTCGGCGAAGTGCGTGCACTAGTTGGCGACCTGCCCTTCCTCGTGCCCGGCATCGGCGCACAGGGCGGCGATGTGCAGGCGGCCGTTTCGCAGGGAGCGACGGAGGACGGCACGGGGCTCGTGATCAGTTCGTCCCGCGCCATCCTCTACGCCGGCAGCGGCGCCGATTTCGCGGACGCCGCGCGCGCCGCGGCGATGGCGCAGCGCGACGAGATCAATCGCTGCCGCTGACCCGTCTTTCCGCGCGAAAGTGCGGACCCCGTAAAACGCGACAACGTCGCTCCCGCGAAGGCGGAAGCCCAGCGACGTTGCTCTTTCGCGACCCCCAAGTCACTGGATTCCCGCCTTCGCGGGAATGACGGCGCGCCTCTAGACGTTCTCGCGCGAACTGCGCGCAGCGCGGCGCGCGGCCAGGGGAAAGCGCAGCCATACGCCGAGCCGCACGGCGAGGCGCAGCCAGAACGGCGAATCAGCCGCATCGAACTTCTTGAAGTAGCGCAGCATCCCGCGGTGCTTCTGCCATTCCACCCACACCGGCCGCGCGCGGCTGGAAGTGCCCTTGTCGTGCACCACTCGCACGTGGTTGGCGATGCCGACGCGATGGCCGGCGAGCAATGCGCGGCGGCACAGGTCGAGGTCTTCGCAGTGCAGGACATAGCCTTCGTCGAAGCCGCCGAGCGCTTCGAACACACGGTGCGGCATCAGCATCAAGGCACCCGACACTGCATCCACGAAGCTCACCGGCTGCGTCGTGTCGATGGGTTCGTCGATCTCGAGCGTTGCCCCGCCCAGTCCCAGCGCGCGCTTGATCGCCACCGTCGGCGTCGGCGTGCGGCGGCGCGAGGCCAACTGCGGCGTGCCGTCGGCGTTCACCAGTTGCGCGCCGAGGATGGCGAGCGACGCGTCGTGCGCGAGCAGTTCGCGCAGGCGCCGCACGGCATCGGGCGGCAGTTCGCAATCGGGGTTGAGGAACAACAGGTGCGACGCCGGCGTCGCCGCGGCGCCCTGGTTGCAGGCCACCGCGAAGCCGCGATTGTCTTCGTTGCGCAGCAGCCGCACGCGGGCGTCGCGCGGCAGTTTGCCGAGGCTGCCGTCGCGCGAGGCGTTGTCGACCACGACGACCTCGACCGGCGCATCCTGCGCCAGCGCCGAGGCCACGCAGCGCGACAGCCACTCGCCGCTGTCGTGCGAGACGACGATGACGGCGGTGGCGTCGGAACCGTTCACGCCGCCGCCGCGGGGCTCAGAGCTCGCCGCGGCGCGACAGCGCCGCGTCCCACATCGCCGGCCAGGCGTCGAGCGCATCGGCGTGCTGCGACAGCGCTTGGCGATAGCGCGCCGTGAGCGTCGCGGTGTCGTCCACGTCGTCCCAGTCGGCGAGCTTCGGCACGCCGCCCGCGATCATGGCTTTGCCGTTGGCCTCGATCAGCTGGCGCAGATCGGCCTGCCAGTACACCGGCGCGCCTTTGGCGGACTGCAGCACGCTGTGCAGCGAATGCACGAGCGAGGAACGCACCGCGGCCAGGTGTTCGCGCAGTTCGCCGAGGATGGACTTCTCGCTGCCGGCCGAAAGATCGCGCAGGCGCGCCGCGAAGCCGCGCAGGCGCGCGGCGCGATCCTCGGCATGGAACTCCGCCGCCGAGGCGTTCGCCAGATCCATGAAATAGTCGTTGAGGCCCGGCGTGAAGGCCTGCTTCAGCGTGGCGGCACGCGAGCGCTCGCCTTCCTGCCGATGGCCGATCGCGGTGGGCAGGTGCGCCGTGAGCGAATCGGGCGAAAGGAAACGGCACATCGCGCCGAACAGGCGATCCTCGCCGCGGCCGGCCGGACGCGTGAACGGCAGCATGCGGCTGGCATCCACGGTGAAGGGCGTGAAGTTGCCCTGCGCCTGCAGGCGCGCACGCGCCGGGCCGTACCACAGCGCGGGCGATTCGATATTGCGCAGGTAGTCCTCGCGCGAGCCCCAGAAGCCTTCGCGCGATTTCGGATCGAGCGCGAACAGCCAGCCGGCGCTCGCGGTGCCCGAATGGCCGCGATGTCCGTTGACGGTGGCGATGATGCGGCGGCCGCGGTCCAGGTGCGGCAGCAGGCTCGGTGCCGCGCCCACCAGATCGGCGCGCGAGAGCGAAAGCTGCGGATGCGTGTTCAGTCGGGCGCCGAGCGGCGCGCCGCACAGGTCGAAATGCGCCTGCAGCGGATCGCCGTCGAATTCGACACCGGCGTCGAGCGCGGACTCGGCGTTCGCGAAGAAGCGCACCGGCAGCTGCCCGCCGGCCTTCAGTTCGACGCCGCCACCGGCTTCCGGATGCAGGCGCAGGGGGAACAGGAAGTCGTCGTCGAGCAATGCGTAGCGGCGGCCCGCGGCCAGCAGCGCGATCAGATTCATCGCCAGGCCGCCGGCGTGCGGGCGCGGCAGTTCGCGGCGCAGGAGCCAATCGGCCGCGCCCTGATGCGTGTTGCCCGCGGCCAGGGCATCGGCGAGCTTCGACCATTCGGCCGGGCCGACGTAGCGGGTTTCGACGCCGGCCTCGGCGCCGAACTGCGCCAGCAGCGCGGCGTGTTCGCGCGCATGGGCGGCGTCGCGCGAATCGTCGACCAGCCAGTAGCGGTGCTTCGGCGCGTACTTGCGTTCGTACTCGAGCAGGCTCGCGAGCAGGCGTTTGGTCTGTTCCGGGCGGTCGCAGGCGCGGATGAATATTCCGGCGAACTCCGCCTGCGCTCGCTCGTCGTGCTCGGCCAGGCGCGCGAGCCAGTCGGCGTCGCTGATCAACAGGCCGCGCGAGATCAGGTTCTCCAGCACGCGTTTCACGGCGTCGCCCTGTTGGGGCAGTTTGGGCATGGCCTGCCGCACGGCGGCCACGTGTTCCTCGAGGGTGCGGAACGGACGGCACACGTCCATCGCGCCGAGCACCTGCTCGGTCATCACGTGCAGCTGTTCGGTGTCGAGGTCGAAGAAGACCACCTCGCCGTTGGCCAGCGACGACACGCGGCCGGCGACGGAGGCGAAGAGCGGGCCGCTCGGCGGCGCCGGTTTCTTGGTGAGCGGCAGCGTGCCGTAATCGATCTGGAAATCCATGGGGTCAGCGGTTTTGCAGCTCGGCGAGCTGCCGTTCGAGTTCGAGGATGCGGTGGCCGGCCGCGATGTTCTTGCGGACTTCGGCGTTGTAGTGGGCGTAGACGCTTTCTTCGGCGTCGCCGAACAGCGAGAGCGCGGGAAGGTCGCGCAGCGTTTCCGGGCGCTTCGCGCAGACCGCCACGTAGTAGAGCGGCGGCAGCGTGAGCGCGTCTTCGATGGCGCCGTCGGCGCGCATGGTGGTGGCTTCGTACTGGCCTTGGCCGTCCAGCGCCCAGAGCGCCGACTGGAATACCAGTTTCTGGCCGTACAGCCGGAACGCGGGGAAGCGCGCGGCAAGCATCGCTTCGAATTCCGGCCGATACAGTTCGCGCACGTGGTGTTCGTTGGCGAAGCCGGTGGCATCGGTATACGTGCGCTTGTCGGGCGTCGAGACCAGCAGCAGGCCGTCGTCGGAGAGCAGGCGCGCGAAGCCGTCGAGCATGCGTTCCTGCGGCTGCAGGTGTTCGAGTGTCTCGAAGCTGGCGATCAGGTCGACACTGCCTGCGGGCAGATGATCGAGCGCGGTGACGTCGGCGGTTTCGAAGCGCAGGTTGGGCGCAGGGTAGCGCAGGCGCGCGTGATCGACGGCCTGCTGCGAAACGTCGACGCCCAGGACGCTGGCCGCCCGGCGCGCGAGCAGCGCGCTGCCGTAGCCTTCGCCGCAGGCCGCGTCGAGCACGCGCTTGCCGGCCGCGAATCGCAGCGCGAAGGCATAGCGATGCCAGTGTTCGTACCAGATCTCGCGCACGCATTCGGGCGTGAAGCGTTCTCCGGTGAATTCGAGGGCGGGGTCGGCCATGGTCAATCGAAGAGGTCGTGCTGCCGCGCCTCGGGGCGGGCGGGTTGCAGGCGGCGCAGGAAGCGCTCGCGCAGCGGCGCGAGCGGATCGCGCAGGATGAATCCGGCGATCAGTGCATTGTAGCCGGGATAGCGGGCGTTGAGCCGCGCCAGGTTCTCGCCGCCGGGCGCGAAGCCTTCGGGTTTGAAGCTGGCGCCACCGCGGTGGGCCACGTAGGCGTCGTCGCAGAGCACGTTGCGCCAGCCGTGGGCGGCGGCACGCAGGCAGAAGTCGTTTTCCTCGCCATAGCCGCGGCCGAAGGTGGCCTGGTCGAAATCGCCGATGGCCTCGACCGCGGCGCGGCGCAGGAACATGCAGAAACCGACGGCGGTGGGCAGCTCGGGGTATTCGGGAGCGCCGGCGGTGCGGGCGGCCTCGGCGAGTTCGTCGAGGTTTTCAGGCACCGGGGCGGCTTCGCAGAAGCGCGGGAACGAGCAGATCTCGGCGTTGTTCGACCACGGCGTGACCGTGGCGATGCGCGGATCGCTGGCGGCGCAGGCCAGCAGGCGCTCGAACCACCCCGGTGTCGTCACGGTATCGGAGTTCAGCAGGATCGCGTCGTCGGGGCCGGTTTCCTTCAAGGCCTCGTTGACGTTGCCGACGAATCCGAGATTCTGCCGGCGGCGCACATGGCGCAGGTCGAGAGCGCTGCTGTGTTTCTCGACGACCTCGGCCACGCGCGCATCGGGCGAGGCATCGTCGGCCAGCAGCACGGGCACGCCACGCGGCAACGTGCGCGCCAGGCTCGCCAGACAGGCGTCGAGATCGTCCGGTGCGTTGTACACCGGCAGCAGGATCTGCACACCCATGCTCAGGCGCCCCAGCGGTGCGACAGGCGGACGAGGCCGAACTCGCGCGAAGCGCCACGCACCACGAAGCCGCGTTCGACGGTATCGAACAGGCGCACGCCTTCGGGATCGAGCGCGTGCAGCTTGAGGTTGTAGCCGCCGGGCAGCAGCGCCGGCGCGTCGAATTCGACGCGGAAGCGGAAATGCTGGGCGTCCACGCGCTCGGCCGGCGCGTCGTCGATCTCGGTGGTGGTGCCGTACACCGGCGTGCCATCGGCGCGCAGCAGCCCCACGCCCAACTGCGGCGGACGTCCGTCGGGAGCGTAGATCCGCACGTCCAGCGAGAAGCCCTCGCCCACGCGCAGCACGCGCGGCGCGGCTTCTTCGCTGCCGTTGAGCATGACGCCGGTGATGCGGTACTCGCCACCCGCGTAATCGGCCTGGATGTCCGGTCCGCCTTCGCGCAGCGATTTGCGCTCGTGATACGCGAGGTAATCCTGCGTCACGTCGAACACGTCGCCGTAGGCCTGCACCTTGCCGTCCTTCAGCCACAGCGCGTGCTTGCACAGTTTCTGCACGTGGTACATGGAATGCGAGACGAGCAACAGCGTGCCGCCGCGTTCCAGATAGTCTTCCATCCAGCGGATGCACTTCTTCTGGAAGGATTCGTCGCCCACGGCCAGCACTTCGTCGGTGATGAGCAGGTCGGGCCGCACCGCGGCGATCACCGCGA
>CAMLOR010000159.1 GCA_946481615.1 uncultured Aquimonas sp.
AGGCCGAGGAAGATGTCGGCGCCTTCGACGATCTCGGCCAGCGAGCGCTTCGCGGTGTCGCGCGCGTAGCGCTGCTTGTCCGGATCCATGTGCCCGCGCCCGGTGTAGAGCACGCCCTCGCGATCCACCGCGAGGATGTTCTCCGGTTTCAGACCGAGCGCCACCAACATGTCGAGGCAGGCGATGCCCGCCGCGCCGGCACCGCTGGTCGCAAGCTTCACGTCTTCGATCTTCTTGCCCACCACGAGCAGCGCATTCAGCACCGCCGCGCCCACGATGATGGCGGTGCCGTGCTGGTCGTCGTGGAAGACGGGGATCTTCATGCGCTCCCGCAGCTTCTTCTCGACGATGAAGCACTCGGGCGCCTTGATGTCCTCGAGGTTGATGCCGCCGAAGGTCGGTTCCAGGCTGGCGATGATGTCGACCAGCTTGTCCGGATCGTGCTCGTCGATCTCGATGTCGAACACGTCGATGCCGGCGAACTTCTGGAACAGCACGCCCTTGCCTTCCATCACCGGCTTGCCGGCCAGCGGGCCGATGTCGCCCAGGCCCAGCACCGCGGTGCCGTTGCTGATCACCGCCACCAGGTTGCCGCGCGCGGTGTATTCCGAAACGCTGTTCGGATCGGCCACGATGGCCTCGCAGGCCGCCGCCACGCCCGGCGAATACGCCAGCGAAAGATCGCGCTGGGTGACCATGGGCTTGGTGGGCGTGACCTTGATCTTGCCCTTGGGTTCGTGGCGGTGATAGTCGAGGGCGGCTTGCTTGAAGGCGTCGATGTCGGACATGGGATTCGCAGACTAGACCCACGCGCGGCGCGGGGCGGGCCTCGTATAGTACCCGCCCCTTCCCGGCCGGTGGTCATCGTTGCGCGACACCAACGCCATGCTGCGCCGCACCGCCGCGTGGATCGCGGCCGCCGCGGCGTTCGCGCTGGCGAACGTCGGGCACCTGTCGAATCCCGGCTGGTTCAGCCACGACGAACTGCAGTGGGGCTGGCAGGCGCAGCAGGGGCTGGCCCATGACTGGCTCGACGACGCGCCGTTCCAGTACCGCCCGCTGACCTTCCAGCTCTGGCTCCTGATCGCGCGCGGCCTGTTCGACCATCCGCAGGCGTGCCACGCGCTGTGGATCGCGCTCGGCTTCGGCGTATGCGCGCTGTTGTTCGCGGTGCTGCGCCGCGCCGGTCTCGCACCGCGCATGGCCTTGTTCGGCGCCGCGGCGTTCGCGCTCAATCCGTATGCGATCTACGTGCATGGCTGGGTGGCTACGCTGGCCGAACTGCTGTGGACTGCATGCGCGCTGGGCATCGCCTGGTTCGTGCTTGCCGCGCAGCGCGGCTCCCGCACCGCGGCGGTCGCGGTGTTCCTGCTCACGTCGCTCGCCTTGCTGGCGAAAGAGACCGCGCTCGCGATCGCACCGCTGCTCGGCCTGGCGTGGCTGCTCACACGCGATGCCCGCTGGCGCAATGCGCTGCTCGCGAGCGCCGTGCCCACGCTCGCCTACCTCGCACTGCGGCTTCCGGTCCTGATGTTCGGCGAGCGCCCCGGCGGCGCCTATGCATGGTCGCTGGCGAACATTCCGCAGCGCTGGGCCGAGTTCCAGGCCTGGCCGCTGATCCCGACGGCGCTGGAAATGGCCTCGCCAGTTTTCGCGCCTTCCGCCCGGCTGGCGCTGGCCGCCGCGCTGGCGGCCCTGCTGCTGGTGGCGGTGCTGCGCACCGATCGCCGCCTCGGTCTGCTGCTGCTCGCCGGTGGCGCCCTCGCGATGGGTCCGGCCATCGTCCTCGCCACCGGCTACCCGCAGTACGGTTACGCCGCCAGCGCGTTGGCCTGGGCGTGCGTCGCGGCGACGTGGCCCGCGATGCGTCTGCCGGCGCGCGCGATCGTGGCGCTCGCGCTCGTCGTCAACGTGTGGCACGGCGCCAACGTGCAGCGCCAGATGCTGCGCGTCGGGCGCATCGAAACCGTGTTCACCGCGAGCGTTCGACCCTGGCTCGAAGCGCCGGGCAACGAACTGACGCTGGCACCGGAAATCGCGTCCGACGCATGGATCTACGCCCGGCTGACCGAGTCGCTGCCTTACGTCCGGCGCGACGTTCGCATCGTTCCCGCCCCCGCGCGACTTTCGATCGACGCGGACGGCAACATCATTCCGACTCGGGAGCGTTGACCCGCTACAGCCCCAGCACGAGATCTTCCGCCTCGACGCGGTCGAGCCGGATCTTGTTGGCGAACAGCGAGAACGCCAGCATCCCCGCGAGGCCGTTCGCGCGAGCGACCCACGGCGGGATGTAGAGCGGGCCGGCGAGGTAGCCGCAGTCGAAATACGGTTCCAGCACGAAGAGGTCGTGCAGGTTCATCTTGCCGGCGAACAGCAGGCGGCACAGTTTCAGGCGTTTGTGCTTGAGCGCCCAGCGGAAGAAGGTGTGCACGCCGAGCAGGCCGTGCAGGTAGACCGTGTCCTTGGTGAAGGCCGCGCCGCCGCCGACCGGCGCGCCGCGGAAGACGCGCATGGTGCTGGTGAAGCTGTCGGTTTCGGTCTGGCCCGAGTCGAGGAAGAAGCGGAACACCTCGAGGAAGTCGGCGCCGTTGAGCGCCATCTCGATGGCCACGATGCGCAACGAGATGCGCTTCATGCGGCCGATGTCGATGGCGCCGGTGATCAATTCGGCGAAGGTGGCGAGACCTTCCTGCGTCGCCGTCGTGCGCGGTGAGTTGAGCGCCAGCGATTTGAGGTGCGGCTGCTCGCGTCCGTTCAGCGCGGTGAGCGAGTGCACGAAGGCTTCGTGTTCCACCAGTTGGTGGCGATCGTATTCGGTGAACCCGGTCGCCGAGCGCAGCCGGATGCGGGTGGGGCCGGCCGCGGCCTTGGCGATGAGATCCGGATCGAGATCGACGCGCACCTTGTGGTGCACGAAGAAGCGTGAGATCTGTTCCTGCAATTCCACCTGCAGCACTTCGGCCGGCAGCACGTATTCGGCTTCGTGCTGGGTCAGTTCGCGATCCAGTTCGTTGGCGAGCTGGATGAAGTGCAGCGCCGCATCGGTATTGCTCAGTTCACCGCCCGGCAAACGGTCGCCGGGGCGGCCGAAGAGGCGGATCGAGTGCTCGGTGATGGCATCGGTGCCGAGGCACTCGAGCAGGCGGGTGGATATGCGGTGGCTCTCCACCGTCCGGTGCAGGTAGTCGCCGAGCGGGTGATCCTTGTCGGCTTCGGCGTCGATGGCGTCGAGTTCCGCGCGCACCTCGGAGAACTCGTAGCGCGGGTAATGCACCACGGGCAGCGCGGCGTTGCCCTTGTGCCAGCGCGCGAGGAAATCCTGCTGCACCGCCACCGGCCAGCTCACCGCGCCGAGCAGCTTGATGCCCTTCACCGCATTGACCAGGCGCTGATCGAGGACGGCGATGCGTTCGAGGGCGGCGGCGTCCTGCATCGTGCGCCCGGCGCGCCTCAGCGCTTGCCGTATTTCTCGGTGAGGCGCTTGTTGAGCGCCTTGCCCATCACGCGCGCTTCGGATTTCTTCGCCTGCTGCGCGGCCAGCGTGTCGGAGGCCGCGGCCAGTTCGTCCTGTAGCTTGCGGTAGTTCTGCCAGCGCGCCGGATCGAGCGCGCCGTTTTCCAGCGCCGCGCGCACGGCGCAGCCGGGCTCCGATTCGTGCCGGCAATCGCGGAACTTGCAGCTCGCGGCCAGCGCTTCGATGTCGTCGAACACCGGCGCTTCGGCGAGGTCTTCCTCGCCGGTGAGCTTGAGTTCGCGCATGCCGGGCGTGTCGATGAGGCAGCCACCCTGCGGAAGCGGCAGCAGCGCGCGATGCGTGGTGGTGTGGCGGCCGCGCGAATCGGCGTCGCGCACCGCGCCGGTCTTCATCTTTTCGCGGCCGAGCAGCGTGTTGGTCAGCGTCGACTTGCCCGCGCCGGAGGACCCCACCAGGACCGCGGTGCGGCCTTCGCCGAGATAAGGATCGAGCACCTTCGTCGAAGCCGCGTCCTTGGCGTTGATGGCATGCACCGGCACGCCGCCCAGTTCGACGGCGGCCAGGTGCGCGCGCAGCGCGTCGACGTCCTCGCAGCGATCGGCCTTGGTCAGCACCACCACCGGCTGCGCGCCGCTGCTGAACACCAGCACGAGATAGCGTTCGATGCGGCGCGGGTTGAAATCGCCGTCGAGGCCCGTGACCACCAGCACCACGTCGATGTTGGCGGCGATCGGCTGCACCTTGTGGTGTTCCCCCGCGGCGGCGCGCTTGAACAGGCTTCGGCGCGGCAGCAGTTCGAGGATCTGGTCGGCGTTCTCGTCGAGCTGCACCCAGTCGCCGACGGCGGCGCGCTGCTCGGGCGGGAAGCCGGCGCGGATCCACGAGGCGGGCGATTGCGCGGCGAACTCGCGTTCGCCGTCGGTGACCTTGTAGCCGCTGCGATGCTGCTCGGTGACGCGCGCCAGGCGGCCGGGGCCTAGATCGCGCAGGGCCTGCGCCGCCGGCGCATCGGCGCGCCATCCGATGGCGGCGAGGCGGTGGGCGAGGTCGGCGTCGAGATGCATGCGGGGGCGATTGTGGTCCATGGCGCCGGGGCAGGCCAGCGCCGCAAACGATTCCATGCACCCATCCCGTTGAGATTGCCCGCATTTTGCCCTTCCGCACCGCACAAATTCGGGTAGGCTGGGCCCATTCCCGCCGCCCGTTTCCGTCCGATGCCGCAGCGTTCGATCCCCACCCGCCAGCGCCTGACCCAGGTCCGCTACGAAATCCGCGGCGAACTCGCGCGCCGCGCCCGCGATCTGGAAGCCCAGGGCCGCGAAGTGCTCAAGCTCAACATCGGCAATCCGGGCGCCTTCGGTTTCCGCGCCCCGCAGCACGTGCAGGACGCCGTTTCGCGCCATATCGCCGAGAGCGATCCCTACTGCCACCAGCAGGGCCTGACCGAAGCGCGCGAGGCCGTCGCCGCGCTCGCCATCGCGCGCGGCGCGCAAGGCGTCACGGCCAATCACGTGTTCATGGGCAACGGCGTGAGCGAACTGATCGACATGGCGCTGCGCGCCCTGCTCAATCCGGGCGACGAGGTGCTGGTGCCGAGCCCCGATTATCCGCTCTGGACCGCGGCCACCATCCTCAACGACGGCGTGCCGGCGCACTACGACTGCCGGCCCGAGAACGGCTTCCTGCCCGATCCGGAGCAGATCGAGAAGCTGGTGACGCCGCGCACGCGCGCCCTGGTGATCATCAATCCGAACAATCCGTCCGGCGCGGTGTATCCGCGCGAGTTGCTGCAGCACCTGGTGCACATCGCGGAGAAGCACAATCTGTTGCTGATGTCGGACGAGATCTACGACCAGATCGTCTACGACGGCGCGCGCTTCGAGCCGCTGGCGCCGCTCGCCGGCGACCTGCCCTGCATCAGTTTCGGCGGGCTGTCGAAGGTGCATCGCGCCTGCGGCTATCGCGTGGGCTGGGCCACGCTCAGCGGCGATCCGCTGCGCAGCGGCGACTATCACCACGCGCTCGACCTGCTCGGCGCGCTGCGCCTGTGCGCCAACGTGCCCGGCCAGTGGGCGGCGCGCGCCGCGCTGCAGGGGCCGGACACCATCGACGAACTGGTCTCGCCCGGCGGACGCCTGTACGAGACGCGCCGCGCAGTGATCGAAGCCTGCGCGGCGAGCGAACATCTTTCGCTGGTGGCGCCGCAGGGCGCGCTGTACGCCTTCCCCGGCGTGAAGGCCGGTCCGGACTTCGACGACCACCGCTTCGCGCTCGATCTGCTGGAAAGCGAAGGCGTACTGGTAGTGCCGGGCTCGAGCTTCAACGTCGGCTACCGCAATCATTTCCGCGTCACGCTGCTGCCGCAGGCGGACGAAATGCGCGAAGTGTTCGCGCGCATCGAGCGCGCCCTCGCCCGCCAGCTCGGCGCACCGGCGCGGCAGGCCGCGATCGCGTGATCGCCACGCTGGCGATGGCCTTCGCGATGACGGTGCAACCGGAGCGCGGAACGCCGCTGCGCTACCTGGCGCTGGGCGATTCGTACACGATCGGCGAGGCGGTGGAAGCCTCCGGACGCTGGCCGGTGCAACTGGCGAAGGCCTTGCAGGCCGACGGCATCGCGCTGGCCGAGCCGCGCATCATCGCGACCACGGGCTGGACCACGGACGAGCTGTCCGCCGCGATGGATGCCGCCGAACCGCTGGGCGAGTGGGATTTCGTCACGCTGCTGATCGGCGTGAACAACCAGTACCGCGGCCGTCCCGTCGACGGCTTCGGCCGCGAATTCGACGCCTTGCTGCAGCGCGCGATCGCATTGGCGGGCAATCGCGCCGATCGCGTGCTCGTGCTCACGATCCCGGACTGGGGTGTCACGCCCTTCGGCGCGGGCAGCGGGCGCGATCTGGCGAAAGTGGCAAGCGAGCTGGATGCGTACAACGCGAAAGTCGTGGAAGTGTCCACGCGGCACGGCGTGAAGGTCGCGGACATCGCGCCCGTCAGCCGGGAACGCGGCGCACGACTCGTTGCGGAAGATGGCCTGCATCCGTCCGCCGCGTTGTACGCCGAATGGACCGCCGTCGCGCGGCCGATGGCAGCATCGCTGCTGGGCGACCGCGAAAACCGTTCGCGGTGAGTCAGAACGGCTACGGACAGGCGGCAACGTGAACGCCGAGGCACGGATTCGGCAGGCTCATCCCGAACCCGTGTGTCGACCCGCTAAAATCCAACGAATTCTTCCTGGAACACCCCCATGTCCCTCACCCCCGAACTGCGCCAGCGCATCGAATCCCTGCTCGCCGCCAACCCCGTGGTGCTGTTCATGAAGGGCACGCCCGATTCCCCGCGCTGCGGCTTCTCGGCCAAGGCGGTGGGCGCGCTGGCGGGCATCGTGGACGACTACGCCCACGTCGACGTGCTGGCCGATCCCGAGATCCGCGAAGGCATCAAGGCCTACGGCAGCTGGCCGACGATCCCGCAGCTCTACGTGAAGGGCGAACTGGTCGGCGGCAGCGACATCATCGAGGCCATGCTCAATTCCGGCGAGCTGCACACGCTGTTCGGACGCCCGGCGCCGGATCGCACGCCGCCCGCCATCACCATCACGCCCACGGCCGCGAACGCCATCCGCAGCGCGCTCGACGACGCCGACGATTCGCTCGGCCTGCATCTGTCCATCGACGCGCGCTTCAACGCGCAGTTCTCGCTCAAGCCGGCCGCCGGCAACGAGATCGCGGCCGAGGCGCAGGGCATCCGCATCCTGATGGACCTGGCCACCGCGCAGCGCGCACGCGGCCTGGAGATCGACTGGGTGGAGGACGCGCGCGGCGCGGGCCTGGCCATCCGCAACCCGAACGCGCCGCCGCCGGTGAAATCGCTCACCGTGCAGGAGCTGCACGATCGCATCATCGCCGGCACCGTCGACGTGATCGACGTGCGGCCCGCCGAAGACCGCGCACTCGCGCCCTTCCCGCAGCCGCACGACGTGCTCGACATGGACACCCGCGCGCGCCTCGAGGGCCTGCCGAAGGATCTTCCGATCGCCTTCCTCTGCCATCACGGCAACTCCAGCCGGCAGGCCGCCGAATACTTCCGCGGGCTGGGCTTCCACGATCTGTACAACGTGGAAGGCGGCATCGACGCCTGG
>CAMLOR010000160.1 GCA_946481615.1 uncultured Aquimonas sp.
AACCCCCGGCCGACTCCAGCTTCCGGCGAAGCCGGCGCCGCAGCCGGGCCGGCCATCCCACCCCGGCAAGAGCACCTGCGACAACCTCGCAGCACCCACCTGCTCTGCACCCCGCGACAACTCACCGATGCGCGAGCAGAAAGCGCGCCTTCTCCGAAAGTGCGTGCTGTGGGAAGCGCTGCACGAGCGCGCCGAGTGCGCGTTCGAAGCCTTCCACCTGACGGTGGCGTTCGCGGTAGAGGCCGAGCTGGAACAAGCCCTGCGCGGTGGCATCGTCGCCCGGCGCCGATTGCAACAGCGTTTCGACAGCGTCGGGCGCATCGAGATCGAGCCAGCGGCGTGTCAGCGCAAGACGCGTCGGACCGTCCACGGCGAGACCCGCTTCGGCGCGAAGCGCTTCGGACTGTTGCGCGGCGGCCTGCGCGTCCGGCGCGGCGAGCCTCAGCACCTCGAGCGTACGTTCGCGGCGCGACGCCGGATGGCCTGCGTTGCGCGCAACGCGCTGGCGCGCGAGCGCCACGTCGAACCGCAAAGGCGATTCGGCCTGCAGTTCCTGCAACAGCAGATCGGCCTCGCGCAGTTCCATGCGTCCAAGATGCGCCTGCGCGCGCGCCCAGCGATCCTCGACCGCGGCCTCCGGCTCATCCTCGATGAAATCGTCGCGCACCTGCCGCGCGGCCACCAGCGCGGCGCCGAGCAACGCGCCCGTGACGAGGCCGCCTGCATGCGCATCGAAGCCGATGCCCAGATCGTCGTTGGCGAGCAGGTTGTAGACCTCCCAGCCCAGCCACACCGGGAACAGCCAGATCGCCGGCGCGCGCACGTAATCGAACACCACGCCGATCCAGTAGAAGAAACGCACCGGCTGCCGGCCGTAGACCAGGCAGAACGCGCCCATCAGGGCCGCGATCGCGCCCGAGGCACCCAACCCGCCACCGGACTCGCCCCAGCGCCACCACAGGGAAACCGCGCTCGAACCCAATGCGCCGAGCAGATACACGGCGGCGAAGCGCCAGCCACCGAGCGCGCCTTCCACCAGCAGCCCGAGCGCCGCGAGGAAGATCATGTTGCCGATCAGATGATCCAGCCCGCCGTGCAGGAAGGCCGACGACAGCATTCGCCAGAAATCGATCTCGCTGCTGCGCAGAATGTGGCGCAGGGTGAAGACCTCGTCGCGCAGTTCGTCGTAGCGCGGCCGCAGTTCGCGCCAGCGCGCGAAGGCCTCCTCGTCTTCGAACAGTTCGCCGCCCGCCAGGGCCTGTGCGAAGGCCACGTCGGTCAGCGCTTCCTGCGCCACCAGCAACACGCGCGAAGGCTCCGGTGCGGCACGCAGTCCGACCAGTTCCTCGCTGCGGCCGCGCCGCTCCAGCCAGGCCTCGTAGGCCGGCTCCTCCAGCGTGCCGAGGCCACTTTCCACGTAATGCGACTGCGCGGCGTGGATGGCAGCCCCGTCGCCGGACTGGAACAGCACGAACACCGCCACGTTGACCAGCATCAGCAACGCGGTGACGAAGGGGAAGGTGGCGCGCGTCAGCGGCCGGTGCAGGGGCAGGATCAACATGGCGCAAGCGTGGCAAACGTCGCGCCCGCCCCGCAATGCTTGCGGCGCGCGCGGCGCGCTGGCATAACGCCAGCCCCATGTCCCGCTGGCGCCCCCCCTCCCCCGCTTCCACCGCGCTCATCACGCGCGAAGGGTTCGAGCGCCTGCGCGACGAACTCAACGGGCTGTGGAAGGCGAAGCGTCCGGAAGTGGTGAAGGCGCTGGCGGCAGCGGCCGCCGAAGGCGACCGCTCCGAGAACGCCGAGTACACCTACCGCAAGAAGCAGCTCGGCGAGATCGATCGCCGCGTGCGCTATCTGAGCAAGCGGCTCGAGACGCTGAAAGTCGTCGAAGACGCGCCGGCGGACCTTGCCGCCATCCGCTTCGGCGCCTTCATCGAACTGGAGGACGATGCCGGCGCGCTGGCGAACTACCGCATCGTGGGGCCGGACGAAACCGATGCGGCGCGCGGCTGGATCAGCGTCGATTCGCCGCTGGCGCGTGCCGCGCTGGGGAAGCGCGTCGACGACGAGTTCCAGGCGGCGCTGCCCGGCGGCATGCGGCGTTTCGTCGTGCTCGAAGTGCGCTACGGCAGCGACGGCGGCGCGGGATAGACGCGGCCGGGGCGCAGCGGGCGGAAGCAAGGGGCAGTGGCGTAAAAGGCGGCATCGCCGGTGTGCGGATGCCAGCCGGGGATGCCGCTCAGCGGCAGCGGGCGCAGTTCCTGCGGATCGGTGAGCAGCGAACCGTCGTGGATGCCGGCTGCCACGAGTTCGACGATGGCTCCCTCTCCTTCATGAAGAGAAGAGGGCTGAAGCACGGCCAGGCATTTGGCGGTGTGCACGGGCTCGGGTTGCAGCGCGTGTTCCAGCAGCGCGTGACCGAACACGATGACGCGGGCCTCGCCCGTCTGCCACGCCCGCGCGTTGTCGAAGAACAACGCGCGCCAATCGTGCGCGTTCCATGCCTCCAGCAAGGCAGGATCGCGCAGCACCACGATCGCCCCGGCTTCGTCGAAATGCGTCTGGGCGCACTGCGCGCGCGTGCGTTCCCGGCCCGCCTGCGCCACATCCGCGGCCTGGCGCACGTTGAGCGCGGCCTTGAGCGCGCGGCGATCCAGCCACATCAGCGCGTTGAACAGATCGTGCCAGTTGGCGGCGCGCGTTGCGATCTGGCCGCGATCGTGGATGCGGGTTTCGTAGTGCAGGCCGTCGGCCAGCAGCGCAGGGGTCTGTTCGACGAACTGCAATGGTGCGCCGGAATGCGGATGCCTCACCTCACCCAGGGCGGCGTTCAGCGTGTCGATGGCAGGCCACTCCCAGCCATCGAGCAATCCGGCGTCGTGCGCGAAGCCCGCGAAGATCGGCGCCTGGAAGCGTTCGCGCGGCACGTCCGCGCGCGCCGGAGCCACGAAACGCTGGCGCGCCATCGCCGCGCCGTCCTCAGTCGTCGTCGCCTTCGCCCACCAGGCCGAAGAGATCGTGCTCGTCGCTGCCCAGGATGCGCACGTCGGCGAAATCGCCCGGTTTCAGGCCGGCGGCGGCGCCGTCCTGGATCTGCACCAGGCCGTCGATCTCGGGCGCGTCGGCCTTCGAGCGCGCGATCGCCAGCTCGCCGTCGATGGCGTCGACCAGCACGCGCTGCGTCGTGCCGATCTTGGCTTCGAGGCGCGCGGCACTGATCTCGGCCTGCTGGTCCATGAAGCGCTGCAGGCGTTCCTGCTTCACTTCCTCCGGCACGGCGTCGGGGATCGCATTCGCGGCCGCTCCCTCCACCGGCGAATACGCGAAGGCGCCGACACGGTCGAGCTGCGCTTCCTCGATGAAGTCGAGCAGCATGTCGAAGTCTTCTTCCGTCTCGCCGGGGAAGCCGACGATGAAGGTACTGCGCAGCGTCAGGTCGGGGCAGATGTCGCGCCAGCGCGCGATGCGTTCGAGATTCTTCTCCACCGCGCCGGGCCGCTTCATCAGTTTCAGGATGCGCGGGCTGGCGTGCTGGAACGGGATGTCGAGGTACGGAAGGATCTTGCCTTCCGCCATCAGCGGCACGATGTCGTCGACGTGCGGATACGGATAGACATAGTGCAGGCGCGTCCACAGGCCGAGTTCCGACAGGCCCTCGCACAACGCCTTCATGCGCGTTTCGTAAGCCTTGCCGCGCCATTCGCGCGGCGCGTACTTCACGTCGACGCCGTAGGCGCTGGTGTCCTGCGAGACGACGAGCAGTTCCTTGACGCCGCCCTTCGCCAGCTTCTCGGCTTCGCGCAGCACGTCGTCGACGGGACGCGACACCAGATCGCCGCGCATCGAGGGAATGATGCAGAACGTGCAGCGGTGATTGCAGCCTTCGGAAATCTTCAGATATGCGTAGTGCTTCGGCGTCAGTTTCACGCCGTAGTCGGGAATCAGGTCGACGAAGGGATCGTGCTTCGGCGGCAGCGCGTCGTGCACCGCGTTCATGACGCTGATGTAGTCCTGCGGCCCGCTGATCGAGAGCACGCCCGGGTGCGCCTCGCGGATCACCTCGGCGCGCTTGCCCAGACAACCGGTCACGATGACCTTGCCGTTCTCGGCCATGGCCTCGCCGATGGCGTCCAGCGATTCGGCCACCGCCGAATCGATGAAGCCGCAGGTGTTGACCACCACCACGTCGGCGGCGTCGTAGCTCGGCACGATGTGGTAACCCTCGACCTTGAGCTGGGTGAGGATGCGCTCGGAATCGACCAGCGCCTTCGGGCATCCGAGGCTGACGAAACCGACTTTCGGGGACGAGGAGGACATGACGGCAGGCAACGGCGAAGGGGCGCGGATTATACGGATAGAATCGCGCCATCGCTCGGGAGGACCGCATGGGGCACTGGATCGAAATCGGCACGCGCACCGGACCCATCCGCGGCTGGCGCGTCGAAGCCACGGGCGCGGTGCGCGGGCGGCTGGTGGTGGTGCAGGAGATCTTCGGCGTGAATCCGCACATCCGGAAGGTGGCGGAACGCTTCGCGGAACAGGGGTTCGAGGTGCTGGCGCCGGCCCTGTTCGACCATTTCGGCGAGGGCCCGATCGAGCTGGGCTATGACCAGGCCGGCGTGGCGCGCGGGCGCGAACTCGTGGCCAATCTCGGGTTCGACGCGGCGCTCGAATACGTGGCGGCGGCGCGCGACGCGCTGGCGGGGGACGGCAGGGTCGGCGTGGTCGGGTTCTGCTGGGGCGGCACCGTGGCCTTCCTCGCCAATACGCGGCTCGGCCTGCCGGCAGTGAGCTACTACGGCGGCCGCACCATGGCTTTCAACGAGGAAATGCTGCGCGCGCCGATGCTGTTCCACTACGGCGAGCGCGATCCGATCATCCCGCCCGAACACCGCGAAGCGCAGATCGCCGCTCACCCGGAAGCGATCGCGCACGTCTATCCCGCAGGGCACGGCTTCAACTGCGACGTGCGCGCTGACTACGAGCCGGAGAGCGCGGCGCTGGCCCTGCAGCGCACAGTGGATTTCTTCGCGCGAGCGCTGGCATGAGCTTCGAACTGCACCCGCAGCTGCGCGCCGACACCGCGTTCGTGGCGGCGTTGCCGTTGTGCGATGTGCTGCTGATGAACGATGCGAATTATCCGTGGCTGATCCTCGTGCCGCGCGTGGCCGGCATGCGCGACGTGATCGACCTCGACGACGATGCGCAGGCGCGGCTCATGCGCGAGATCGCGGCGGCCTCGCGTGCGCTGAAGTCGCTGTACTCGGCGCACAAGCTGAACGTCGCCGCGCTGGGCAACCAGGTCGCGCAGCTGCACGTGCACGTGATCGCGCGCCAGACCGACGATGCGGCCTGGCCCGGTCCGGTCTGGGGCCGCGTGCCTGCGCGTCCCTACGACGAGACGGCGCACGAAACCCGCCTGCGCGAACTGCGCGGCGCTTTGGGCGGGTGAAACGGCCCGCGCCCGAAGCGCTCGGCGACAGCGCACTGCTGTTGCGGCTGGGCGACGGCATCGAATCGGGCACGGTGCGTCGCGTGCATGCGCTCGCGCGACGGTTGCGCGCGACAGCACCGGTGGAGATAGGCGACATCGTCCCCGCATACGCCAGCGTGGCGGTGTTCGTTCGGCCGGAAGCCCTCGCCATCGATGCCGGCTTGCTGCCGCGGGTCGAGACGTGGCTGGCCGATGCATTCGCCGAGGCCACTGGCGCGGACGCGACGCCGCGCCTCGTCGAAGTGCCCGTGCGTTATGGCGGCAGCGACGGCCCCGATCTCGCGCAGGTCGCACGGCGTTGCGGCCTGGATGAAGACGAAGTGATCGCGCGCCATGCGGCGGCCGAATACACCGTCGCGATGCTGGGCTTCGCACCTGGCTTTCCTTACCTGCTCGGCCTCGACCCGGCGTTGGCGACGCCGCGCCACGCGCAACCGCGCACGCGCGTGGCCGCCGGCAGCGTCGGCATCGGCGGCGCACAGACGGGCATCTATCCGCGGGAAAGTCCCGGCGGCTGGCAGATCATCGGACGCACGCCGCTCGTGCTGTTCGATGCCACGCGCACGGAACCCAGCCTGCTGCAACCGGGCGACCGCGTGCGCTTCGTGGCGTTGCGATGACGAGCCGGTTCGCTACACCCATCGCCCGCATGTGGATGCCGCGATGACGCTCGCCGTCGTCAAACCCGGAGCGCTCACCACGGTGCAGGACCCGGGTCGCACGGGATTCCGTCATCTCGGTGTCGGCCAGGGTGGCGCGCTCGATGCGTTCTCGGCGCGCGTGGCGAACCTGCTGGTCGGCAATGGCGACGATGCGGCCCTGCTCGAAATCACGCTCGCAGGCCCGACGCTGCACTTCGAATGCGGTGCGCGCATCGCCCTCGCGGGCGCCAGCGTCGAAGCGCACATCGGCGACCTCGCCCTGCCTGGGTGGCGACCTATCGAAGTGCCGTCGGAGAGCACGCTGCGGATCGGCCGCTGCCTCGATGGTGCGCGGGCCTTTCTCGCCATCGCAGGCGGCTTCGACGTGCCGCGCGCGATGGGCAGCCGGGCCACCGACGTGCGCGGCGGATTCGGCGGGTGCGAGGGCCGAGCGCTTCGAGCCGGCGATCGGTTGGCGTTCGCTGCCCACGCCGTCGAGGCGGTGTCCGTCGCGTCGTGGTGGATCGATCCGCGCCCGGACCTCGATCTTTCCGTGCCGGCGCTCGCACGGCTGATGGCCGGACACGATGCGCTGGCTGCGCCACACGCATTGTTCGATTCGCCATGGCGCGTGGCGGCCGCGAGCGACCGCCAGGGCCTGCGCATCGACGGGCCGCCGCTGCAGGCCGCGGAAACGCGCGAACGCGTTTCCGCGCCGGTGGCGCCGGGCACGGTGCAACTGCCCCCGGATGGCCTTCCCATCGTGCTGTTGGGCGAAGCGCAGACGGTGGGCGGTTATCCCGTGATCGGCCACGTTGCGACGGCAGATCTGCCGCGGCTCGCGCAATGCCGGCCGGGCGATACCGTGCGCTTCGCGCCGATCGATCGCGATGGCGCGATCGCGCGGCTGCGCGAACAGGCGCAGCGCATCGAGCGGATGCGGATCGCCGTGGCGACGAAACGGCATTCGCGCCCTTGACGTCGTCCCCGCACAGGCAGGGACCCAGTGACGTTGAAGCGCCTCGCTAAAGTCGCTGGATTCCCGCCTGCGCGGGAATGACGGGAACCGTAACGCGTCCGCGAATGCGAAGGAGAGAGACCCCGGGCGCGGACCCGCCGATGCCTCACACCGGCTTTCCCGCCTGCGCGGAATGACGAGCGGCGCCTGCGCGCAACGGCGACGCCGCGCTACCATCCCGCCATGCAACGCAGTGTCGATTTCAACGCGGATCTGGGCGAAGGCTTCGACGATGCCGCGCTGCTTCCGCACCTGAGTTCCGCCAGCATCGCCTGCGGCTGGCACGCGGGCGATCCGGCCACCATGCAGCGCACGGTGGCGTTGTGCGTGCAGCACGGCGTGGCGATCGGCGCGCATCCCTCCTTCGACGATCGCGAAGGCTTCGGCCGGCGC
>CAMLOR010000161.1 GCA_946481615.1 uncultured Aquimonas sp.
TCCCAGATCCAGTCCTCGGTGCTCTCCACGATGGCGCGGAAGCGTTCCTCGCTCTCGCGCAGGGCGCGTTCGGTGCGGTCGAGTTCCTCGCGCTCGGCGGCGTTGCGCAGGGCGTTCTGGATCGCCGTCGGCAGGCGGCGCAGGTTGTCCTTCAGCACATAGTCGACGGCGCCGCGCTGCAGCGCCTCGATCGCGGCCTCCTCGCCGATGGTGCCGGAGACGAAGATGAAGGGCAGTTGCGGCGCGGTCTCCTGCACGATGCGCAGGGCCTCGTGGCCGCTGAAGCCCGGCATGGAATGGTCGCTCAAGACCAGATGCGGCACGAAGCGCTGCAACGCATTGCGCAGGTCGGCCTCGCTCGCCACGCGCTCGGTGCGCACGTCGCGGTGCAGCTCGCGCAGCGCGCGCAGCAGCAGCTCGCTGTCCTCGACGCTGTCCTCCACCATGAGGACGCGCAGCGTATCCTTGGCGTCGTTCATGGCCCGGTCCTCACCCCGTGGCCTGGTTGGTGATCATCCAGTACATGCCGACTTCCGCGACGGTCTCCGCGAAGCTGTCGAAATCCACCGGCTTGACCACGAAGCTGTTCACGCCGAGCTTGTAGCTGGCGAACATGTCGCCCTCCTCGCGCGAGGAGGTCATCATCACCACCGGGATGGTCTGCGTGCGCGCGTCCTGCTTCATGCGCTGCAGCACCTGCAGGCCGTCCATGCGCGGCATCTTGAGATCGAGCAGCACGAGCTTGGGGTTGCCGTCGGGCCGGCTGGCCCAGGCGCCTTCGCTGAACAGATACTCCAGCGCCTCGACGCCGTCCTTCACCCACACCACGCGGTTGGCGATGCCGCGCTTGCGCAGCGTGCGCATCGTCATCTCGGCATCGGCGGCGGAATCTTCCGCCAGCAGGATCTCCACTTGCTGGAAATCGTTCATCGCGTCGCTCCCTGCATTGGCAAATCGAAACTGAAAACGGCACCTTCCCCCGGGTTGCCCTCGGCGTCGATGCGTCCGCCGTGGCGCGCCACGATGCGGTTGACGATGGCCAGGCCCACGCCGGTGCCTTCGAACTCGTCCTGCGCGTGCAGGCGCTGGAACACCCCGAACAGCTTGTCGCGATAGCGCATGTCGAAGCCGACACCGTTGTCGCGCACGCAATAACGCAGATGGTCGCCAACGCGCTCGCCCGCGACCGTGATGCGCGCCTCGGCTCCGCGCGGCGCGCTGTACTTCACCGCGTTCGAGAGCAGGTTGATCCACACCTGCTTGAGCAGGGCCGGGTCGCCCGGCGCTTCGGGCAGCGGGCCGATCTCGATCGCGCCGTCCGGCGCGGCGACGTCGCGCAGCGCATCGCGCACCAGCGCGCTCATGTCGACGGTCTGGTGCTGCACGGGCCGGCGTCCCAGGCGCGAGAGCGCGAGCAGATCGTCGATCAGGGCGCCCATCCGGCGCGCGCTCGCGGCGATGGTGTCGAGCTGGCGCCGGCCGTCGTCGTCTAGCCGGTCGGCGGCGTCCTCCTGCAGGATGCGCGCGTAGCCCACGATGTGGCGCAGCGGTGCGCGCAGATCGTGCGATACCGAGTAGCTGAAGCTCTCCAGTTCGTGGTTGGTGAGCTCCAGATCCTCGGCCTGCGCCGTCAATTCGTCGTTGAGCGCGCGGATCGCGTGCTCCGATTCCTTGCGCGCGGTCAGATCGGTGGCCACGCCGATGAAGCCGATCGCTTCGCCCTGCTCGTCCACCACGGCGCTCACGGCGAGCTCGACGGGGAAGCGCGAACCGTCGCGGCGCACGCAGGTCCATTCGCCGCGCTCGATCTCGCCGCGCCGTGCACGCGCGACCAGCGCTTCGAAGCCGGGCTCGATGGTTTCGCCGAGGTCGTCCGACAACCGCGCGGCGCGCGCCTGCAGTTCTTCGGGCAGATGGAAGATGGCCGGCGTGCAGTGGCCGATGACTTCGTCGGGGGCGTAGCCCAAGACCTCGGACGCGGCGCGATTGAACAGGCGGATGCTGCCGTCGTGCCGCGCGCCGATGACGATGAGGCCGGCGCTGTCGAGCATGGCGTGTTGCTCGGCATTGAGGCGCACCAGCTTCTGGCCCGCGCTTTCCGCGCGCCGCACCTGGCGCAACAGGGCGAGGCCGGCGGACAGCAGCAGCGCCATCGCCACCGTGCTGCCGCCCAGCAGCACCGCATCGCGGCGCCGTTCGCTGGCTTCGGAAACGGCGGTGCGCTCGCGCAGCAGGCGGTTCTCATCATCGCGCAGGGCCGCGAGCGGCGCACGGATGGCGTCGATGGAATCGGTGCCGTAGGGATCGAAAGTGGCGCGCATCGCCTCCAGCCCCGACGTGGCCGCGCCTTCCACCGTCGCCTGCATCGCGGTGTTGCGCGTGGCGATGGCCGCGATCGCACGCTCGGCGCGCTCCACCTGCACGGGATTGTCGGCGACCAGCTGCGCCAGCTCGGCGGCTTCGCCGCGGGCTTCGGCGAACACCGTGCGGCGCCGGCGATCGAATTCGGGATCGCCGGTGAGCAGCCAGGCGCGGTGGCGCGATTCCATCAGCACGCTGGCGGCCTCCAGACGCAGCGCCTGACTCAGCACTTCCAGCGTGTGCGACACCCGCCGGCGATCGCGGCTGGCCACGCTGTTCTCGCGGTAGCCGTAGACCGCGAGTGCGGCCAGCAGCGCGAGCGCCAACGAGAAGCCGGCGAGGATGGGCAGGCGGCGCTGGCGCCGCAGGGCGGAAGTCGGTCGGGCCACGGCAGCTCATTACACACTGGTACGCCGCCGCCCGACAGGTGACAAATTCCTAGATGTCCCCCCATCCTGGTAAGAATTTCTTACTCGGAGGCCGCTTTTCCTGCTTTTTCGAAGTCGCCGGCCTTGAACACCGACAGCGGCCGCAGCCCGAAATGGCGCTTGAAGGCCTCGTGGACGTGCTCGGGCGTCAGCGCCGCGTACTGCGCGTCGATGCCGGCGGCGAAGTCGAAACGGCGGCCCAGGTAGAGGTTCTCGCGCAGCGCGCCGACCAGCGCGCCATCCTCGCCACGGTTGCGCTGGCGCGCCTTGAGCAGGCCGTCGACGGCGTCCTTCAGCTCGTCGGCCTCGAGGCCCGAGTCGAGCAGCTTGCGCACTTCCTCGCGGATGGCGGCCTCGACCTTCGCGATGTTCTCCGGCGCGGCGATCGCATAGGCCATCAGCGTGGCGTTGTCGTCCAGCGCATCGGCGGCGAACTGCGCACCCACCGAATAGCTCAGGCCTTCCTTCTGGCGTACGCGATCGGCCAGGCGCGATTTCATCGTGCCGCCGCCCAGCACGTAACTCGCCGCGGAAAGCGCCACGTAATCCGGATGGGTGTCCGACAGCGGCAGATCGGTGCGCATCATGATGACGGCGTTGGCCTTGTCGGGCGTCTGGAAGGACGCGTCGGCGGTCGCCACTTCGACGGCCGGATCGGGCAGGCGCACGAAGGCATGCTTCGTGGTCCATCCGCCGAAGTGTTTCTCGGCCTGCGCCTTGAACGCGTCGACGTCGAAATCGCCCACCACGGCGATCTCGCCGAAGCCCGCGCCGTAGAACTCGCGGTGGAAGTCCTTCACCTGCGCCAGCGTGAGCGCGCGCAGCGAGGCCAGCGATTCCTCGAAGGTCTCGTTGTAGTACGGATGTCCCTTCGGCCAGGGATTGAAGTGCCGGCCCATCGCATTGCCGGCGATCGCCTGTGGTTCGGTCATCGAGCTTTCGACGCTGGTGATCGACTGCGAGCGCAGCTGCTCGAACTCGTTCTCCGGGAAGGTCGGCGACTTGAGCATCAGCGCGATCAGATCGACCGCCGCCGGCAGGTTCTCGCGCGTGGTGGTGAGCGAGAAGCCCACCGACTGCGGACCACCGAAGAAGCCGAACTGGGCCTTCAATTCATCGAGGCGGCGCGCGATCTGTTCGCGCGTCAGATCGCCGGCGCCGCGCGTGAGCATCGAGGGCACGAAGCCGGCGGCTTCTGACATGCCGGTGAGTTCCTCGACCTTGGCGAAGCGGAAGGTGGCCGCGAGCACCACGGTGTCGCCGCGGTTTTCCTTGGGCAGCAGCGCCAGCCCCGTGCCGTTGGAGAGCTTGGCGGTCTGCGTGCGCGCGTCGATGTTGGCGGGCGAGGGATCGAAGGCTTCGCCGGCGGCGACCGCGGCGCGCCCGGTGTAGCCCTCGAGCTGTTTCGCCACCGGCTCGGCTTCCGGGATCTCGGCGCGATCCGGCTTTTCGGTCGGCAGGAAGCGGCCCAGGGTGCGGTTCGCCGGCTTCAGGTAAGCGTCGGCCACGCGCTGGACGTCGGCCAGCGTCACCTTCTCGATGCGGTCGCGCTGCAGGAAGAACAGGCGCCAGTCGCCCAGTGCGATCGATTCCGACAGCGCCATCGCGAGGCGATTGGCGTCGTTGGTCGTCAGCTCGATGTCCTTGAGGATGCCGGTGCGGATCGCGGCCAGCTCGTCCTCGGTGAAGGCCGCCTTGCGCGTTTCGACCTCGGCCAGCATCGAATCGCGCAGCGCATCGATGTCGCCGTCCTTGGGCGGCACCGCCAGGAACAGCAGCGTGCCCGGTTCGGCCAGCTGGAAATTGACCTGGCCGACATAGGTCGCCTGCTTGGTCTCCATCGCGAGCTTCTTGTGCAGGCGGCCGAGCGGCGTGTCGCCGAGGATGCCGGCCAGCACCTCGAGCGCGGCCGCGTCCGGATGCGCGCCGGCGGGGATGTGGTAGGCCGCGCCGAGATAGGCGGTTTCGCCCGGGCGCCGCACGGTGACTTCGCGTTCGCCGTCCTGCACCGGATCGCGCGTGTAGGTGGCCTGCAGGGCCGCGGCCGGCCGCTTCAACGGGCCGAAGGTTTCGACGATCTTCGACAGGGTGCGCACCGGATCGATGCGGCCGGCCACCAGCAGCACCGCGTTGTCGGGGCGGTAGTGATCGGCGTAGAACTTCTGCAGGCGCTCGATCGGCATCTTCTCCACGTCGGCGCGCGCGCCGATGGTGGAGTTGCCGTAGTTGTGCCAGAGGTAGGCGCTGGAGGCGATGCGCGCCATCAGCACGCGCACCGGGTTGTTCTCGCCGGCCTCCATCTCGTTGCGCACCACGGTCATTTCCGAATCCAGATCGCTGCGCCGCACGTGCGAATTGATCATGCGGTCGGCTTCGAGCGCGAGCAGCCAGTCGAGCGTGCCGTCGTCGGCCGTGAAGCTGGCGAAGTAGTTGGTGCGGTCGACCCAGGTGGTGGCGTTGTAGCCGATGCCGCGCTTCTTCATCTCGCCCGGGATGTCGGCGTTGTCCGGCGTTCCCTTGAACAGCAGGTGCTCGAGCAGATGCGCCATGCCGGTCTCGCCGTAGTTCTCGTGGCGCGAGCCCACCAGGTAGGTGATGTTCACCGTCACCGTCGGCTTGGTGGCATCCGGGAACAGCAGCACGCGCAGGCCGTTGTCGAGGCGGTATTCGGTGATGCCTTCCACGCTCGTGACTTCGGTGGCGCCTTTCGGCGGCGCCAGTGCGAACGACAGGCTCGGCAGCAGCAACAGGACGATCCAGAACAGACGGCGCATGGCGGCATCCAGGGGGAAAGGCCCGAGGATGGCGGAAGGGTGCGGTCGCTGCCAAGGCCGAAGGTCCTGCCGCGGCGACAGGACGCAGCTGCAACGCGCAGCGCTCCGTCGTCCCCGCGAAGGCGGGGACCCAGGTGCGAGAGTTTTCGGTGTGCCTCGCACCTGGGTTCCCGCCTGCGCGGGAACGACGAACCTTGCCTCATTCCTCGAACCCGTCCGCGAACAGATCGTCCTGCTCCAGCGCGATCAGCAGCGAGTCGAACTCGCCGCCGTCCTCGATCTGGTGCTGCCCGAACAGCACGATGCGTCGGCCATCGAGCGCGAGCCCGCCGCAACGATCGGTGAGCGGTTCGTCCTGGCCGAGACCGGCGTCGAACGACGCGCGCCCGTCGCCGGCGAACACCGGATCGAGCGTGCCGTCGGCGAGCAGGCGGGCCACGCCGCAATCGCGCAGCAGGTTGTCGGGGTCGCCGGGGACATCGGTTTCGCCCGCCACCACGAGCTTGCCGTCGGCCTGCAGCCGGATGCGGTTCGGAAAGTGGTCGATGGCGACGTCGTTGAAGAAGAAGGTGGCCTTGCCCTGCACGCCGAAGCCGGGCAGCGGCGCACCGAACTGATCGAGCGCGGCGACGCCGGCGAGGTTGCCGAGGTTCTGGCCCACGATGCCCGCCAGGAAGATCGCGCCGTCGTCGCGTACCGTCAGTGCGCGGCCGCTGTCGGCATCGAAGCCGCCCTGATCGAATCCGACCATCCGATGACCCTGATTGCCGAAGCCCGGGGCATCGACGGTACCGTCGGGCATCAGCTTCACCACCGCGAAATCCTGGGCGTTCACGCCGAATGCAGTGCCGGCGACCACCAGCCGGCCATCCGGTGCGACGGCGATGTCCGCGGGGATGAAGCTCGGCAGCTGGTTGTCGGGTTCGGGCTCGACCACCTTGCCGCCCGTGACGCAACCGGCGTCGCCGAAACACGGATCGAAGCCGCCGTCGGCCTCGAAGCGCGCCACCACCCATTCGAAGGTGCCGCCGTCGCCCTCGATGTCGCTGCGCCCGACCATCACCAAGCGGCCGTCGGCCTGCAGGGCCATGCCATCGAGCACCTCGCGCGTCGAGCCGGCGTCGAGCACGGGCAGCATGCAGCCATCGCCGTCGTAGGCGAGGTCGAGCGCGCCGTTCTCGAGCAGGCGGCAGATGACGATGCGGCCCGGATCGTGGGGGTTCGGCCCGTTGGACGCGCGGCCGCCGATCAGCAGGCGATGGTCGGGCAACTCGAGCACTTCCTGCCATTCGAGCGAGTCGTATCCCGGCACCTTCGTCAGGCGCACCACGCCGTCGTCGCCGAATCCGGCATCGCGTACGCCGCTGCGGGTCACCCGCAGCACGGTGCCGGACTGGCCGTTGAAGCCGGTGCCGGTGCCCACGCCCACGTATCGCCCGGCATGATCGATGAGGCCGTCGAAGAGGCGGTCGGAGGCCACGGCGATGGACGAGGCATCGACGACGAGCACGCCGTCGCCATCGAACTCCGGATCGAGCTGGCCGGAGGCAGTGGCGCAGGCCGGCAACAGCGCAAGGGCCAGGGCAAGGCGGAGCGTGGGACGCATGGCGGGGCTTCCGGGGGAGCGCGGAATCGCGCGTTCTTCCCCACGTACGCAATCCCCGCGGCGCAGGGATCAGCGCGCCGCGACCGGGCTCCCCAGTTGGCGGTCGTGCAGGCGCGCGAACAGCAGCTGCGAGAGCACCGCCCCGCACAACGCCAGGAACATGTCCCACTGCGTATCCCAGATGTCGCCCTGGGTGGCGAGGTAGGCATCCGCCTCGCCGCCCATGATCAGCGCCGCC
>CAMLOR010000162.1 GCA_946481615.1 uncultured Aquimonas sp.
TCCAGCGAGTTCTCGGTCTCGCGCGTGGCGCGTTCGGCGTCGTCGCCGACGTCGCGCACTTCCTCGCGCAGGTTGTCGATGGTCTGCTTGGATTCCTCGACCAGTTCGCTGCGCCAGTTCATCAGCTTCTGGCGGAAGTACTCGAGCTGCTGGGAGCTCATGTACTCCTCGTCGTTCGAGGGCTTGTAGCCGGACGGCAGTTCGACGCGTTCGGGCAGGGCCGTGAGCGGGGCGGGCGGTTCGCCGTTGCCGATCGGGCGGGCCGGTTTCACGGCCTTGGCCTTGATGCCGGTGTCGCGCACCGCGGCGGGCGTGGCCTTGGCGGCGGCGGGCACCGCGCGTGCATTGGAGCTCGAAGTCATCGCATTCCCTGCGTTGGTGGATTCTTCCCTGCGCTCCGGCGCGGCCTTCACGGGGGCGGCCTTGGCGGGAACGGGCTTGGCGGGCGCCTTGGCCGGCGCGGCCTTGGCAGGTGCCGGCTTCGCCGCGGCCTTGGCCGGTACGGGCGCCGGCTTGGCGGCAGGCTTGACCAGCTTGGTGACGGCATTCGCCAGCCGTTTCACCACGCCAGGCGCAGGTTTGGCAGCGGGTTTGGCGGGGGCAGGCCGGGACTTCGCGGCCGGCTTGGCCGGCGCCTTGGCCTTGGCGGCGGGCTTGGCGACAGGTTTGGGCTTGGCCGCAGGCTTGGCGGCCGGTTTGGCCCTGGAGGCGGGCGCCTTGGCCCTGGCGACGGGCTTGGCGGGCTTCTTCGCCGGCTTGGCGGCCGGCTTTTTCGCGGATTTCGGTTTGGCTGCCACGATATCTGGCCTTTCGATTCCTTGAGCCTCAGCGGCCGCGTGTTATAGCTTGTTGCGATGACCGCGGCAACCGCGGTTCTGCCTGCTGCGTAACTTCTGCCCGTGGACTCCCCCGCCATCCTGCTCCTGCGCGGTTACAAGCGCTACATCAGCCCCTTGCTGGGACAGCACTGCCGTTTCTACCCGACCTGCTCGGAGTATGCGATGGAGGCCATCCGCCGCCACGGCCATCTGAAGGGCGGCCTGCTCGCGGCCAAGCGGCTGGCGCGCTGCCATCCACTGTGCGAGGGCGGATACGACCCGGTGCCGTAAACTGGGCGACCCCTCGCTCCGGGATCGCCGCATGTCCGACTGGCTCATCCGCAATGCGCGCCTCGTCAACGAAGGGCGCGAGTTCGAAGGCGATCTGCGCGTGCGCGGACAGCGCATCGAGGCGATCGGCAGCGGCCTTGCCGCGCGTCCCGGCGAACAGGTGCTCGACGCCGCCGGCCGCTGGCTGCTGCCGGGCATGGTCGACGACCAGGTGCATTTCCGCGAACCGGGCCTCGAACACAAGGGCGACCTCGCCACCGAATCGGCGGCCGCGGTCGCGGGCGGCATCACCACGGTGATGGAAATGCCCAACACCAAACCGCCCACGCTCGACGCCGCCGCGCTGGAAGACAAATACCGCCGCGCGCAGGGCCGCTGCCGCACCAACTTCGCCTTCTACCTGGGCGGCAGCAACGACAATCTCGAGGGCATCCGCCGCCTCGATCCGAAGTCGGCGCCCGGCATCAAGGTGTTCATGGGCGCCTCCACCGGCAACATGCTGGTGGACGATCCCGTCGTGCTCGAAGGCATCTTCCGCGAAGCGCCCACGCCGATCATCACGCACTGCGAAGACACGCCGATGATCGACGCCAACCAGGCGGCGGCGCGCGCGAAGTTCGGCGACGACGTGCCGGTGTCGATGCACCCGGACATCCGTTCGCGCGAGGCCTGCCTGAAGTCGAGCCAGCTCGCGGTGTCGCTGGCGAAGAAGCACGGCACGCGGCTGCACGTGCTGCACATCAGTACCGCGGACGAACTGGCGCTGTTCGAGCCCGGCCCGCTGCTGCGCGGCGATGGCACGAGGAAGCGCATCACGGCGGAAACCTGCGTGCACTTCCTGCGCTTCGACCGCGCCGATTACGCCACGCGCGGCAACTTCATCAAGTGCAACCCGGCGATCAAGGACGCCAGCGACCGCGAAGCGCTGCTGCGCGCGCTGGCCGACGGTCGCCTCGACGTGCTTGCCACCGATCACGCGCCGCACACGCTGGCGGAAAAGGAGCAACCCTATCTCGCCGCCCCGTCCGGCCTGCCGCTGGTGCAGGAAGCGCTGGTCGCGGCGCTCGAATGCGTGCACGAAGGCGCGTTCGGCGTGGCGATGGTGGTCGAGAAATTCGCGCACGCGCCCGCGACGCTGTTCGACGTGGCCGGACGCGGCTTCCTGCGCGAGGGTTATTTCGCCGATCTGGTGCTGGTCGACCGCGACGATCCCTACACCGTCGAGCGCGCCAACGTGCTGTCGAAGTGCGGCTGGTCGCCGTTCGAGGGCACGCGTTTCCGCTCGCGCATCGCAGCCACCTGGGTGAACGGCGAACTGGCGTGGGATGGCAGGCGGCTGGTGAACGATCCTGCGGGGCAGCGGCTGGAGTTCGCGCGATGAGCCGCCGCCGTACCCGCGAAGGCGGGGACCCAGATGCGACCGCATCCCGTCGTTCCCGCGCAGGCGGGAACCCAGGTGCGCGCGCTTCCGATGTGCCTCGCACCTGGATTCCCGCCTTCGCGGGAACGACGTTGGCGCTGCTGCTCGCCATTGGTCACGCACACGCCGCGAAAATCCTCACGCAAGTCCCGCACCAGGTCTCCCAGGGCCAGCTCGTCATCGGCCAGACCTCGCCCGGCGCCCACATCGCCTACGAGCGCCGGCAGATCACCGCCGACGCGCAGGGCCGCTTCGCCTTCGGCGTCGGGCGCGACGATACGCGCCGCATCGAACTGGACGTGCGTCATCCGAACGGCGCGCTGGAGATCGTCGAGATCGACATCCTGACGCGCGACTGGCCGGTCGAACGCGTCGACGGCGTGCCGCCCCAGACCGTCGATCCGCCGCCCGAGATCGCCGCACGCATTGCACGCGAGCAGGCCGCGGTCGCGAAGGCGCGCGAGCGCAGCGACGCCCGCAGCGATTTCGCCGAAGGTTTCGTGTGGCCGGTGCAGGGCCGCGTCAGCGGCCGCTTCGGGCGCCAGCGCATCTACAACGGCACGCCGGCCGCGCCGCATTCGGGCACCGACGTCGCGGCACCCGCCGGCACACCGCTGCACGCGCCCGCGGCGGGCGTCGTGACCTTCGCCGAACCCGCGCTCTATCTCACCGGCGGTACGCTGCTGATCGATCACGGCCAGGGCGTATCGAGCGCTTTCCTGCATCTGTCCGCGATCGACGTGAAGGTGGGCGATCGCGTGGAGCAAGGGCAGAAGCTGGGCGAGGTCGGAGCCACCGGCAGAGCCACCGGCCCGCACATGCATTGGGGGCTGAACTGGTATGACGTGCGGCTCGATCCCGAACTGATCGCGCCGCCCATGCGATGAGCGACGACGAAGACGGCGACGACACCCCGTATGCCGATCTCGATCACCAGTTGGTGATCGACGCCGTCGAAGCGCTCGGCCACCGCTGCGACGGCCGCGTGCTGGCGCTCAACAGCTACGAGAACCGCGTCTATCGCGTCGGGCGCGAAGATGCGCCGCCGCTGGTGGCGAAATTCTACCGGCCGGGTCGCTGGACCGACGCCGCCATCCTCGAAGAACACGCCTTCTCGCACGAGCTGGCCGAGGCGGATCTGCCGGTGGTGGCGCCGCTCGCCGAGGGCGGCGAGACGCTGCACTGGTTCGACGGCTACCGTTTCGCGCTGTTCCCCACGCAGGGCGGCCACGCGCCGGAACTGGAGAAGCGCGACACGCTCGTGCGTCTGGGCCAGACGCTCGCGCGCATGCACACGGTCGGCGCGCGCGGGCCGTTCGAGCATCGCGGCGCCCTCGATCTGGAAACGCACGCCTTCGCGCCGGTCGATTTCCTGCTCGACGAAGGCTGGATCCCGCCCGAGCTGGAAACGGCCTTCGAGCAACTCACCGATGCGCTTTTCGATCATCTCGAGAACGCCTGGGACCGCGCCGCGGATTTCGCCAGGTTGCGCCTGCACGGCGATTGTCATCCCGGCAACATCCTGTGGCGGGACGATCACGCGCATTTCGTCGATCTCGACGACTGCCTGAGCGGCCCCGCCGTGCAGGATCTGTGGATGCTGCTGTCGGGCAGCACGGCGGATCAACGCAGGCAACTGGGCTGGCTGATGGAAGGCTACCGCAGCTTCCGCGATTTCGACCGCCGCGAATGGGCGCTGGTCGAAACGCTGCGAACGGTGCGCCTGCTGCATTTCAACGGCTGGGTCGCGCGCCGTTGGCACGATCCGGCGTTTCCGCGCGCCTTCCCGTGGTTCGAGGACAACCGCCACTGGGAAACGGTGATCCTGCAGTTGAAGGAACAACTCTCCGCCCTGCAGGAACCGCCCTCGCTCGCCTGAGGGCTCAGCCGGCGCCGGCCTGTTCCGCTTCGCGCGTGCCGGCCGGCGCGCGCACCGCGATGCGGTTGCGGCCCGCGGCCTTGGCGTCGTACAGCGCACCGTCGGCCTGCCGCAGCCAGGCGTCGAGATCGGCGAAGGCCGGATCGTAGACGGCCGCTCCCACGCTGACCGTGACGTGCAAACCGGGCGCCTCCTCGAAGCGCTCTTCCTCGACGCGCCGGCGCAAGCGCTCGGCCGGCACGCGGATGTCGGGCGGGTTCACTTCCACCAGCACCGCGCCGAACTCGTCGCCGCCGAAGCGTCCGGGCGTGTCGACTTCGCGCAGGTTCTGGCGCATCAGCCCGGCGATGCGGCGGATCACCAGATCGCCGACGGGATGGCCCCAGCGATCGTTGATCTTCTTGAAATCGTCGATGTCGACCAGCAACAGCGCCGAATGGCGTCTGGTGCGGCGCGCACGCAGGAATTCCTGTTGCGCCATCTCTTCCCAGTTGGCGCGGTTCGACAGGCCGGTGAGACCGTCGGTGCGGCTGTACTGATCGAGCAAGCGGTTCTGCCGCACCACTTTGCGCGCCAGGGCATAAGCCGCGAAGCTGATGCCGATGGGATAGGCGAAAAGAAACGGCAACGTGCACAACGCCACCGTCATCGAACTGGGCACATCGAGCGGAAAACCCAGGGCGCTCCAGGTGAGCGCGAATGCGGCGCCCTGCGCCAGCGTGGTGCGGGCCAGGAACCGCCAGCCGCCGACGCCGACCTTGTCGGCCGCCATCATCGCGACGATCGCCGCGCTCGGAACCAAGTCCAGTTGCATCACCGCGACCCAGAAACCGCCGATGACCGAATCGAACAGCAGGTTGCGCAATTCGGTGCGTTGCGGATGGAGGCTGCGGCGGGCGAAGACGAAGGCCAGCGTCGGCCACACCAGCGCGGTGAAGACGAGCGCCACCCAGGCCCACGCCGGCGCCGCGTCCTCGTACAGCACGGCCGCCACCGCCAGGCAGCCCGACATCAGGCCGAGCGCGCGCAAGCGGTAGATGCGCGCGACGAACCGCTGGCCTTCCACGCGCTGGTCGTATCGGCGGGGCGGGACGGGGTCCGGCGTCATGCCCCGAGGATAGCCCACGGTTGCGTCCGCCTGCCGTGCGGCCGCGTGGGGGAAATCCCCTGCGTCGACGGGGGGATTGTCCCGATGCCGCCCGCCCGGTGCGCGCGCATGATGGCCGCGTGCACTGCAAGGAGCGCATGCCATGTCGAATCGGACGCCGCGCGGTACTTATCCCGGAACCCGGAAGTTCCAGCGCCTGCACCTGCGCCGGTTCGATGCGGGCATCGCCGCCAACGATCCCGTGGCGCCGGGCGGATCCGGGCCGCAGGCCGGCAAGGACGGCCTCGATCGCCGGACACGCTGACGCGCGACTGACCATCGCGCCGCGCCGGAGCCACGCAACCTGTACGGCCGTGGGGTCGTCGCATGACAATGTCGAGGGAACCCCCCTGTCCCGGAGCCTTGTCATGCGACACCCCTTTTTCGCCGCGGCGCTCGCGCTGCTCGCGTTGTCCGCCGGCCCGCCGGTGCAAGCGCGCGAGATCGACTGCGAGATGCGTTTTTCGCTGAGCGGCTGGTCGGTGTTCTACAAGCGCTCCAGCGGCACCGGCACCATCCGCTGCAACAACGGCCAGGTGATGAACGTCTCGCTGGAAGCGCGCGGCGGCGGCCTCACCTTCGGCAAGTCCACCATCGTCGACGGCGTGGGCGAGTTCTCCGGCGTCAACGACATCAGCGAGCTGATCGGCGGCTACGCCAGCGCCGAAGCCCACGCCGGCGCCGCGCGTTCCGCCAAGGCCCAGGTCGTCACCAAGGGCGAGGTTTCGCTCGCGCTCAGCGGCACGGGCAAGGGCTGGGACATCGGCGTGGCCTTCGGCAGCCTGATCATCAAGCGGCGCTGATCACGCCAAGAATCCGCCGGCAGCTTCGTGCGGCCGGCGGATGCAGCAACGGTCAGGCCGCGCCGCGCGCGTGCCAGGCCTTCAGCACCTCGGCCTCGCGTTCGCGCTTCAGACCCGCGCGCAGTTCCTTCTGGCGATCGGCCGGCAGCGCGCGGAACCATTCGAGCAGTTCCTGCACGGTGGTGGCGAAGGGACGGAAGGTGAGCCCGGCGGCGATCGCCTTCGCATTGCTGACCTGCCCGTAGCCCGCATAAGGATTGTCCTTCGACGGCACCCAGATCGGCAGTTCCTCGACCTTCTGTTCTTCGAGGAAGGACACCGGCACGTGCGTCCAGGTGATCGGGCCGCCGGTCACGGCGTGGCAGCCGTGCGCCATCTCGTCCATCGTCATGCGGTAGTCCGGACCCACGGCGTTGAAGGTGCCCGTGGTGCCCGCTTCGGCCAAGCGAATCATCCACTCGCCCAGATCGCGGCCGTCGATGACCTGCACCGGATCGGAACCGTCGCCCGGCAGCAGCACTTCCCCGCCCTGCGCGATGCGGTGCGGCCAGTAGGTGAAACGATCGGTTTCGTCGCGCGGGCCGACGATATAGCCCGGCCGCACGATGGTCACTTTCTCGCCGAATTGCTTGCGCGCCTCGGCCTCGCTCAGTGCCTTGAGCGGGCCGTAGAGATTCTCGACGTCGGCGCGCAGGTTCTCGATGGTTTCGGCCATCGCGTCCTTGCCCTTGTACTGCGCCACCGGCGCGTCTTCCGCGATGCCCGCTTTCGAGCCGTCGGCGTAGACCGAGATCGTCGAGATGAAGAGGTAATGCCCGACATTGCCTTTCAGCACCTTGGCCGCATCGCGCACCCAGAACGGCAGGCTGGTCGGATTGTCGATGCACACGTCCCACTGGCGGCCTTCGAGCGATTTCAGATCGCCCGTGTTGCGGTCGCCATGCAGCTGTTCGACCTCGCCCGGCCACTCCGGCGACGGCCGCTGGCCGCGGTTGAACAGCGTCACCTTGTGGCCGCGCGCCAGCGCGTAGTTCACCTGGAA
>CAMLOR010000163.1 GCA_946481615.1 uncultured Aquimonas sp.
TCGTCGTCCTCGTAGACGATGTCGGCCGGGATTTCGCGGCGGATGATCTTGCCGAAGATCGTATCGCTCATTCGGGACTCCTCACTGGGGCACTTCCTGGCGCTGGCCGAAGGCGTGCGCCAGCGTGCCGCGGTCGATGTATTCGAGTTCGCCGCCGATCGGCACGCCGTGCGCCAGGCGGCTCGGTCGCACGTTGCGCTGGCGCGCGAGCTGCGCGAGGTAATGCGCGGTGGCTTCGCCCTCGACGGTGGGATTGGTGGCGATGATCAGTTCGGAAACCTCGCCCTGCCCCAGCCGTTCGGCGAGCAGATCGAGGCCGAGTTCGCGCGGACCCAGCCCGTCGAGCGGCGAGAGCCGCCCGTGCAGCACGAAGTAGTGGCCGCGAAAGCCGGTGGCGTTCTCGATCGCAGCCTGGTCGGCCGGGGCTTCGACGACGCACAGCAGGTGCGCATCGCGCGAGGCGTTGCGGCAGACGGCGCACACGCTCTCTTCGCTGAAATTGCGGCAGCGCGAGCAGTTGCCGATGCGTTGCATGGCTTCCGCCAGTTTCGTCGCGAGGCGGCGCCCGCCTTCGCGCTGGCGTTCCAGCAGGTGATACGCCATGCGCTGCGCGGTCTTGTTGCCCACGCCGGGCAACACGCGCAGCGCTTCGATCAGCTCGTCGAGTAGCGGCGAAGCGCTCACTGCCTCAGAACATGCCCGGCAGCTTCATGCCTGGAGGCAGCGGCATGCCGGCGGTGGCCTGCGACATGCGCCGGTTGGCTTCCTCGTTGGCCTTGTTCACCGCGTCGTTGAAGGCGGCGGCGATGAGGTCCTCGGCCATTTCCAGATCGTCGGCCACGACTTTGGGATCGATCTTCACGCGCCGCACTTCCATGCGCGCCGTCATCGTCACGCTGACCATGCCGCCGCCGGCCTGGCCCGTCACCTCGACGCTCGCCAGTTCCTCCTGGGCGCGCTTGAGGTTTTCCTGCATCTTCTGCGCCTGTTGCATCAGGTTGCCGAGTTGGCCGCGCATGAGGGTGTCCTTGGTTTGTCGTGATCAGGGTTCGTCGAGCGGACGGATGGCATCGGCCTGCACGCGTGCGCCGTATTGCGAGACCAGCCGCTGCACGGCCGGATCGTTCATGAAGGCGGCTTCGGCATCGGCCTGCTTCTGCGTGCGCTCGCGCGTCTTGCGGTCGTGCAGCGTCTCCGCACCGCTGCCGGCGCGCAGTGCGACGAATTCGATGCGGGGCACGGCACCCAGATGCTCGCCGAGCGCGCCCGCGAGTTGCCGCACCAGGCTGTCGGTGCGGAAGTGTTCCAGCGTGTCCGGCAGGCTCAGTTTCAGCACGACGCCGGTGTAGCCGGCGAAGGCGGCATTCGCGGCGAGTTCGCGCGCCGGGCCTTTCAGCGCGGCGCGTTCGAGCAGGTCGAGCCAGTCGTCGCTGTCGATGAGGCGCACCGATGCGAGCGGGGACGGCGGCGACGATTCGCCAGGCTCATCGCGAGCGATGGCTGCGGGCGCAATCGCGGACGGCGCGCTCGCCTTCGACGCTTCCATCACCGTTCGGGGTGAGCCTGCCGGACCCTCGCCTCGATCCGCGTACCGCGAGGAAGGCGGCTCGTCGAATCCGGCGCGCACCGGAGCGGGCTCGCGCGCTTCCAACGCCGGATTCGCCGTCACTGGCCGCGGCGAGCTTGTCGAACCCGGGCTGCGGTCCGCGAGCGCCGCCGCGGCCGATGCAGCGCCTGCGAAACCCGAACCGGGTTGCGACGCCGACGATTTCGTTTGCGACGGCGCGGCCGCCGTCTGGCTTGGCGACTCGGAGGGCCGGAACGCCAGCATCCGCAACAGCGTCATCTCGAACCCGACACGCTCGCTCGGCGCGATGTACAGATCGCGACGCCCGTTCACCGCCATCTGGTACCACACCTGCACCAGTTCGGGCGCGGTAGCCGCGGCCAGCGCGGGCAAGTCGATGCGCTCGTCGCTCACTTCGGCGCCCGGCACCAGTTGCAGCAACTGCACGCGGTGCAGCGCTTCGGCCACTTCGTCCAGCGCGGAGGCGTAATCCGGCGCGAAGGTCGCGATGGTCGCCATCGCTTCGAGCAGCGCCTTGCCGTCGTTCGCGGCCAGCGCCTTCAGCACCTCGCCCACGTGCGCGCGGTCAACCGTGCCCAGCATCGTGCGCACATCCGGTTCGCGCAGCGCGCCGCCGCAGAAGGCCAGCGCCTGGTCGAGCAGCGAAAGTCCGTCGCGCAGGCTGCCGTCGGCCGCGCGCGCCAGCAACGCGATCGACCCCGAATCGGCCTCGATGCCCTCGGCCGCGAGGATGTGCGCCATCTGCCCGGCGATCTGCTCCTCGGTGAGGCGCTTCAGATTGAACTGCAGGCAGCGCGAGAGCACCGTCACCGGCAGCTTCTGCGGATCGGTGGTGGCGAGCAGGAACTTGACGTGCTCGGGCGGCTCCTCGAGCGTCTTGAGCAGCGCGTTGAAGGCGTTCTTCGAGAGCATGTGCACCTCGTCGATGAGGTACACCTTGTAGCGGCCGCGCGTGGGCATGTACTGCGCGTTCTCGATCACCTCGCGCACGTCGTCGACGCCGGTGTTGCTGGCGGCGTCGATCTCCAGCAGATCGACGAAGCGGCCCGCATCCACCGCCTCGCACACCGCGCACACGCCGCAGGGTTCCGCGCCCACGCCGCGCTCGCAATTCAGGCTCTTGGCGAAGATGCGCGCGATCGTGGTCTTGCCCACGCCGCGCGTGCCGGTGAAGAGGAAGGCGTGATGCACGCGGCCCGAATCCAGCGCGTTGGACAGTGCGCGCACCACGTGCTCCTGCCCCACCAGTTCGGCGAAACGGCGCGGGCGCCACTTGCGTGCGAGTACGAGGTAGGACATCGGGGGCCTTGTGGGAGCGGCCTCGGCGGCGAGGCGTCGCGTCGGCTCATTGTGCCAAGGGCCCCGGTTGGGCGAAAGCGGCGGTTGTCCCACGACGCCGCGTCACCGTATAATTCGCGGTCTTGCGGCGCGGCCAGGATGGCCCCTGCAACACCTCCGGAGAGGTGTCCGAGTGGTTGAAGGAGCACGCCTGGAAAGTGTGTAAGCGGCTAAACCCCGCTTCGCGGGTTCGAATCCCGCTCTCTCCGCCAGTTCACATGGTGGCCCCCGTCGGTCCCCTCGCGACGATAGTCCGAAAACCCCGCCAGGTCCGGAAGGAAGCAACGGTATTGGATGATTCGGGTGCCGAGGCCAGGCTGGCGGGGGTCATCGCCTGTATGCGGGTCCTTCCGCGAGAGCCAAGCGATCCATCACCGGCCTTTCCGATGCCCGCACCCATCCACGCCTACGATTCGGGATGGATCCAGCCGGAATCGCCGTCTGCGTAGTGTTCGCGTTTCCAGATCGGCACACGCTTCTTCACTTCGTCGATGACGTAGCGGCAGGCCGCGAAGGCGGCATCGCGGTGCGCGGCGCTGGCGCCCACCCATACGGCGCAGTCGCCGAGTTCGAGCGTGCCGACGCGGTGGTCGCAGCGCACGTCCACCACGGCGAACTTTGCGCGCGCTTCGTCGAGGATGCGGTCGCCTTCGCTTTGCGCGAGCGCATCGTAGGCCTCGTAGTCGAGGCGCAGCACCGCGCGGCCCTGGTGCTGCTCGCGCACCCAGCCTTCGAAGCTGCAGAAGCCGCCCGCCGCGTGCGATTGCAGCGCGCGGCGAAGTTCCTCGCCGTCGATGGCGTCGCGGCGCAGGTGGAATCCGCTCATCCGCCCGACACCGGCGGCAGGAACGCCACTTCCGCACCTTCGCGCAGCGGCGTATCCCAGGCCGCGAAGGCACCGTCCATCGAAGCGCGCAGGCGTTCGATCGGGAACGAAAGTCCGCGCGCGGCGCGCAGCGATTCGTAGAGCGAGCGCAGGTCGCGCGCCTGCGTTTCCACGCGCTCGCCGGCCGTCCCGGCCTGCTCGCGCAGGCTGGCGAAGTACAGCACCTCAACCCACATCGCGCTTGCCTCCGCGCTTGGCCACCAGGCGCGCGTCGCGGATCACGATTTCGTGCGAGAGCGCCTTGCACATGTCGTAGACGGTCAGCGCGGCCACGGTGGCGCCGGTGAGCGCCTCCATTTCGACGCCCGTGCGGTGCTCCGTACGCACCGTGCAGGCCAGTCGCAGGGAAGTCGCATCGTGCCAGTCGATCTCGAAATCGATGCCGTGGATCGGCAGCGGATGGCAGAACGGGATGAGATCGGCCGTGCGTTTCACCGCCATGGTGCCGGCGACGATGGCGGTGTCGATCACGGCGCCCTTCTTCGTGCGCAATGCTTCCGCGCGCAGCGCGTCCGCCACGTCGCGCGGGAAGGCGACGAAACATTCGGCCGTCGCGCTGCGCGCGGTGACGGCCTTGGCGCCGATGTCGACCATGGCGGGTTTGCCGGTGGCGTCGACGTGGGTGAGTCGGTCCTTCAATCAGCCCCCTATCGCGTACATCTCGACGTGTCGCGTCGAGGAATGCAGATCCTTGCGCAACTCGCTGTAGCGGTCCGCGCGGCTGCTCCAGATGCGCGCGATGGCTGCTTCCAGCGCAGCATCGTCGCCCTGCAGCAGCGGCCGCAGCGGATGGCCGCCCGCGGCGAACAGACAGGTGAAAAGCTGGCCGTCGGCCGACAGCCGCGCGCGATGGCAATCGCCGCAGAACGGCTGCGACACCGAGGACACGAACCCGATTTCGCCGGCGCCGTCGGCATAGGCGTAACGCTCAGCGACTTCGCCGCGATAGCCCGCGTCCAGCGCGCGCAGCGGCCAGTACGCGGCGATGCGCTCGCGCAGCTGCGCCGAACTCACGACATCCTGCGCGCGCCAGCCGTTGCAGGTGCCCACGTCCATGTACTCGATGAAGCGCACCACGTGCGGCGTGCCGCGGAAGCGTTCGAGCAGCGGCAGCAGGTCGTCTTCGTTGACGCCGCGCTGCACCACGCAGTTGAACTTGAGGGACGCGAAGCCTGCCTCCTCGGCCGCCGCCACGCCGCGCAACACGTCGGTCACTTCGCCGCGCCCGCCGCTCAGGGCGCGGAAGCGGTCGGGATCGAGCGTATCCAGGCTCACCGTGAGCCGCTTCAACCCGCTGGCCTTCAGCGACTTCGCGTGGCGCGCGAGCAGGCTGGCATTGGTGGTGAGCGCGACGTCTTCCACGCCTTCGATGGCGACCAGGCGAGCGATGAGGTCGGGCAGGTTCTTGCGCAGCAGCGGCTCGCCGCCGGTGAGGCGCAGCTTGCGCACGCCCAGGCGCACGAAGGCGCGCGCGGCGCGCTCGATCTCGTCGAAGGACAGGCGCGACGCGCTGTCGCCGATGTCGTCGTGCGGATATCGGTCTTCCGGCATGCAGTACGGGCAGCGGAAGTTGCAGGTCTCGATCACCGAGATGCGCAGGTCGCGCAGCGGCCGCTGCAGGCGGTCCAGCGGCGCTGCCTCCAGGTGCAGGGGAATGGCGCGGGTCATGCCGGCGCCGCCAGTTCGAATACATCGCCGCCGCGCGCGACGCGATGGCCGCGCGCGCGCAGCGTTTCGCCGTCGGCGGCCGAGCCGTAGTGGTAGAGCACGCACTGTTGCAGCAGCGGCGCGTCGTACTCGCGCTCGAGATCGTCGATGCCGCTGTGCGAAGGATTGCCGACCAGGCCGCAATCGTGCGCCACCAGTTCGCCCGCGGCGGCGTAGCGGCGCAGCATTTCCGGGATCGGCCGGGTGTCGCCGGTGTAGACGAAACTGCCGCGCAGCGCGAGCCCGAACGCGGTGTCGGGCTCGTGATGGCGCACGGGGAAGCTTTCGAACCACAGGCCTTCGTGCCAGAACCCGCGCGAATGCGGCACGGCGTGGAAGGCGTCCCACCAGTTGGCGCCGCCTTCGGCCAGCACGCCGGGATAATCGCCCACGCGCTTCTGCACCCAGGGCACCAGTGCGGCCGGCACGAACAGGCGCGTCTTGCCCCGTCGCGCCTCGTCGAAGTAGAGCTTGTAGAACAGCCGCTCGAGCCCGCCGACGTGATCGAAGTGGGTATGCGTGAGGTACAACGCTCGCGGGGGCTCGCCGTAGTGATCGACGTAGGCCGTCAGCGCCTCGCTGCCGCAGTCGATCATCAGCAGCGGCGTGCCGTCGCGCTCGAGCACGGCACAGGCGTTGCCCAGCTCCAGCGCCTGGGCGCTGCCTACGCCGAGGAAGCGCAGCGCGAGTTTCACGTCGCCTCCGCCGCGGACACCGCGGCCTGCGACTGCGAGTAGCCGCGCACCAGCGCCTCCCACGCCGCGGCGTAGCGTGCGTCGGCGGCCGCGCCCAGCTTGTGCAGCGAGCGTTGCAGGCGCTGCAGGTTGGCCTGCTGCCAACTGCGCGCCGGAGTCCGCAGTTCGCCGCGATCGAAATCGATCAGCCAGGCATCGTGCTGGTGGTCGAGCAGGATGTTGTGCGCGTTGAGGTCGGCATGGAACACGCCCTCGGCATGGAAGCGCGCGAGCGTCGCGCCCAGGCGTTCCCAGGTCTGCGCGGAAGGGAAATCGCCCGCGATGCGCTGCGCCAGCGTCTTCACGCCGGGCACCAGCGCGGTGAGCAGGTCGGCGCGGTAGAACAGGCCATCGCGTGCATAACCGGCCGCCAGCGGCGGCGGCACGCGCAGGCCGCGGCGCGCCAGTTCGTGCAGCAGGCGGAATTCGCGGAAGGAGCGCGTTTGCTCTTCGCCGCGCCACAGGTAGCGGTCGCGATTCACGCGCCCAACGAGCCCACCACGGCGATAGTGCCGCAGCACGCCGTGACCGAACGGGCCCTTCACGTACCACACCGCGCCGCGACCGCCATCGCCGTTGCCGGGCTGGGCGCCCGGCCAGCGCGCAGGGTCGAAGGAATCCGCACCGGCTTGTGCGAAACGGTGGGCGTCGAACAGAATCGCGCCGTCTGCGGTGGCGCGGCGCGCGACGTCGTGGCTGGTCTGCGGGATCACCCTTCGAGTCTACCAAGTTGATCGACGCCGCGACCCCGCCGGAACGCCTGTGCCTGTTGCGCCTCTCCGCGCTCGGCGACGCCACCCACGTGGTGCCGCTGGTGCGCACGCTGCAGCGCGCCTGGCCCGACACACGCCTGGCCTGGGTCATCGGCAAGGGCGAACGCCTCCTGCTCGAAGGCCTGGAAGGCGTCGAGTTCCACGTCTACGACAAGAAATCCGGCGTGGCCGGCATGCGGCAATTGTGGAAGCAGCTGCGCGGCGCGCGCTTCGATGCGCTGCTGCAGATGCAGCTGGCACTGCGCGCCAACGTGCTCTCGCTCGGCATCCCCGCGGACCTGCGCATCGGCTACGACCGCGCGCGCAGCAAGGAAGGCCACGGCTGGTGCATCAACCGCCGCATC
>CAMLOR010000164.1 GCA_946481615.1 uncultured Aquimonas sp.
CGGCGGCATCTTCCTGCTGCAATTCGAGTTTGCGTTCGAGAATGCGCAGGCGCTGGTCGAGTGCGGCGACGGCATCGGCCTGGTCGGCCGCGCCGGCCCCGCCCGGCTCCACGCCCACGAGGGCTTCGAGCCGGGCGAGGCGCTGGCGCAGCGCGTCGAGGTCGGCCTGGTCCGCCGCGCCCGCGGCCGCGGGAGAGAGCGCGGCCATGAGCGCGGCGGCAGGCCAGATTGCACGTCGTGGAGCCATGGAGATCCTTGTCATGCCGCGAGCGGATCACCGGTGGCGTCGCGTTCGAGGTGATCGCGCAAGGTGCGCGTGTCCAGCACGCCGGCGATGGCGTTGCGGACCTCGGTCATGAGATCGCGCACTGCGCACTGCGCCGGATCGGGACAGTCCCCGCAGGGGCGGTAGGCGGTGAGGCTGGCGCAGCGGATCGGCGCCAGCGGGCCGTCGATGCTGCGGATGAGATCGCCCAGGCGGATGTGCTCCGCCGGCCGCGCCAGCGCATGGCCGCCTTGCAGGCCACGCTTGCTGGCCACGAATCCGGCGCGGCGCAGATCGAGCAGGATGGTTTCGAGGAATTTTTCCGGCACGCGGGCCTCGTGCGCGATGCGATGCGCGGGCAGCGGCTCGGCGTGGGCGGCCAGGACGGTCATGGCGCGCAAGGCGTACTTGGCCTTCATCGAGAGCATGGGCGCAGGGTGAATTCCTACGGAGCCGGTAGGAAATGCTTTGCCGGAATGTCGGTATGCGCCGCGGCGGTAGAATCCGGCCATGACCTATCCCCACTCCCGCCCGCGTCGCCTTCGCCGCGACGATTTCTCACGCCGCCTCGTGCGGGAAACCCGCCTCACGCATGACGATCTGATCTACCCCGTCTTCGTGCACGAAGCCGAAGGCCGCGAGGCCATCGCCTCGATGCCGGGCATCGAACGCGTTTCGATCGACGAGCTGCTGCGCGTGGCCGAAGAAGCCAGCGCGTTGCGCATCCCGGCGCTGGCGCTGTTCCCGGTGACGCCGGCCAGCGTGAAATCGCTGGATGCCGCGGAAGCCTGGAACGACGACGGCCTCGCGCAGCGCGCGGTGCGCGCGTTGAAGCAACGCTTCCCCGAACTGGGCGTGATCACCGACGTCGCACTCGATCCCTTCACCACGCACGGCCAGGACGGCCTGATCGACGCCGGCGGCTACGTCATGAACGACGAAACCGTCGAAGCACTGGTGAAGCAGGCGGTGTCGCACGCGCGCGCCGGCGCCGACGTCGTGGCCCCCAGCGACATGATGGACGGCCGCATCGGCGCCATCCGCGCGGCGCTCGAAGGCGCCGGCCATATCCACACGCGCATCCTGGCCTACAGCGCGAAGTACGCGTCGAGTTTCTACGGTCCGTTCCGCGATGCGGTCGGCTCGGCCGGCAATCTCGGCAAGGGCAACAAATACACCTACCAGATGGACCCGGCCAATTCCGACGAGGCCCTGCGCGAAGTGCAGCTCGATCTGGAGGAAGGCGCCGACATGGTGATGGTGAAGCCCGGCCTGCCCTACCTCGACATCGTGCGGCGCGTGAAGGAGCGCTTCGGCGCACCCACCTTCGTCTACCAGGTGAGCGGCGAATACGCGATGCTCAAGGCGGCGGCGCAGCACGGCTGGCTCGACGAACGCGCCTGCGCGCTGGAGGCGCTGGCCTCGATCAAGCGCGCCGGCGCCGACGCCATCCTCACCTATTTCGCGCTCGACGCCGCACGCTGGCTGAAGGGGTAAGCTAGGCGCTCGGCCGCCAACCGGAGGACGCCATGCAGGACGACACGCTGTTCGGGCTGGAAACCGACGTGCGACGCGGGCTGGAGGGCGAAGTGCAGCGCTTCGCCGTGTTCGGGCAGCCGATCGCGCACAGCCAGTCGCCCGCCATCCACCTGCGCTTCGCCGGCCAGTTCGGCATCCCGATGCGCTACGACGCCATCGAAGCCGCGCCCGAACGTTTCCCGGACAGCCTGGCCGCCTTCGCCGCGCACGGCGGCCGCGGCGCCAACGTCACCCTGCCGCTGAAGGAGACCGCGGTTTCGCTCTGCGATGAACTCAGCGAAGCGGCGCGCCTCGCCGGCGCGGTCAACACCCTCACCCGCCGCGGCAACGGCTGGCGCGGCGACAACACCGATGGCGAAGGCTTGGTGCGCGACATCACCTCGCACCGCGGCCTGGATCTGCGCGGCCGCCGCGTGCTGATGCTGGGCGCCGGCGGCGCCGCGCACGGCGTGGCGCCGGCCCTGCTCGACGCGGGCATCGCGGAACTGGTGATCGCCAACCGCCATGCCGAACGCGCCGACGCGCTGGTCGACCGCATCGGCCAACCGGCGCGCGTGCGTTCGCATTACTGGCACGAACTCGCCGGCGCCGGCGCCTTCGACGCCATCGTCAACGCGACCTCGGCCGGGCGCGGCCAAAGCGACCTCGACCTGCCGGCCTCGCTGCCCGGCGCGCGCTGCCTGTGCTACGACATGAATTACGGCGAGGCGGCGATCGCCTTCGTAGCCTGGGCGCGCAGCCTCGGTGCACCGCACGTTTTCGACGGCCTCGGCATGCTGGTGGAGCAGGCGGCGGTCGCCTTCGAGCTGTGGCACGGCCGGCGCCCCGACACCGAGCCCGTGCATGCCGCCTTCCAGGCACGTTCGGCGGTGTTGCACACGGCCGACTGACGAGTCCGTTCAGCGGCCGCCGCGCGAGTGTGTTCGCCGTCAGGAATTCATGAAAAACCCTTGATTTAAGGGGCGAAACCTCGATCCCTACAGCGCGCGTTCACGATTTTTCGACGAGCATGCGCGGGCTTTCATCACCCGTTGGGGATTCGCACAGTGCACAACAGGAAGTTGATCTGCGGCCTGTTCGCCGCAGCGGTCGTTTCTGCGCCGGCGTTCGGCGCATCGCGAGCGGTTCCGGTCGTCGTCACGCTCGACGCCCGCGACTACGTCACCTACACCACGGCCGCGCTCACGCCCGCCTCCAGCGTGCTCAGCGTCGTCGACAGCGGCATGAGCAACTGCCGCCGCGGCGATGGCAGCAGCCCGGCGTCGGGCAAGTGGAGGCTGCACCGCTCGTCCAATACGCTCGACATCGATTTCGAGACCGTGCGCGTGGAGTTCAATCCCACCCGCCTGGTGCTCGACAGCGCCACGCACGACATCGTGTGCGACGGGCAGGCGATGGGCTGGCAGACCGGCATCGGACGCGTGTTCCGCGACGATTTCGACGCGTAACGGCGGGCCTTCACCCCGCCAGGTACTTGTCCTTGAGCCGCAGGTAATGCTGCGCCGAATAGTGCAGCTGCTCGATCTCCCGATCCGACAGCCTGCGCACGAAACGCGCGGGGTTGCCGAGCCATAGCTCGGCTTCCCCGACGGTCTTGCCCGGCGACACCACGGCCCCCGCACCGACGAAGCCGTAGCGCTTCACGACGGCACCGTCGAGCACCGTCGCGCCCATTCCGATCAGGCAAAGATCCTCCACCGTGCAGGCGTGCACGATCGCACCGTGGCCGATGGTGACGTCGGCGCCGATCACCGTCGGCCAGCCGCCGGGGCGCGTGAACGGGCCCTCGTGCGTCACGTGCACGACGGCGGCGTCCTGCACGTTGGTGCGGGCGCCGATCACGATCGAATTCACGTCGCCGCGCACCACGGCCATCGGCCAGATCGAGACATCGTCGCCGAGGGTCACCTCGCCGATCACGCAGCCGGCGGGGTCCACGTAGACGCGTTCGCCCAGCTTCGGGTGCTTGTCGAGGAAAGGCCGCACGCTCATCGGGATTTCGATTCCTTGCTCGGGGCCGTCATTCTAGACTGGCCCTCATGGACGCCGTCGCCGACACCCCCGTTGCCCAGCTCCGCCGCATGCTCGACGCCCTGCGCGCCGCGCAGGCGGCCCGCGTGCCCGACTACGCGCAGCGCCGCGACGATCTGAAGCGCCTGCGCGACGCCTTCAAGCGCCGGCTGCCGGAAATGGTGGAGGCGGTGTCGGCCGATTTCGGCGGCCGCGCGCGCCACGAGACGCTGGTGTCCGACGGCATGACCACGATCACCGAGATCGGCCACACGCTGCGCCACCTGCGCGGCTGGATGCGGCCGAAGCGCGTGGGCGTGAACCTGGCCTTCCTGCCGGCGCGTGCGCAGATCCGCCACGTGCCGCTCGGCGTCGTCGGCATCATGGCGCCCTGGAACTATCCGGTGAACCTCAGCCTGATCCCGCTGATCTGCGCGATCGCCGCCGGCAATCACGTGTTGCTCAAGCCGTCGGAGCACACGCCGCGCACCGCCGTGTTCCTGCGCGATCTGCTGGCCGAAGTGTTCCCCGCCGACCGCGTGGCGGTGGCGCTGGGCGGGCCGGACCTGGCCGCCGCCTTCGCGGCGCTGCCCTTCGATCATCTGTTCTTCACCGGCTCCACGGCGCTCGGCCGCAAGGTGATGGCGGCGGCGGCGCCCAACCTCACGCCGGTGACGCTGGAGCTGGGCGGCAAATCGCCCGCGCTCGTCGCGCCGGATTATCCGATCGCGCACGCCGTCGAACGCATCGTCGCCGGCAAGTGCTTCAACGCGGGGCAGACCTGCATCGCGCCGGATTACGTGCTGCTGCCGCGCGCGCAGCTCGACGCCTTCGTCGAAGGCGCGCGCGCCAGCGTGGCGCGACGCTATCCGACGCTGGCGAAGAATCCCGATGTCACCGCGGTGGTGAACGAGCGCCAGTTCCAGCGCCTGCACGCCATCGTGGCCGATGCGCGCGAACGCGGCGCGCGCGTGATCGAGTGCGCGGACGCTCCCGGCGACGGGCGACGCGTCTTCCCGCTCACGCTGCTGATCGATCCGCCAGCGGATTCTCGGGCGATGCAAGAAGAATTGTTCGGTCCGGTGCTGCCGATCAAGCCTTACGACCGCTACGACGACGCTCTGGCCGCCGTGCGCGCGCAGGAGCGGCCACTGGCGTTCTACCCCTTCGACCGCGACGAGCAGCGCCTGGAGCGCGCGTTGCAGTCGGTGGTGGCCGGCAGCGTCTGCGTCAACGACACCATGATCCACTTCGCGCAGCACGACCTGCCCTTCGGTGGCGTGGGCCCCAGCGGCATGGGGCACTACCACGGGCACGCGGGTTTCCTTGCGCTGAGCAAGGCCATGCCCGTGATGCGCCAGGCACGCTTCAACGCCATCGGTCTGTTCGATCCGCCTTACGGCAAGGTGGCCGATGCCCTGCTGAAGCTGCTGATGCGCTGAAGCACCTTCTCATCCTCGCGCGGCGACGCATTTGTTTGCAGCCCGCGCGAGCGTTTCCGCCCCGGTTCCGTGCGATATATCCCGACTAGGGAACACGGGGACGACACATGAGGTTTTCGCATCTGGCCGTGGCGCTGCTGTGCGCGGCCCTGGCGCCGCACGCACGCGCTTCCGATGGACTGGCCGCCGGCGGCGGCCACACCTGTGCCGTGAATCCGGGCGGCAAGACGTATTGCTGGGGCTGGCAGGAACAGGGCCAGGTCGGCGACGGCAGCTTCGACTATTCGATCGCGCATCCGCGCGAAATCGCCGGGGCTTTCGACGCCGTCGCCATCGATGCCGGCTACCAGCACACCTGCGTGGCGATGGCCGACGGCGGCGTGAAATGCTGGGGCTACGACCGCTTCGGCCAAGTCGGCAACGGCGCGCCTGGCAGTCCGAACGTGCCGAACGACGTGATCGGCGTGCAGAACGCGGTCGACGTCGGCACCGGCGCCTACTTCTCCTGCGCGCTGATCGACGACGGCACGGTGAAGTGCTGGGGCCATGGCTATCACTACCAGCTCGGCAACGGGCAGCTGGTCGAGACCGACAGCGCGGGTGCCACGGCAGCGAACGTCGCCGGCGCCACGGCGATGGCGGTGGGCGGCGAATTCGTCTGCGTGATCGTGGAAGGCAAGGTGAAGTGCTGGGGCCGCAACGACGCCGGCCAGCTCGGCCGCGGCGTCACCAATCCGGATCCCGGTGTGACGAGCGTGGCCGATGTTTCCGGCATCACCGAAGCCGTCGACATCACGGCCGGTGCCTATCACGCCTGCGCGCTGATCGAAGGCGGCAGCGTGCTGTGCTGGGGCGCGGGCGGCCGCGGCCGCCTGGGCAACGGCGACGACGACATCCAGCCCGCGCCCGTGGCGGTGCTCGATCTGGGCGGGGCGGCGGCCGCGATCGACGCCGGCGACAACCACACCTGCGCCATCCTCGAGAGCGGCGCGGTGAAGTGCTGGGGCTACAACTTCGAAGGCGCGGTCGGCAACGGCCAGGCACCGGCCGATAGCTTCACCGCCAGCACCGTGATCGGCATCGGCGATGCCACCGCGCTCGCGGCGGGCGGCGCCCACACCTGTGCACGCATCCGGGTCGAGCCGCTCGAAGTGTGGTGCTGGGGCGCCGGCAATTTCGGCCAGCTCGGCGACGGGCAGATCGGTGGCACGCACACGGTTCCGGCGCCGGTGCGCGTCACCGGCACCGGGTTCGACACCGTGTTCGGTGGGCCGAAGACCGGCGGATTCGAGTAAACCGTCATTCCCGCGCAGGCGGGAATCCAGGTGCCGCGCGCTTCGTCGTGCGAGGCTCCGCACCTGGTCCCCGCCTGCGCGGGGATGACGTCAGCGCACCTGGGCTCCCGCCTGCGCGGGAACGACGTCAGCGTTCGAGGATGGCGGTGACGCCCATGCCGCCCGCGGTGCAGATCGAGATCAGCCCGCGGCCGGAACCTTTCTCCTCGAGCAACCGCGCCAGCGTCGCGACGATGCGCGCGCCGGTGGCCGCGAACGGATGGCCGTAGGCCAGCGACGAACCGACCACGTTGAGCTTGGCCGGATCGATGCTGCCGAAGGCGCCGTCGAGACCGAGGCGATCGCGCCCGAAGGTTTCGCTCTCCCACGCGCGCAGCGTGCACAGCACCTGTGCCGCGAAGGCTTCGTGGATCTCGTAGAAATCGAAATCCTGCAGCGTGAGCCCGTTGCGCTTGAGCATCTGCGGCACGGCCCAGGCCGGCGCCATCAGTAGGCCTTCGCCGTGCACGAAGTCGACCGCGGTGACGTGCGCATCGACGAGATATGCCTGCGGCTTGAGCCCGCGCGCCGCGGCCCACTCGTCGCTCGCCAGCAGCACCGCGGAGGCGCCGTCGGTGAGCGGCGTGGAGTTGCCGGCCGTGAGCGTGCCCTTGCCCGAGGTCTTGTCGAAAGCGGGCTTGAGCGTGGCGAGTTTCTCGACGTTGGTGTCGGGGCGCAGGATGTTGT
>CAMLOR010000165.1 GCA_946481615.1 uncultured Aquimonas sp.
ATGTGGCCGGGCACGCGGTCGATGGGTTCGATCTCGCCGCGGAAGCGTTCCTCGGCACGCGCGTCGATCAACTTGCCGTTGCCGCTGGCCATGCGTGCGGCGACGACGGCCGTGGAGGCCATCGAACGCACGTCGAAGCGCCCGGTGAACTTGCCGGGGCGCGGACGCGGAATGGCCTGTTCCAGCAACCCGCCGCGGCTCACCCAGGCGGCCAGGCCGCCGTCGAGCACCGCCACGCGTTCGTGGCCGAGCAGGCGCAGCATCCACCACAGGCGCGCGGCGTGTGCGGAATCGCCGGCGTCGTAGGCCACGAGCTGGTGGCGCGGCGTCATGCCCCAGCGCCCCAGCGTGGCGCAGAAGGCGTCGGCTTCGGGTAGCGGATGGCGGCCGCGGCCGGGGCGGGAAAGATCGGAAAGATCGCGGTCCAGGTGCGCGTACACCGCGCCCGGGATGTGCCCGGCGAGATAGGCGCGCTCGCCGGCGCCCGGATCGCGCAGGTCGAAACGGCAGTCGACCAGCACCAACTCCGGGTGCGAGAGATTCGCGGCCAGGTCCTCGGCCGCTACCAAAGTGCGCCAATGCATCGGGGGTTCCGTGAAACGATTACAGGGATTTTCGCAGATTAGCCGTCGGGGATTTGCGCGCCAAGTCGCCGTCCGAGGTTCACCAGCATCGAAGCGGTGGCACCCCAGATGCGGTGCGGACCCTGGCGGTACTCCCAGTAATGCCGCAGCCGGCCCGCGAACTGCGTGGCGCAACGCTCGACATGGGTGCCGGCCAGCAGCGGATCGATGGGCACCTCGAAGGCATCGGCCACTTCCGCCGGGTTGGGCACCGCCACGTAGTCCGGCGCCAGGCGCGCCACCACGGGCAGCACGCGGAAGCCGGTGATGGTGTCGAAGGGATCGAGGTAGCCCAGGGGCTCCAGCAGCTCGGAAGCGAGCGCGACTTCCTCGTGCGCCTCGCGCAGCGCGGCCGCCACGGCGTCGGCGTCGCCCGGATCGATGCGGCCGCCCGGGAAGCTCACCTGGCCGGCATGCGCGGACAAGGTTTCGGTGCGGCGCGTCAGCAGCACGGCGGTGGTTTCGCCGCGCGGCACCAGCGCCACCAGCACGGCGGCCTGGATGCGTTCGCGCTCGGGCGGAAACAGGTCGCCCAGCTCCTGCAGGTTCCAGGCGGGGCCGGCAGGCGGCGCGTCCAGGGGGTGCAAGGCGCGCCGCAGCGCGGCCAGATCGTCGAGCAGGGGCGCGCGCGTCACGCGCGGCCGGCCTCGCGCTCGGGCAGGACCATGGTCATCAGGCGCAGGCGTTCGTCATCGCTCATCTGCGACCAGCGCGCGATCTCGCCCGCGGTGCGATGGCAGCCCTCGCAGAAGCCTTCGGTGTCGAGCGCGCAGATCCCCACGCAGGGGCTGAGGACGGCTTTGTAGGTCGATCCGAACATGCGCCCGAAAAGCGAAGGGCCGGGACTCGCGTCCCGGCCCCTGCCGATTACTGCTTGGTGATCTCGACGACTTTCACGTCGAAGACCACGGCCTGCTCGGGGCCGATCGGCGAGCGCGGCGAGTTGCCGTAGGCTTGCGCGGGCGGCAGGAAGACTTCCCAGCGCGAACCCACCGGCATCATCGGCAGCACGGCCTTCAGGCCCGGGATCGGGGCATCGGCGATGCTCATCGTCACCGGCTGGTTGCCCTGGTAGGTGTTGGCGAATTCCTGGCCGGTGCTCAGCGAGCCGCGGAAGTGCAGCTTGATCTCGGAAGCGGCCGTCGGCTTCGGGCCGCTGCCGGCCTCGATCACGCGGTACTGGATGCCCGAGGGCAGCGCGGTGATGCCGGTCTTGCCCTTGTTGGAGGCGAGGAAGGCGTCGGACTTGCGCTTGTTCTCGGCGGCCACCTTGTCGAATTCGGCCTTGGCCGACTCGAGCATCTTCTTCTGCATGTTCTCGAGCGAGGTGCGCATCTGTTCGGCCGGCACCGTCGGGTTCTTCTTGGCGTAGCCGTCCTGCATCGCCTTGATGACCGTGTTCAGATCCACGTCCATCTTCTTCTCGGTGAAATCGCGGCCGATCTCGTAACCGATGGCGTAGCTGAGCTTGCCCTTCTCGGTGGAGGTGTCCTGCGCCAGCACGGCGCCCGTGGTCAATGCCGCGAACAGCGCGACGGTGAAGCGCAACTTCATTAGGGATTCTCCTGGGGAAAGCCTGGCGCCGGCCGCGAGCTGTTGCGGGGCGGCCGCGTGAAGGCGCGATAGCATACCCGCGGCCCGCCTGAATCACCACTGAGGTCGGCGGGCCCCGGACCGCGCGCCGGAGGCCAATGACCGGGCCGCGGGAGCGAAGTTCCGCGCACGCTAGAATCCGCCGATTCGAAGCCCTTCGCCGGAGTTTTTCCATGGCCTTCCGCAACCTGCTCGTCGAAGACCGCGGCGCCGTGCGCGTCGTCACCATCAACCGGCCCGACAAGCTCAATGCCCTGAACCGCGAAACCCTGACCGAGCTGGACCAGGCCTTCTGGCTGGCCCGCAACGACGACTCGGTGCGCGTGGTGGTGCTCACGGGCGCCGGGCCCAAGGCCTTCGTGGCCGGCGCCGACATCGCCGAACTCGCGCAGCTCTCGCCGGTGCAGGCGCGCGATTTCTCGAAGCACGGACAGGACATGATGTTGCGCGTCGAACACCTGGGCAAACCGGTGATCGCGCAGATCGGCGGCTTCGCCCTGGGCGGCGGCATGGAACTGGCCATGTGCTGCCACCTGCGCATCGCCAGCGAGAAGGCGAAGTTCGGCCAGCCCGAGATCAATCTCGGCGTGCTGCCGGGTTTCGGCGGCACGCAGCGTCTGCTGCGCCTGGCCGGCCGCGCCGCCGCGCTGGAACTGTGCCTCACCGGCGCGCAGATCGATGCGCAGCGCGCGCTGGCGCTGGGCGTGGTGAATCGCGTGGTGGCGCCCGAAGCGCTCGAAAGCGAAACGATGGCGCTGGCGGAACAGCTGGCCAACTCCGCCCCGCAGGCGCTGCGCGGCATCCTCGATGCCGTGATCGTCGGTGGCGAATGCGGGCTCCAGCAGGGTCTCGATTACGAGACGCAGGCCTTCGCGGTGTGCGTTTCGACCGCCGACATGCGCGAAGGCACGAGCGCCTTCCTCGAGCGCCGCAAGGCCGTGTTCACGGGCCGCTGAACCCGTCGCCGCCGTGCAGCCGCGACGCTTCCACGGCGGCCTGCGCCTGCCGGCGCACAAGGCCGAATCGACGGCGCGCGGGATCGTGCCCTGCCCGCTGCCGGAGCGGTTGTTCGTGCCGCTGGCGCAGCATGCGGGCGAACCGGCCGTTGCCTGCGTCGCGCCGGGCCAGCGCGTGCGGCGCGGCGAACGCATCGGTGAAGCGCAGGGCGAGCGCAGCGCGCACGTGCATGCGCCTGCGAGTGGCATCGTCCTTCGTGCGGAGGACAGGGTGGTGATCGAGGTCGATCCTTCGGATGCGTCGGACCATCGATTGCCGCCACTGGACTGGGAATCCTGCGCGCCCGCGGACATCGTCGCGCGCATCGCCGAGGCGGGCATCGTCGGCCTCGGCGGCGCGGCCTTCCCCACGGCCGAGAAGCTCGCGCACCCCCGCAGGCTGCTGATCCTCAACGGCGCCGAATGCGAGCCCTGGATCGCCTGCGACGATGCGCTGCTGCGCGAACGCGCGCACGAAGTCGTCCAGGGTGGCCGCGTGCTGGCGCGTGCCGTGGGCGCGCAGCGCGTGCTGCTGGCGATCGAAGATCGCATGGCGGAGGCGCTCGCCGCGGCGCGCAGCGCGCTCGGCGACAGCGTCGACATCGAAATCGCCGTGGTGCCCACGATCTACCCCGAAGGCGGCGAGCGCCAGTTGATCGAAGCGCTGACCGGCGAGCAGGTGCCGGCCGGCGGATTGCCGCGCGATCTGGGCACGATCGTGCACAACGTCGGCACCGCGGCGGCGGCGTGGCGCGCGGTGGCGCACGGCGAAACGCTGGTGTCGCGCATCGTGAGCGTCACCGGACCGGGCGTAGCGTCGCCGTGCAACTACGAAGTCGCCTTCGGCACACCGATCGCGCACCTGGTGGCTCAGGCTGGCGGATACACGGAGCACGCGGCGCGCCTGCTGATCGGCGGGCCGATGATGGGAACCGCGTTGCCGGACGATGGCGCGCCCGTCGACAAGCGCACGAACTGCGTGCTGGTGCTTGGCGCCGGCGAAGTGCGGCGCAGCGCCTCCACCGTGCCCTGCATCCGCTGCGGCGATTGTGCACGCGCGTGTCCTGCGAGCCTGTTGCCGCAGCAACTGCATCTTTTCCTGCGCGCGGGCGATGAGACACGCGCGCTCGAGCACGGGTTGATGGCGTGCATCGAGTGCGGTTGCTGCGATCTGGTGTGTCCCAGCCAGTTGCCGCTTGCCGAGCAGTTCCGGCTCGGCAAGGTGGCTGCGCGCGAACACGTGCATGCGACCGCCGCTGCTCAGGCCTCGCGCGAGCGATTCGAGGCGCGCAACGAGCGGTTGGCGCGTCTGGCGCTGGAGCGCGCGATGCGCGAGGAGGAGCGCAAGGCGAGCGCTTCCTCGGCGGTGCAGGCGGCGCTGGAGCGGGCGAAGGCGCGCAAGCGGGGGGAGGAGTGAGCGCTGTGGCATGCCCCCATCCCGGCCTTCCCCCGCAAGCGGGGGAAGGAGAATTGCCGTGCCGCGCTCGGCCCCTTCCCCCGCTTGAGGAGGAAGGAGGATTGCCGTGCCGCGCTTTGCCCCTTCCCCCGCTCGCGGGGGAAGGCCGGGATGGGGGCCGCCCGTGACCCGCACCTTCCCCACCGCGCCAGCGCCGCACATTCCCCCGCCCAACCGCGTGCAGCGCGTGATGGCGCTCGTGCTGCTCGCGCTGGTGCCGGCCATCGCCGCACACGTGTGGTACTTCGGCGCCGGCATCCTCGTGCAGATCGCGCTCGCCACCGCCTTCGCGCTCGCACTCGAGGCAGCGATGCTGCATCTGCGCGGCGTGCCCAAGCGCACCTTCCTCACCGATCTCAGCGCGCCCGTCACCGCCGTGCTGTTCGCGTTGTGCATTCCGCCGCTGTCGCCGTGGTGGATCGCGGCCATCGGCATGGTCGCGGCCATCGTGTTCGCCAAGCAGCTTTACGGCGGCCTGGGGCACAACCTGTTCAACCCGGCGATGGCCGGTTACGCGGTGGTGCTGCTTTCCTTCCCGCTGCAGCTTTCGCGCTGGCTGCCGCCGGAGGGCGGCGTGGCGTTCGATGCCACGCTCGGCGCGATCTTCCTCGGCCTCGAGCCGCCGCCGGGCTGGGACGCCGTCGCGCAAGCCACGCCGCTCGATACCGTGCGCAACCTCGCCTCGCAGGGGCTGACACTGCACGAAATCCGCAATGATCCGCTGTTCGGCGATTTCGGCGGCCGCGGCTGGGAATGGATCGCGAACGGGATCGCGCTGGGCGGGCTGTTCCTGATCTGGAAGCGGGTGATCCCGTGGCAGATCCCGGTCGCGACTGTCGGCACGACGGTGTTGCTCACGCTGCCGTTCTGGCTGGCCGATGCCGACGTGCATCCGTTCCCATTGCAGCACGTGTTCTCCGGCGCGCTGATGCTGGCCGCGTTCTTCATCGCCACCGATCCGGTGACGGGCTGCACCACGCCGCGCGGCCGCTGGGTCTTCGGAGCAGGCGTCGCCGTCGTCACCCTGGCGATCCGGCGCTGGGGCGCGTATCCCGATGGCGTCGCCTTCGCCGTGCTGCTGATGAACTGCGCCGCGCCGTGGATCGATCTGCATTCGCGGCCGCGCTACTACGGCGAGGCATCGCAATGAATCCCGTCGCGCGCGCGGCCCTGCTGCTCGCGGCCTGCGCCTTGCTGGCAGCGGTGTTGCTGGCCGGCACCCATGCGCTCACCAAGGAGCGCATCGCCGAAGAGAACCGCCGTGCGCAGTTGGCGGCACTCGCGATCGTCCTGCCCGCCTCGCTGCACGACAACGATCCCCTGACGGACGAGATCGCGCTGCGTGCGCCACTCTGGCTAGGCAGCACGGAACCGTTGCGCGCATGGCGGGCACGGCGCGCCGGCACGCCCTCGGCGCTGGTGCTCGAAGCGGTGGCACCCGATGGCTACGCGGGGCCGATCCGCCTGCTGGTCGGCGTCGATGCGCAAGGCCGCATCCTCGGCGTGCGCATCACCGAACATCGCGAAACGCCGGGGCTGGGCGACTGGATCGAGGCGCGCAAGTCGGACTGGATCGAGGCCTTCACCCACCGCTCGCTTGCCGATCCGGCGCGCGAACGCTGGGAAGTGAAACGCGACGGCGGCGAGTTCGATCAGTTCGCCGGCGCCACCGTCACGCCGCGCGCGGTGGTGCGGACGGTGCGGCGCGTGCTGGACTATGTGGCCAGACACGGCGCGCAGCTCCACGCCGCGTCGCCCGGCAGCACGCTGGAGCATCCCGATGCCCCCGAAAACTGAAGCCGCGCGCATCGTCGAAGCCGGACTGTGGAGCGCCAACACGGGGCTCGTGCAGTTGCTCGGCCTGTGCCCGCTGCTGGCCGTCAGTACCAACGCGGTGAACGCGCTGGGCCTGGGCCTGGCCACCGTGCTCGCCCTCACCGCCACCAACGCGGCGATCTCCGCGCTGTGCGGCCTCACCCAGCGTGAAGTGCGCATCCCCGCCTTCGTCATGATCATCGCCGCCATCGTCACCGCCATCGAACTGGCGATGCACGCCTGGCTTCCGGCGCTGCACGCGGTGCTCGGCCTGTTCCTGCCGCTGATCGTCACCAACTGCGCGATCATGGCGCGCGCCGAAGCCTTCGCCTCGCGCAATCCGCCGGCGCGTGCGGCGCTCGACGGCTTCGCGGTGGGACTGGGTTTCCTCGGCGTGCTGTTCGTGCTCGGCGCGCTGCGCGAAGCCCTCGGCCAGGGCACGCTGTTCGCCGGCGCGGGCGCCCTGCTCGGCTGGCCCGCGCTCGAAATGCGCTTCGCCGGCAGCGGTTTCCTGCTCGCCGTGCTGCCGCCGGGCGCCTTCGTGCTGCTCGCGCTGCTGATCGCCCTCAAGAACCGGATCGCCCGCCCGTGAAGCCCGCCGACCGCGCCGAACTGTTCCGCCGCCTGCGCGAACTCAATCCGCATCCGACCACCGAACTCGAATATTCCACGCCGTTCGAACTGCTGATCGCCGTGATCCTCTCGGCGCAGGCCACCGACGTGGGCGTGAACAAGGCCACGCGCAAGCTGTTCCCGGTGGCGAACACGCCGCAG
>CAMLOR010000166.1 GCA_946481615.1 uncultured Aquimonas sp.
GCCGGGCGGCTACAGCGGCGCCGGCAGCTTCCAGTACCGCGTCTGCGACGACGGCGCGCCCGCCGCGCCGCAACAGTGCAGTGCTCCGACCACGGTGACCTTCAACATCACCGGGCCGGAGCTGTACTTCGTCGACGACAACGCCGCGCCGGGTGGCGACGGCGGTCTCAACGATCCCTACGCTTCGGTGTCGGAACTGCCGGCCGCACGCGGCAGCAACGACCGCATCTTCGTGTTCGCCGGCAATCATCCCGGCGCGGCGCACGGCTTCAACGCGGGCGAGCATCTGATCGGCGAGGGCGCTAGCGGCGCGTTCGACACGGTGTTCGGCGTGACGGTCCCCGCCAACGGCGCGCTCGATGCGCGGCCCGTGCTGACCGGGCAGGAGGCCGACCGGCCCGTGCTCGATCGCATCACCATGGCCGCCGCGCACAACGCCGTGATGCGCGGCGTGGCGCTGTCGAGCAGCAGCAGCGACGCGGTGTCGATCAGCGGCACCAACGGCGTCACCATCGCCGAATCGAGCGCGGCCTCGAGCGCGGGCGGCGTGAACATCGCGGGCTCCAGCGCCAGCGCCGCCGGCGTGAGCTTCTCGAGCACCAGTTCGAGCGGCGGCGCCAACGGCATCGTGCTCGCCGATCTCGCCGGCCCGGGCAGTTTCGATTTCGGCACCGGCTCCCTCGAGGGCAACAGCGGCGTCGCCTTCCTCGGCAGCGGCTCGCTCGCGGTCACGAGCTATGCCGGCGACATCATCAAGAGCAGCGCGGGCAACCTGGTCGAACTCAACGGCGTGGCGGCAGCCACCGATACCGGCAGCGTCACGCTGTCGGGCACGCTGGATTGCAGCGGCGCCTGCGCCGGCATCGACGTCGCCAACCGCGACGCCGGCACGCTGACGTTCTCCGGCGCGGGCAAGACGCTCGCCACCGGCGCGAACGCCGCCGTGACGCTCGACAACAACGACGGCGCCAGCATCGCCTTCACCGGCGGCGGGCTCGCCATCGCCACCAGCAGCGGCGCCGGCTTCAACGCGATCAACGGTGCGGCGGCGGTCACGGTGGAAGGTGCGGGCAACACGATCGCCTCCGGCACCGGTATCGCACTCAACGTCGCCAACACCGCGATCGGTGCGAACGATCTGACGTTCCTGAGCATCAGCAGCAATGGCGCCGGAAGCGGCATCGTGCTGGCCTCGACCGGCAGCGCGGGCGGCCTGACGGTGACCGGCAGCGGCACCGCCGGCAGCGGCGGTACGATCCAGAACGGCGCGTCCGGCGTGCTGCTGAGCAACACCCGCGATGTCTCGCTCTCGCGCATGCAGATCAACGATCACACCGACTTCGCCATCCGCGGCACGTCGGTCGTCAATTTCGCCCTGGCCGACTCGGTGGTCGGCGGCACCAACGGCAGCGATGCCGGCGCCGACGAGGGCAGCGTGCGTTTCAACGAACTCACGGGCACGGCCTCGGTGACCAACTCGTCGATCAGCGGCTCGGTCGAACACAACATGCAGGTCGTCAACAGCGCCGGGCTGCTCGATCGCCTCACGGTGACGGGCACGACCTTCGGTGCCATGAATCCGGCCACGGGCAGCGACGCCCTGCTGATCGAGACGCTGAACACGGCCGTGATCAATGCCACGGTGCAGGACAACGACTTCACCTACGCGGTCGGCGATCACTTCCAGTTCTCCGCCAACGGCTCCACCGCCAACGACGTGGTGTTCGGCAACAACACCGTGAGCAACACCGGCGTGGCGGCGGTGCCCGGCGGCGGCGGCGTGCGCATCTTCGGCGGCAACAACAACGGCACGGCGGCGCCCGGCGACGACATCAATGCCAGCATCACCTTCGACGTGATCGGCAACACGCTGCGCGGCGCCCGCGGTTCGGCGCTGGCGGTCAACAAGCTGGGCGGCTCCGGCGCGTTCTCGGGCACGATCGAGGCCAACGCCGTGGGCCTGGCGTCGGTCGCCGACTCCGGTTCGGCCGAAGGTTCGGCGATCTCGGTGCTGCACGACTTCGGCGGCACGCACACGATCGCCATCCGCGACAACACCGTGAGCCAGTACGCCAACTTCGGCGTGTTCACCCAGGCCGGCGGCAGCGGCATCATCGGCAGCGGTGCGTTCAACGCCACCGTCACCGGCAACACGGTGTCGGCGCCGGGCAGCCTGGCCTTCATCAAGAACGGCGCGCATCTCAACGGCGGCGTGTCGCCGGGCGACAGCTACGCGATCTGCTATGACCTCGGCGGTGCCGGCGCTCTCGCCAACACGTTGGCCGGCTCGGGCGACGATGGCGGTCCGGACTTCCGTCTGCGCCATCGCCAGTCCACGACGGTGCGGCTGCCCGGCTACGGCGGCGGCGCTTTCGACACCGGTGCGGTGGTCGCGTTCGAGCAGGCGCGCAACAGCGGCGTCGGCCAGGCGGCCACGTCGGGCCTCGGCGGCGGCTTCACGGGCGGCGCGGCGTGCCCGCAGCCCTGAGCGGATGAATCACCCCGGCGCGCGAAGTGTGCGCGCCGGGCCAGGCGCGAGATGACGCGCACGGGATCAACGATCTTCTGGAGAACGAAATGGCCGAACCGTTCCTGTCCGAGGTCCGCATCATGAGTTTCGTGTTCGCGCCCAAGGGCTGGGCGCTGTGCAACGGACAACTGCTGCCGATCAACCAGAACCAGGCGCTGTTCTCGCTGCTGGGGACGACCTTCGGCGGCGATGGCCGGGTGAACTTCGCGCTGCCGGACCTGCGCGGGCGCACGCCGATCCACGTGGGCTCGGGGCATACGCTGGGCGAGCGCGGGGGCGAGCCGGCGCACACGCTGTCGATCGCGGAGCTGCCGACGCACACGCACGTGGTGCAGGCCTCGTCGCTGTCGACCGGGACGGTGGCGATCCCGACCAATGCGTTCCTGGGGCCGGTGAACAACCTGTACCACTCGCCGGCGGCGCTGACGACGATGAACCCGGCATCGATCACGAACACGGGCGGCAGCCAGGCGCACCTGAACATGCAGCCGTTCCTGACCCTGAGCTTCTGCATTGCGTTGCAGGGCATCTTCCCGAGTCCGACCTGAGGAAACGACGATGGCTCAGCCTTATGTGGGTGAGATCCGCATGTTCGCGGGCAACTTCGCGCCGGCCGGGTGGATGTTCTGCGAAGGGCAGCTGCTGCCGATCTCGGAGAACGAAACGCTGTTCCAGCTGATCGGGACGACCTATGGTGGCGACGGCGAGAGCACGTTCGCGCTGCCGGACCTGCGCGGCCGCATCCCGATCCACCAGGGCAACGGTTTCATCCTGGCGGAGACGGGCGGGGCGGAGGAGATCACGCTGACGGCGAGCCAGATTCCGGCGCACAGCCATCCGCTGCTGGCGACGGCGGGCACGGGCAACTCGACGGCGCCGGCGGGCTCGGTGCTGGCGCAGACCGACGGCACGATCATGCCCTACATCGCGGATGCGCCGAACCTGAGCCTGAATCCGGCGGTGGTGGGCCCGGTGGGCGGCAGCCAGCCGCACACCAACTTCCAGCCGTACCTGTGCGTGGACTTCATCATTTCGCTGTTCGGCATTTTCCCGTCTCCGACCTGAAGGCATCCGACCATGGCCGATCCTTTCGTTGCCGAGATCCGCATCTTTCCGTTCAACTTCGCGCCGCGCGGCTGGGCGTGGTGCGACGGCCAGTTGTTGCCGCTGTCGCAGAACACGGCGCTGTTTTCGCTGCTGGGCACGACCTACGGCGGCAACGGCAAATCGAACTTCGCGCTGCCGGACCTGCAGGGGCGGGCGCCGATGCATCCGGGGCAGGGCCCGGGGCTGAGCCTGCACGACCTGGGCGAGACCGGCGGCAGCGAGACGGTGACACTGCTGGAGTCGGAGATTCCCTCGCACTCGCACACGCTGCGGGCCTCGCAGGACCCGGGCGACATTTTCGCGCCGGGGCCGGCGATGAGCCTGGCGCAGTCGACCGGTGCCACCGCCTACCAGCCGGGCAACGGCAGTCTGGTGATGATGGCGGCCGAGAGCCTGGCGCCGGCCGGCGGCGACCAGCCGCACAACAACCTGATGCCGTATCTGACCTTCTACTTCAACATCGCCCTGCAGGGCGTGTTCCCGCCGCGCGGTTGAGGAGCATCACATGCAACGTCGACAGTTCCTGCAAGGAGCCGGCACGCTGGGCGCAGCGGCGTTGCTGCCCGCCGCGGCGCACGCCGCCGCCGAGGCCTTCGCCGCGCCGGCGCACAACCGCTTCACCCTGCTGCGCAGCAGCGGCGAACCCGGCGCGCATTTCTTCCCGCACGCCGCGTGCAGCGCCGCCGACTGCGGCGCCGACACGCTGCGCCTGCACATCGACGGGCTGCAGCGCGCGGAAGGCGCGCCCGTGTTGCACGAGCTGTGGCTGAGCGCCCTGTTCGATCATCCCGACGGCGGCACCGCGCCGTTCCTGGCCTGGCAGTTCAGCAACGGGCCGCGCGCTTCGACCGGCCAGCGCATCGCGTTCGTCGCGCCGCGCGCGGGCATGCGCGGCTTCGCGCTCGACTACCGCCTCGATGCGGCCGCGGCCTGCACGCGCGAAACCTGCGCGCTCACCTCGTTCGGCCTACCGCTGCTGACGCCGGGGCATTACGCCCTGCTCGGCCCGCGCCGCGACGGCCGGCCGGCGTCGCCGCAAGGCCTCACCCATGGCGGCAACGCCGCGGCGCCGCTCGCCGCCGGCGTGCCGCGCGATTTCGATTGCCTCGCTTTCCGGATCGAGAGCGTCTGATCCGCTCCACCGCTGTCACCGCACGGACGCAGTTCGCGTACACGCTTTCCACGTTGCTGAAGTCTTAGTCCGCGCGCCGCAGGCGCGCGGGGGAATGCACCGCTGAGGTTCCAGGGGGTTCACATGGCAAGGCTGTTTGCGCGCTTCGTCGCGCTCGTGCTGGGCGTTTCCGCGTTCGCGGCCGCCGAGGCACAGACCTACACGTACACCTTCTACGTCGGCAACACCAACAGCAACGGCTGTACGGTGCAGACGCCGGCCGGGCCCGTCGACCACGTGAAGTGGCGGCTGCAGGCCACCGTCACCGGCGGCGCCACGCCCAGCGTCGGCGCCTTCACGCGCGCCGACTGCTCGAACAACGTGTTCGGCGCAGCGACCGCGGTGGCTTCCACCTCGGCGGTGGGCCTCAACACGGTGCCTGGCGGGCTCGACACCTTCGAGGTGCAGATGCCGGTCGGCGTCGTGGGTCCCACGCCTTCGCCGCGCGAAGTGCTGGCGGTGGTCGCCAGCAGCGGCACCGCCAGCGACGGCCTGATCGCGACCGTCTTCACCAAGGGCGCAAAGGGCACGATCCCGGGCGGCGTCACGCCGATCACGATCCCGACCGCGGGCGTATTCGCCCTCGCGTTGCTCGGCGTCGTGCTCGCGGCCGTGGCCTGGCGCGCGCTGCGCCGGCGCGGCCATCTGCTGATGCTCTCGCTGTTGCTGATCGCGGGCTCGGCCTGGGCCGTGGCCATCGTGGTCGATGGGCAGGTCGGCGACTGGGCCGGCGTCACGGGCAACGGCGATGCGGCCGGCGACAGCGGCGGCCAGGCCGCGATCGACCTGCGCGCGCTTTACGTCACGACGCAGGGACCGAACGGCTACGTGCGCGTCGATGTCACCGATCTCGAAAACCCGCCGGTGGCCGACGCGACGTCCGCCAGCGTGCTGGAAGACGGCAACGTCGCGATCACGCTGACGGGCAGCGATCCGAACAACGCACCGCTGACCTTCCAGATTGCGGATTCGCCGACGCTCGGCACGCTCGGCGCCATCACGCCGATCGACGCCAGCTCGGCCAGCGTGACCTACACGCCGAACGCCGACGAGAACGGCAGCGATTCCTTCACCTTCACGGTGTCCAACGGCACGCAGACCTCGACGCCGGCAACCGTGTCGATCACCATCACGCCCGTCAACGATGCGCCTTCCTTCACCGCGGCCAACCCCCCGGCGGTCAACGAAGGCGCGGGCGCGCAGAGCGTCGCGGGCTGGGCCACGTTCGATGCCGGTCCGGCCAACGAAGCCTCGCAGGCCGTGCTGGCCTATCACGTGACGAACGTGTCGGCGCCCGCGCTGTTCGCCGCCGGCCCCGCCGTCGATGCGGCCGGCACGCTCACCTACACGCTGGCGGCCGATGCCAGCGGCAGCGCCAGCTTCGACGTCGCCGTGCAGGACGACGGCGGCACCGCCAACGGCGGCATCGACACCAGCGCCACGCAGAGCTTCACGATCACCGCGAACGCCGTGAACGACGCTCCCGTCTTCACCGGCGGCGGCGACGCCTCCGCGCTGGAAGACGCCGGCGCGCAGACCGTCGCGGGCTGGGCCACCGGCATCGACGACGGCGACGCCGATCAAGCGCAGTCGCTCTCTTTCCAGGTGACCGGCAACACCAACGCGGCGTTGTTCGCGTCCGGCCCGGCGGTCGATGCCGTCACCGGCGATCTGAGCTTCACGCCGGCCGCCGATGCCAACGGCAGCGCGACCATCACGGTGGTGCTGACGGACGACGGCGGCACCGCCAACGGCGGCACCGACACGTCGGCCGCCCATGAGTTCGACATCTCGATCACCGCGGTGAACGATGCGCCGTCCTTCACGGCCGTCGATCCGCCGACGGTGAACGAAGGCTCCGGTGCGGTCAGCGTTCCGGGCTGGGCCACGTTCAGTGCGGGTCCCGCCAACGAATCCGGCCAGTCGGTGGCCGAATACCAGGTGAGCGCGATCGGCAATCCGGCGTTGTTCGCCGTGGCCCCCAGCGTCGCTGCGGACGGCACGCTGAGCTACACCGTGGCCGCGAACGCCAGCGGCAGTTCCAGCTTCTCGGTGGCGGTGCGCGACGATGGCGGCACCGCCAACGGTGGCGTCGACCTGAGCGCGAGCCAGGCCTTCACGATCACCGTGAACGCCGTGAACAGCGCGCCGAGCTTCGTTGGCGGCGGCGATGTGGCGAGCGACGAAGATGCCGGCGCGCAGAGCTTCGCGGCCTGGGCCACGGCGATCGATGACGGCGATCTCGATCAGGTGCAGAACCTGAGCTTCACCGTCACGGGCAACACCAATCCGGCGCTGTTCGCGGCCGGTCCCGCCGTCGACGCCGGCAGCGGCGATCTCACCTACACCGCCGCGGCCGAAGCCAGCGGCAGCGCGACCATCACGCTGGTGCTGA